>JAXHVI010000195.1:0-11471 GCA_034189195.1 Thermodesulfobacteriota bacterium | reverse complement strand
GCAGTGCTTCGTGATCGCCGCGGTCAGCGTCGTCTTGCCGTGGTCGATATGGCCGATCGTACCTACGTTCACATGCGGCTTTTTTCGCTCAAACTTTGCCTTTGCCATAATGCTGCCCCCTTTTTACATGCACTCGCTGATTATAAAATGTTTTATATTTATAATAACATATATAAAAATCTTTTGCCCGCGGCATCTACCACCGATAGTGGGCAAAAGCCTTGTTCGCCTCCGCCATCTTATGGGTGTCTTCCCGTTTCTTTACCGAAGCGCCCCGCTGTCCGGCCGCATCCATCAGCTCACCGGCCAGTTTCACGTCCATTCCCTTTTCCGCCCGGCTCCGGGCATAGCCGATCAGCCACCGGATGGCCAGGGCCACCCGCCGGGCTTCCCGGATCTCGGTGGGCACCTGGTAGGTGGAACCGCCCACACGCCTAGACTTGACCTCAAGCTTGGGCTTGACATTGGCCAGGGCCTCTTCAAACACCTCCAGCGGCGCCTTGCCCGTCTTCTCGTTGATAATGTCAAACGCCTTGTAGAGTATGGACTCCGCCGTGCTTTTCTTGCCGTCGCGCATCAGCTTGTGAATAAACATGGATACCAGTTTGCTGTTGTACCGTGCATCCGGCAACACCGGTCGTACCGGGACTTCTCTTTTTCTAGGCATACCTTACACCATTGTCCTGTTTATTTATGTTCGATCCGCATGGCGCCCCGCCGGGCCCCCTTATTTGGGTCTCTTTGTGCCGTACTTGGACCGGCCCTGCTTCCTGTCACTGACGCCCAGGGTGTCCAGGGTGCCCCGCACGATGTGGTAGCGAACACCCGGCAGGTCCTTGACGCGGCCGCCGCGAACCAGCACCACCGAGTGTTCCTGAAGGTTGTGGCCGATACCCGGAATGTAGGCGGTGACCTCGATCCCAGTGGTCAGCCGCACCCTGGCCACTTTACGCAAAGCCGAGTTGGGCTTTTTCGGCGTGGTGGTATACACCCGCACACACACCCCCCGCTTCTGGGGAGCCCCCTTCAGTGCCGGGGTGGTGGTCTTCTTGGTTGCCCGCTTTCTTCCGTTGCGTACCAGCTGATTAATCGTAGGCATGTTTCCCGTTTTAACTCCCTTTTTTTGCAAACTCTCGGTTAATGATTGCAAATCCGATAAAACAAAAAATGGTATAATTATTTTTTCGCTCTGTCAAGCATTTTATCTGTGTTTAACACGATTTTTCGTGCCGGCCGCCCTACTTTTCCGCGGCCTTTCGATACTCTACATACCCGGTACCCGCCGGAATCAGGCGGCCCATGATAACGTTCTCCTTGAGACCCTTCAGGTAGTCTGTCTTTCCGGCAATACTGGCGTCGGTAAGGACCTTGGTGGTCTCCTGGAAAGAAGCCGCGGAGATAAAGCTTTCCGTGGCCAGAGACGCCTTGGTGATACCGAGAATCAGGGGCTCGCCCACAGCGGGCTTTCCGCCACTGGCGATCACCTCCCGGTTGACGTCTTCAAATCGCTGCCGGTCCACCTGCTCGTCATCGATAAATTCCGTGTCGCCGATCTCCTTGATCTTGACCCGCCGCATCATCTGGCGAACAATGACCTCAATATGCTTGTCGTTGATGGTGACGCCCTGAAGCCGGTACACCTCCTGCACCTCGTCCACCAGGTAACGGGCCAGGGCCACGTCACCCCGGATGTTCATGACGTCCTGGGGATTGGCCGACCCGGCCACAATCTCTTCACCGGCCCGAATATAGTCGCCGTCGTACACATTGATGTGCTTGCCCCGGGGAATCAGGTATTCCCTGGGTTCGCCGCCGTCCACCGGGGTCACGGTCACCTTCTGCTTGCCCTTCTTGGTGGTGGCCTTGGCAATGGAGACATACCCGTTGATCTCGCTCAGAATGGCCGCCTCCTTGGGCTTGCGCACTTCAAAGAGCTCGGCCACCCGGGGCAGACCACCGGTAATGTCCTTGGTCTTGGTGGTGGCCCGGGGCAGCTTGGCGATCACGTCGCCGGCCCGGATGGTGTCGTTTTCCTCCACCAGCAGGACCGCGCCCACGGGCAGGGGGTAACGGGCCTTGCTCTTTCCGTCGGGCAGGGTGGCGGTCCTGTTTTCTTCGTCCTTGATGGAGATACGGGGCCGCACGTCATGGGTCCGGCTCTCGTCGATAATGGTCTGGCTCGACTTGCCGGTCACCGGGTCCACCATCTCCTGCATGGTCTTGCCCTTGATGATGTCGCCGAACTTCACCGTGCCGGCCACCTCCGCCACGATGGGCGTGGTAAAGGGGTCCCAGGCGGCCAGCACGTCACCGGCCTTGATCTCCTGGCCGTCCTTCACGACTATGGTGGCGCCGTAAATGACCGGGCACTTTTCCACCTCCCGGCCCGCCTTGTTGACGATGGTGAATTCACCGCCCCGGCGGTTCATGACCACCAGCTTCTTCTCGGCGTTTTCCACCAGCTTCAGGTCGCCCAAGCGGATGAAGCCGTCCACCCGGGCCCGAATCTCTGCCCGCTCCACCTTCCGGCTGGCGGTACCGCCGATGTGAAAGGTTCTCATGGTGAGCTGGGTGCCGGGCTCGCCGATGGACTGGGCCGCCAGAATGCCGACGGCCTGGCCGTGTTCCACCAGTTTGCCGTGGGCAAAATCCCGGCCGTAGCACTTGGCGCAGATGCCGGTTTCGCTCTTGCATGTCAGCACCGAACGGATCCGGATCTTGGTGAGGCCCGAATTTTCAATGGCGGGAAGATGCCGCTCGGTGATCTCCTCACCGCCCTTGACAATCACTTCGTCGGTAAAGGGGTCGCGGATATCCTCAAGGGCGATGCGGCCGATGACCCGGTCCACCAGGCGTTCGATGATCTCGCCGCCCTCCACCAGGGCCTCCACCTCCACGCCCATCATGGCGCCGCAGTCATCCTCGGTGATGATGCAGTCCTGGGCCACGTCGGCCAGCCGGCGGGTAAGGTACCCGGAGTTGGCTGTCTTTAAGGCCGTGTCCGCCAGGCCTTTCCGTGCGCCATGGGTGGAGATAAAGTACTGAAGCACGCTGAGACCTTCCCGGAAGTTGGCCACGATGGGGGTTTCGATAATCTCACCGGAAGGTTTGGCCATCAGGCCGCGCATGCCGGCCAGCTGCCGCATCTGGTCCTTGCTGCCCCGGGCCCCGGAGTCGGCCATCATAAACACCGGGTTAAAGCGCCCGGTTGGGGTTCCGGCGTCGGTCCGCATGGCATCCATCATCTCGTTGGCGATGTCGTCGGTGGCCTTGGACCAGATATCCACGACCTTGTTGTATTTCTCACCCTGAGTGATCAGGCCCTCCTTGTACTGGTTGGCGATCTCATCCACCTTCTTTTCAGCGGCCTTGATGATGTCCCATTTCTTTTCCGGCACCACCATGGCGTCGATGGAGATGGAAAGCCCGCCCAGGGTTGAATACTTGTAACCGATGTCCTTGAGCCGGTCGGCCAGAATCACCGTGGATTTCAGGCCGGTGTTTCGATAGGCCCCGTCCACCAGCTCCCGAATGGCCTTTTTGCCCAGGGGCCGGTTGACCATCTCAAAGGGAATCTCGCTCCGGTAGCCGGCCAGTTTGAACAGGCGGTAGCCATTGCTGATTTCAATGATATCACTGCATTCACCTTCCTTCAGGGAGAACAGGTAATCGGCGTCCGCCTCGGAAAGGCCGAACTCCGTGATCATATCCTCTTTTTTCATGGCCCGCTCGTAGTCCACGCCGCTTTCATCGCCATGTTTCCTCTGCATGTCCACAAAGGACGCTCCCCGCTTGATCTCTGCCAGTACACCGTTGGCCTCCTTCTTGGCCGAAAAGTGAATGGTTTTGAACACCGGCACGATCTGCTGGGGTATCACCTCCCACACCAGGACACGGCCCACCGATGTGTCGTAAAGCTTGCCGTTGATCCGAACGGAGACGGCGGCATGAAGGCCCACGGTCCCTGAATCAAAGGCCGCCACCACCTCTTCGGGACCGGAAAACACGACGCCCTCTCCCTTGGTTCCGTCGATGATCTTGGTCATGTAATAGGTACCCAGCACGATGTCCTGGGTTGGAACGATGATGGGACTTCCGTTGGCCGGGGAAAGAATATTATTGGTGGCCAGCATCAGCACCCGGGCCTCGATCTGGGCCTCCACTGAAAGCGGAATGTGAACGGCCATCTGGTCGCCGTCGAAGTCGGCGTTAAAGGCCGTGCAGACCAGGGGATGCAGCTGAATGGCCTTGCCCTCGATGAGCACCGGCTCAAAGGCCTGGATACCCAGCCGGTGAAGGGTGGGTGCCCGGTTGAGCATCACCGGATACTCCTTGACCACCTCTTCCAGTGTATCCCACACTTCCGGGCCCTCCCGCTCCACCATCTTCTTGGCACTCTTGACGGTGGACACATAGCCTTTCTGTTCCAGGCGGTAATAGATAAACGGCTTGAACAGCTCCAGGGCCATCTGCTTGGGAAGGCCGCACTGGTGCAGCCGCAGGTTGGGGCCGATGGTAATGACCGTACGGCCCGAGTAATCGACCCGCTTGCCCAGCAGGTTCTGCCGGAACCGGCCCTGCTTTCCTTTCAGGGTGTCGGTGAGCGACTTTAACGGCCGCTTGTTGCTGCCGGTGACGGCCCTGCCGTGGCGGCCGTTGTCGAACAGCACGTCCACCGCCTCCTGCAGCATGCGCTTTTCGTTTCGGATGATGATGTCCGGGGCCTTGAGTTCCATGAGCCGCTTGAGCCGGTTGTTACGGTTGATCACCCGGCGGTAGAGGTCGTTCAGATCCGAAGTGGCGAACCGTCCGCCCTCCAGGGGCACCAGGGGCCGCAGGTCCGGCGGCAGCACCGGCACCACATCAATAATCATCCACGAGGGGGAGATCCCGGACTTGGCGAACGCGTCAACGATCCGCAGCCGCTTGGCCAGTTTTTTCCGCTTGGCCTCCACCGAAGTGGCTTTCAAATCATCCCGCAGTTGCTTGCTGAGCACGTCCAGGTCCACCTTGTCCAGCAGGGCCTTTACGGCTTCCGCGCCGATGGCGGCCTCAAAGTCCGAACCGTACTTGGCCCGGGCCTCCTGGTAAGCCTCTTCGGGCAGCAGTTCCATGGGGGACAGGTCCGTGTTTTTGGGGTCGATGACGATATAGCTGTCAAAATAAAGCACCCGCTCCAGCTCTTTTAAGGTCAGGTCCAGAACGTTGCCGATCTTGCTGGGCAGGCTCTTGAGAAACCATATGTGGGAAACCGGCGACGCCAGCCTGATATGGGCCATGCGCTCCCGCCGCACCTTGGACTGGATCACCTCCACCCCGCATTTTTCGCAGGTGACGCCCCGGTGTTTCATGCGCTTGTACTTGCCGCAGTTGCACTCGAAGTCCTTGGTCGGGCCGAAAATCTTGGCGCAGAACAGCCCGTCCCGCTCGGGCCGGAACGTCCGGTAGTTGATGGTTTCGGGCTTGGTGATCTCGCCGAAGGACCATTGCAGAATCTGCTCCGACGAGGCCAGGGCGATCTTGACGCCTGAAAAACGCCGGGGGTTTATCGGTTTTGCAAAAAAATCGTATACAGTTTCCAATCGCTACTCCTTATCTTGCTGTTCAATAAGGGTTACATCCAGCCCAAGCGCCTTCATCTCCTTGGTCAGAACCTTGAAAGACTCGGGAATCCCCGGGTCCAGGACGTTCTGACCCTTGACGATCTTCTCGTACATGCGGGTCCGGCCGGCGATATCGTCGGATTTGACCGTGAGAAACTCCTGCAGCGCGTAAGCCGCGCCGTAAGCCTCCATGGCCCACACTTCCATTTCGCCCAGACGCTGGCCGCCGAACTGTGCCTTGCCGCCCAGGGGCTGCTGGGTGACCAGCGAATATGGGCCGATGGACCGGGCATGCAGCTTGTCGTCCACCAGGTGGTGGAGCTTGAGCATATACATGGTGCCCACGGTGATACGCTCGTCAAAGGGCTCTCCGGTACGGCCGTCGTAAAGCACCGCCTGGCCGGTCTCGTCCGCGCCTCCCTCCTTGAGCAGGGCCTTGATCTCCGCCTCCTTGGCGCCGTCAAACACCGGGGTCTCCATGTGGACACCGTCTTTGTATTCAGACGCGAACTCGCAGAGACGGTCCGGAGTCATGGCCTCAATCTCGGCGGCCGGTATCTCCTTATTGAAAATGGCGGACAGCTTTTTCTTTAAGTCATTGTATTTCTTTTCTTCCAGCATCCTGCTGATCTGGTCGCCCAGAACCCTGGCGGCCCGGCCCAGATGAATCTCCAGAATCTGTCCCACGTTCATACGGGACGGCACACCCAGGGGGTTTAACACCATGTCCACCGTGGTTCCGTCTTCAAAGTAGGGCAGGTCCTCCTGGGGCAGAATACGCGACACCACGCCCTTGTTGCCGTGGCGGCCGGCCATCTTGTCGCCCGTGGAAAGCACCCGCTTCATGGCCACGTACACCTTGACCATCTTGATCACGCCGGGGGGCAACTCCTCGCCGGCGCCGTAGCGGCTGATCCTGGCCTCGAACTCTTCCCGGCAGGCATCAACCTGGGTCCGATACCACTCAAATACCCGGTGGGCCTGCTCCGTGACACCGTCGGAGGTCACGGCGATCTTTTCAAACTGGGAGGTGGGCACCTCGTCAAACAGGGCGGCCGTGATGTTGTCGCCTTTGACAAGAAGGGTCTTCTTTCCCTTCTTGACCGGCGTATCGCACTTCTGCCCCACCAGCAGCGCCTTGAGACGTTCCCGGGTGACTTCTTCGATGACCGCAATCTCGTCGTCCCGGTTCTTCTCCAGCATATGGATCTCTTCTTCCTCGATCATGCGGGTGCGGGTGTCCTTTTCCACGCCCCGGCGGGTAAAGACCTTGGCGTCGATGACCGTGCCGCTGACACCGGGGGGCACCCGAAGGGAGGTGTCTTTCACGTTGCCGCCCTTTTCGCCGAAGATGGCGCGCAGCAGTTTCTCTTCCGGAGAGAGCTGTGTCTCGCCCTTGGGCGTGATTTTGCCCACCAGAATATCGCCGGGCCTGACCTCGGCGCCCAGGCGGACGATACCGCTCTCATCCAGGTCCACCAGGCTCTCCTCGCCCACGTTGGGAATATCGCAGGTGATCTCTTCCTTGCCCAGCTTGGTGTCCCGGGCCACCACCTCGAACTCCTCAATGTGAATCGAGGTAAACACACCGTCCCGCACCAGGGTTTCCCCCACAAGAATGGAGTCTTCAAAGTTGTACCCGCCCCATGGCATGAAGGCCACGGTCACGTTCTTGCCCAGGGCCAGCTCGCCCTTTTCCGTGGCCGGGCCGTCGGCCAGCACGTCGCCGGGCGCCACCCGCTGCCCCTTCTTGACGATGGGCCGGTGGTTGAAACAGGTGTTCTGGTTGGAGCGAATGAACTTGGACAGGTTGTAGACGGTTACCGGTTTGGCTTCCGGGTCCTTGTCGTCGGTGTCGTGCCGGACCACGATGCGACTCGCGTCCACGTAGATGACCTCGCCGGGCCGGCGGGCCACCACGGCCACGCCCGAATCCCGGGCCACCACCTTTTCCACACCCGTGCCCACCAGGGGCGCGCTGGTCCTGGCCAGGGGCACGGACTGGCGCTGCATGTTGGATCCCATCAGGGCCCGGTTGGCGTCGTCGTTTTCAAGAAAGGGAATCAGGGAGGCCGAGACGCTGACCAGCTGGTTGGGCGATACATCCATCAGCTCCACGTCACTGGCCTTGATCATGCTGAACTCGCCGGCCACCCGGGCAATGACCACCGGGTTGACATAGCAACCGTCCATGCCGATGGGGGCGTTGGCCTGGGCAATGGGATGCTCCCCTTCCTCAAAGGCGGGCAGCATTTTAATCTCTTTGGACACTTTGGTGTCTTTGACCACGCGGTACGGCGTCTCGATAAAACCATAACCGTTGACACGCGCGTAGGTGCTCAGGGAAACGATCAGGCCGATGTTGGGGCCTTCCGGCGTTTCAATGGGACAGATCCGCCCGTAATGGGAGGGATGCACGTCCCGGACCTCGAATCCGGCCCGTTCCCGGGTCAGGCCGCCGGGGCCCAGGGCGGAGAGCCGCCGCTTGTGGGTGGTCTCGGACAACGGGTTGGTCTGGTCCATGAACTGGGAGAGCTGGCTGGTACCGAAGAATTCCCGCACCACCGCCGAGACCGGCTTGGGATTGATCAGGTCGTGGGGCATGAGCGCGTCCACCTCCTGAAGGCTCATGCGCTCCTTGATGGCCCGCTCCATGCGCACCAGGCCGATGCGGTACTGGTTTTCCAGCAGCTCGCCAACGGCCCGCACCCGGCGGTTGCCCAGATGGTCGATGTCGTCCACCGGCCCCTGGGTGTTTTTCAGGTGAATCAGGGTTTTCACTGCCAGCAGCAGGTCTTCCCGCCGCAGGGTCCGCAGGCTTACCGGCGCGTGGGCCCCCAGCCGGTGGTTGAGTTTCAGCCGGCCCACGGCCGAAAGATCGTAGTAGTCGGGCTTGAAAAAAAGGTGATCGATAAAATCCTGGGCCACTTCCGGCGTGGCCGGGTTGCCCGGTCGAATACGCCGGTAGATATCGATCAGGGCCTCTTCCTTGGTGTTCACCTTGTCCAGCAGCAGGGTTTTGACAATGGAATCGGTGCTGCCGGCGCCGTCGATAAACAGAATCTGGAGTTCCTCAATACCCAGCTCGCCGATGCGCTCAAACACCTCTTCGCTGATAAAATCACCGGCATCGGCCAGCATTTCGCCGGTAGAGGGATTGGTCAATGGCGCGGCCAGAACGGCGCCCACCACGTCTTCAGGGCGAATGGGCACCATGTCGATACCCGCGGATTTCATGTTTTTCAACACGGTCTTGTTGAAGATCCGGCCCTTGTCCACGATCAGGTCGCCGGTTTCGGGATGCTTGATACGGACCGTGGCCCGCTGGCCGCGCAGCGAATCTTCACTGAAGGCTTTGAACACCTTCTTCTTGCGGACAAAAATGCGCTCCCTGGTGTAAAAATAATCAAGAATGTCCTTTACCGTGTAGCCCAGGGCCTTGAAAAGGATGGTGCCCGGGAACTTTCGCCGCCGGTCGATGCGCATGTAGACGACATCCTTGGGATCGATCTCGATATCGATCCAGGACCCCCGCACCGGAATGATGCGGGAACTGTAGACCACCTTGCCGGAAGAGTGGGTCTTGCCCTGGTCGTGATCAAAGAAAATGCCCGACGACCGGTGCAGTTGGCTCACCACCACCCGCTCGGTACCGTTGATGATAAAGGTGCCGTTGTCCGTCATCAGCGGAATGGCGCCGAAATATATCTCCTGTTCCTTGATGTCCCGAATGCTGGATGTTCCTGATGGCTCATCCATGTCATAGACCACCAGCCGGACCCGTATGCGCACGGGAATCTCGTAGGTCATGCCCCGCTGAATGCATTCAGCCACCGAATGCTTGACGCCGCCGAAGGAGTAGGAGACAAATTCGAGGGAGGCGCTTTTGGTAAAATCCTTGATGGGAAATACCGACTGAAAGATCGCCTGCAACCCGATCTTTTCACGTTTTTCCGGCGGAACCCCCTGCTGCAGGAATCGTCCGTAGGACTCTTTCTGCATACCGATCAGATCGGGTATTTCCACGATCTTGTCCAGCTTGCCGAATTGCTTTCTAATGCGCCTGTTCAACATAGATTCGCCTGACATGGCATCTCCGAAAAATGTTTTTTACGGGGTTCGGGGGTGAGGCCCAACCACACCGCATGCCTCGCATCATGCTTTTCCGAACTCCAGAATTGTCCTGCATGGCATGACAGCCGACCCACTTTCGTCATGAAATACGAAAATGGGTCGAGCCGCCTTACCGTCATCGGCCGATGAGCACCGATTATTTGATCTCCACCTGGGCGCCGGCGCCTTCCAGCTGGGCCTTGAGTTTTTCCGCCTCGTCCTTGGGAACCCCTTCCTTGACGGGCTTGGGGGCCTCTTCCACCAGGGCCTTGGCCTCTTTGAGGCCCAGGCCGGTGATGGCCCGGACTTCCTTGATGACCTGAATTTTCTTGTCACCGGAGGTGAGCAGCACCACGTCAAACTCGGTCTTTTCTTCAGCAGCTCCGGCATCGCCGCCGGCAGGCATGCCGCCGGCCATCATGGCAACGGGCGCGGCCGCGGAAACGCCGAACTTCTCTTCCAGTTCGGTAATCAGTTCGGACAACTCCAGTACGGTCATATTTGCGATAAAATCGATTACATCCTGCTTGGTAATGTCAGCCATTGATCCTTCCTCCAACTTGATAATATAGAAAAATTGATAAAATGTGTTTCACCGGTCTGTTTATGCGGCCTCTTTCTGTTCCTTGATGGCGGCCAGCGCATAAACAAGTTTGGCTGGAATACCGTTGAGTACCCTGACAAAAGACGTGGGCACCGCGTTCATCGTTCCGAGCAGCTTGGCCAGCAGCTCTTCGCGTGACGGCAGCTTGGAAAGCGCGGTAATCCTGTCGCGGTCCATCAGCTTGCCGGCCATGACCCCGGCCTTGACCGCCAGCTTGTCGTTGGTCTTGGCAAACTCGCACAGCACCTTGGCCACCGCCACCGGATCGTCATAGCCCAGGGCGACCGCCGTGGGGCCCGTGAAATGGTCCTGAGCCGCGGCCATGGCCGTCTCCTGGACGGCCCGGCGCAGCAGGGTGTTTTTCACCACCCGGTACTCGACACCGACCTCCTTGAGCTTACGCCGCAGGTCATTAACCTGCTCCACGGTGAGGCCTTTGTAATCCGTTAGAATTAAAATGGCGGCCTTCTGAAAAGATCCGCGCAGTTCCTCTACCAGGGCTTGTTTCTGAGTAAGATTCAGCAAAGTGGAATACACCTCCTTTCTGTTTCCGAAAAAGACCGGAGGCGACACATTCAGCAGTAACTAAAAGTGTGGTCACTCTGTCTCGGCAGGCCGGTAAACCGGATTAAGCATGCACGGGCATGCGCCTGCGGTCTTTGACAGAAAATAATACGCGCCGTCTGAACGGTTTCAAACAGCGCGGTTACAATATCCTACGCAAAAAGGGTGAGCCGTCGCCGGCATGATCCCTTTTATTTTACCGCGTCCTTTACCAGCAGCGGGTCCAGCCGGACACCGGCGCCCATGGTGGTGGATACGGCAAGGCTTCTCATGTAGGCCCCCTTGCTGGTGGCCGGCTTCATGGCGATCAGCGTCCTGAGCAGGGCCATCATATTGTCCTGCAGCTTCTCGATACCGAAGGAGGCCTTTCCCAGCGGCGCGTGAACAATGCCGGTCTTGTCGACCCGAAAGTCGATCTTGCCTGCCTTCAGGTCGTTCACGGCCCTGGCCACGTCAAAGGTGACCGTTCCGGTCTTGGCGTTGGGCATCAGGCCCCGGGGGCCCAGCAGCTTGCCGATCTTGCCCACGGCGCCCATCATGTCCGGTGTGGCCACGGCCTTGTCAAAACCGAACCAGCCGTTCTTGAT
>JAXHVI010000194.1:0-7206 GCA_034189195.1 Thermodesulfobacteriota bacterium | reverse complement strand
TCGGTGCGCACCGACGCCGGCTGGGCCACGGCCAGGCCCAGGATTTCGGCCGCCCCCCTCACCGGCGGCGGCGCCATCTTGCGGCCCCGGCCTTTGGGCTTGTCCGGCTGGGTCACCACCAGGGGCAGATCATACCCATTGTCCGCGAGGGCCTTCAGACAGGGCACCGCGTATTCCGGGGTTCCCATGAAAACGATTCTCAGGTCTCTTGCCATGCCTGCTTTATTCTTTTCTGCACTTTGCGCTTGTAGAGTTCCCGCTTCAGGCGGCTGGCCCTGTCCAGAATCAGGGTACCGTTGAGATGATCGATTTCGTGCTGAAGCACAATGGCCTCAAGCCCTTCGGCATCAATAACAAGGGGACGGCCTTCCCGGTCCACGCCCGCCACCCGGACCGTGGCGGCCCGTTTCACATCAGTGCGCAGCTCGGGCACGCTGAGACACCCCTCCTGTTCGGAGATACACTCGCCGTCGGCGGCCACGATCTCGGGATTGATCACCACCCGGAATTGCTGTTTTTCCCGCTGATCCGACACATCGTAAATCACCAGCCGCAGACCGCTGTCCACCTGGACCGCGGCCAGGCCCACCCCCTGGCGGGCGTACATGGTCTGGGCCATGTCATCGATAAGTTGTTGCAGCTTGCCGTCGATGTTTGCCACCGGCAGTGCCCCGTCTTTTAAAATATCCGCCGGATAGGTCACGATGTCCAGAACCGTCATGTCACATACCCCTTGTTCATACCCGGCATACCGCCGGGCCTCTATCAAGCCAGAATCCGCCGGGCCTCGGCCGCATCCGTCGCTATCTGCCGTTTCAGCTCATCGATGCCGGAAAACTTTTTCTCATCCCGCAGGCGTTCAATAAAATTAACTCTTATCCGCTGGCCGGTGATCTGTTCGTCAAAATCAAAAATATGGACCTCAACGGTAAACAGGTGGTCTTCAAACGTGGGGCTGTAGCCGATGTTGGCCACGCCCTTCAATCGCCGTCCCCGGTATTCCACGGTAACCGCGTAGACCCCGTTGGCCGGGCACAGCTCGTCGGTGAGCGCGATGTTGGCCGTGGGAAACCCCAGGGCACTGCCGCCCCGGCCCCGGCCCGACACCACCGTACCCCGCACCTGGTAGTAACGGCCCAGCAGATCAAAGGCCACCGCCACATTTCCGGCCATCACGGTTTCCCGTACCGTGGTGCTGCTGATGCGCCCATGGCCCGGCACCGTGTCCACCCAGGGTTCACATATCACCTCAAAGCCCAGGTCCCGGGCGTGTCTTTCCAGAAAATCGACGTTGCCTTCCCTTTTCCTGCCAAAAGCATAATCACGGCCCACCACGATTGCCTTCATGCCGATCTGGCGGATCAATATATCTTTCAGAAACGCCATGGCGCCAAGCGTGGCAAAGGTCATGGAAAAAGGGATGCAGACAAGGGCGTCTATTCCGTTTGCCGCGATCAGTTCCGCCTTCTGCTCATAGAGGGTGATCCGGGGGGGCGCCGGTGTATTCGGGTGCAGCACCTTGGCGGGATGGGGCTCAAAGGTAACGGCAACCGCTGTGCCGCCGATCTCCCGGGCCTTTTCTTTTACCCTGGCAAACAGGGCCTGGTGGCCCTTGTGCACACCGTCAAAGTTGCCGATGGTGACCACGGCCCGCTCAAAGGACCCTTCCAGACTGTCCAGACCTTCGACAACCCGCATTTTAAAACCGCCGCCTTTCATTTTTGATCATGTTTTTACTTGACACTGTTCCAAAGCTTATATATATAAAAACTTTTTCCGGCAGACGCAATGATTATTATCCGGCAACACTGCGTCTGTTTTTCTGTAGATACGTGCCGAAGTGGCGGAATTGGTAGACGCGCTAGGTTCAGGGTCTAGTGGGGGTTCCCCCGTGGGAGTTCAAGTCTCCCCTTCGGCACCATCTTTTTTTTCTGAATTTTCATTTTCTGAAAACAGGCGGCATACCTGCCGTGATAAAATCGCCGCGGGCAGCAGTCCATGCTGTCCGTCACTGGGGTGTCACTGTGGGGATACGTCGTGCGTGTCCTTACGCTGTGCGCTTCCGCATATATTCCCGCACGCAATCGACCAGATTTTCCACGGGGAAGGGTTTGGACAGAACGGCGTCAAAATGCTCTCTGTCCGGCAGCCAGGGGGTGGAGAAGATGCCGATGACCGGAAGCGCTGTTCCTGCAAGATTTCTAATACGCCGCACCACGTGCATGCCATTCAGCTCGGGCAGCAGGATATCGGCTATAACTAGTGTCCATCCACGGGTATAACTACTTGTAAAGAATAAAAAATCGCATTTTGTACTGGTATCTTTTGTCTTGCTGTAGTATATAAAAGTTATACAACCTTTCAATATAACAACAGAAAACAAAAAGGAGCCAGATACAAAAATGCGCAAAAAATGGCAAAAACAAATGACCTTCATGCCTCAAGAAATTGATCATCCGCAAGCCGAGGAATGATAGATAGATATAGGTGGCGCTAACCGACCAACCCCTTAAAAAATAACCGATGCGGCGGTGGACAAGGCCGGGGCTTTGCTGCATGGCCTTTCTGGTTTTTCCTGCTGTATCTGACTGGTGCCTGGGGCCGGAATCGAACCGGCACAGCCTTAACGACCGAGGGATTTTAAGTCCCTTGCGTCTACCTATTCCGCCACCCAGGCATTGGGCAGGAAAATGAAATGTCGATATATAAACGCATCATTCCGGCAATGTCAAGATTATAAAGGGGCCGCATCGGCCAGCCATACCGTCTGCCAGGGTTCCAGGTGAAGGGCGGCGGGGTTCATGGGCCGGCCGGTGATCAGGTCGGTCATTTGGGATGGGGTGTCCGGCGGCAGTCCAATGGCCTGGGAAGCGCCCGACACACTGGTGACGGCGACCAGGGTCTGTCCGGCGCAGGTCCGGCGAATGGCAAAAACACGGGAAGAGAGATCCAGCACGGCAAAAGGCGCGTTGGGGTGAAACGCGGGCTGGCGGCGGCGCAGGGCCAGCAGGTAAAGGGCCGCGTGAAAAACCGCGTGGCCAAGAGTGCCGGGTGTATCAATGGCCCGGTTTACATCGTCTGTGTCCAGAGGCCGGCGGTTGATGGTGCGGGCCCGGCCGGTCTGTTTGACCCCATCGGTCCAGTTTCGCGTGCCCAGCAGGGTGTGAATGTAGACCGCCGGTATGCCGGGCAGTGCCAGTTGCACGGCCAGGGAAGCCAGCAGGCGGGCGGCCCGGGCCGTGTCGCTGTCGCCGGCCCGGCTCAGGGCGTCCAGGTAGGTGATGTTGAGTTCATAGGGGGCCCGGGAGCCGTCCGGCCGAGTGCGAAAAGAGACCTGGCCCCCGTTTTCCAGGGTATGGGCCGTCAGCCGGTCGATTTCGGCCTCGGGAAGAATGCCCTCCAGGGGCCGGACCCCGATACCGTCGTGGGAGGCGGTGAAGTTTAAAAAGGTGGTGCGGTCCGACGGCAGTTCCAGGGTGGCGACCCACCGGGTCAGGGCCGCGGTGTTCTCCGTAATAAAGGCATGAAGCAGCAGCGGCGGCAGGGTAAAATTGTACACCACCTGGGCCTCGTCCCCGCCATGGCCGAAATAGCTGATGTTTTCCGCGTGGGGCACGTTGGTCTCGGTGACCAGCACCGTGTCCGGGGCCACCCGGTCCAGAACGGCCCGAAACAGCCGGACCATGTCGTGGGTCTGTTCCAGGTGAATGCAGTGAGTGCCGGGCTTTTTCCAAAGATAGGCCACCGCGTCCAGCCGGATGAAGGCGGCCCCCTGTCCCACGTAGAACAGCAGCACATCCACCATCTTTTCCAGCACGCTCACGCTGCAGTAGTTCAGGTCCACCTGGTCCGCGGAAAAGGTGGTCCACACATGAACGGTTGTGCCGTCCGCCTTTTTAAAGGGGGTCAGCAGAGGGGTGGTGCGGGGCCGCACCACGCACATCAGGTCTTCGCCGGGCCGGGCCTCGATGGCCAGGTCTTCAAACCCCGGCTCTCCGGCAAGGTAGCGGGAAAACCAGGGGCTCTGGGCTGAGATGTGGTTGAGCACCAGGTCGATCATCAGGTCAAAATCCCGGCACAGGGCGGCGATGTCGTCCCAGGTGCCCAGATCGGGGTCCACGCGGTAAAAATCGATCACGGAAAACCCGTCATCCGATGAATAGGGAAAAAAGGGCAGCACATGCACGGCGGAAACGGCGTCCTTCAGCCGGGTACGGGCAAATTCGCCCAGGGTGGCCAGCGGGGCCTGGCCCGGCCGGTTCAGGGTGTTGCCGTAGGTGATGAGAACCGTGTCGGACCCGGAAAAAAAGGACTGTTTTTGTGCGGGCCGGGCGGGAAAGGCGATCATCAGCCGGTTCAGGCGGTCGGCGGCCTGTAAAGCCGTGTCCGGGCCGTAGATTCTTTCCAGCAGCGACTGGATCTGGTTGTCAACGGTGTTCAATCAACTCCTCCAGGCCCATGAAAAAATCCAGGGACTCCGGGTTTTTCAGGGCGTCCCGGTTGCCGGGGGCTTTGCCGCCCAGAATCTTTTTGACGGCCAGATTCACCTTTTTCATGTTTAACGTGTAGGGAATGTCCGGGGCCGCCACAATCTTTGCCGGCACATGGCGGGGCGATGCATTGGCCCGGATCACGGCCCGAATCTTTTCTTTTAAGGCGTCGGTCAGATCGTGGCCCGGCCCGGGCTTTACAAACATGATCACCCGCACGTCGTTTTTCCGGTTCTGGCCCACCACCGGGGCGTCTTCCACCTCGTCCAGGGTTTCCCGAGGCTGAATACCCGTGTTACCGCCGGGCCAGAAACCGCCGGTAGTCGTACATCTTGGCCAGGGCCTTGACCGCCCGTTCCGGGGTGGGGAAAAAGAGGGCGTTGTATTTGTGGCCCGCCACCTTGTTCACGGTCCTGTCCTCTTTTTCATCGGTCATGATGCTCACGCCGATCACCGGCTTTTTGTATTTGTCCATCATGGTGACCACGTGCTCGACATACTCCTCTTCAAACTTGTACAGCACCTTCACCAAGTCGTTCAAAAAGTCCGGCTTGTAGGTGGGATCCACGGCCGCGGACTTGACAATGCGCCGGGTGACCAGCCGCTTTCCCATGATGCCCAGGTTGATCACCGCGTCGCAGCCGTCCCACTTGAGCAGGGCCTCCATCACCTGCATGGGCAGGTCGTTGTTGGATTCGCCCACCAGGTCGATGGGGTTGGAGCGGCTCCAGTAGGGCGGCAGCAGGGCGTCCATCTCTTTTATAATATCCGGTGTCAGTTCCGGCACCTCCAGGTTGTAGGCCGAGCACAGGTCGGCGGCCACCACGCCCCAGCCGCCGCCCAGGGTCATGATGCCGATGCGGTTGCCCTCGGGCAGTGGAATGGATGAAAAGGCGGCGGACAGGTCCAGCATGTCCATGGGCTGGTCCACCTTGACGATGCCGGACTGGCGGCAGACCGCATCAAAAACCCTGGCGTCGGAGGCCATGGCTCCGGTATGGCTGGCCGCGGCCTTCTCCCCCACTTTGGTCTGCCCGCCCTTGAGCAGCACAATGGGTTTTTTCATTGAAAGGTGTTTGGCGTATTTCAGAAACCTTCGGCCGTCTTTCACGCTCTCGATATAGAGCATGACAATTTCGGAGAGCGCATCCACATCAAAGGCGTGCAGGTAGTCTTCAATGGTCACCATGGCCTCGTTGCCCGACCCGCTGAAGGCCCGAATCTCAATGCCCTGCTGTTCGGCAAACTGCAAGAGCTGGCCCCCCATGTTGCCGGACTGGGAGACCATGGCAATGCCGCCCGGATCGGGCCACACGTGGGTGCCGGTGCAATAGAGCTTGATGTGGGGATTGGTGATGCCCATGGTATTGGGCCCCACCAGCAGGATGCCGGCGGCCCGGGCCCGCTCCACCACCCGGGCCTCCAGTTTTTTGCCTTCCTCGCCGGTTTCACCAAAGCCGGAGGTGATCAGCAGCATGTGCTTTACGCCCTTGGCCTCCAGGTCGGGAATCAGGTCCAGCACCTTGGCCGCCGGAATGGTGACCACCGCCAGGTCCACGCCGCCGGGAATGGCCGAGACCGTGGGATAGGTCTTGCGGCCCGCGATGGTTTCCCGCACGGGGTTGACCAGGTAAACCTCGCCTTCATAGCCGTTGCTCAGCACGTTGGTAAACAGCAGGTGGCCCCACTTGCCCAGCCGGCCCGAAGCCCCCACAAAAGCGATGGACTGGGGATAGAAAAGTTTGCCCAGCCGGCGGGGGTCCACCGGTGGCGGCCCAGGGCGCTCTTCCCGGACGCTTCCCCTGATCACCAGGGCGTCCACCGCGCATACCCGGCCTTCAGCATCCACAATCAGCGGGTTGATGTCCACCTCTGCCACGTCCGGCGCTTTTCGGCTGAGGTCTGAAAGCCCCATCAGCACCGATACCAGCTGGTCCCGGTCCGCGGCCTTTTCTCCCCGGAAATCGCCCAGCAGAGACGTGGCGCGAATCTCGTCGAGCATTTCACGGGCGTCTACCGCCTCCAGGGGCGCCACCCGAAAGGTTACGTCGGACAGGGCCTCGGTAAAAATACCGCCCAGGCCGAACATCACCACCGGCCCGAACACGGGATCATAAAAAAGGCCGGCCACAAACTCTCTTTTGCCCTCCACGTAGGGCTGGACCAGAAACCCTTCCAGCAGGTCCCCTGCCCCTTTTTGAATCTTTTCGCACGCATTCCTGACAGCGTCGGCACTGCCCAGCTTCAGGTGAACCAGGCCGGCCTCGGTTTTATGCAGCAGATTTGCGCCCAGCCCCTTGACCACCACGGGAAAGCCTATGGCTTCGGCCGCGGCCACGGCCGCGTCCGTGTTCAGGGCCGCCGTCTCCTCCACCACCGGAATACCGTACTGCTTGAGAACCGCCTTGGAATCCTTTTCAGACAGGGCCTGCCGGGCCGCATCGTCCTTTTTCGCTTTTCCCGCTTCTTGCATCACATGTTCCTTAAAAATATGCATTATATTGATAGAAGAGGCGCTCCGGCAGTGCGCTGCCCGGCACCCCAAATAGACAGCATAATGGGTGCCCTCTCTGTTGTCAAGCATTCACAGGGGCCGGCCCAGGGACCCGTCAAAGTCAGTCCGGGACCCCGATAAGTCGTAAGACGCCTTGTCCCAGTCTTGAGCAGTAGCGCAGGGCAGATGCTATACAGCCAGCGCCGGCCAGGCGAAGCAAAG
>JAXHVI010000193.1:0-3026 GCA_034189195.1 Thermodesulfobacteriota bacterium | reverse complement strand
TTCGACCGGCAAACAGCGATTCTTCCGGCCGGTGCCTGCCAAAGCAGCCTGTTTTGCTTTGACATTCCGGCAGAAAATCCCGTATACTGGGCACACTGAACGCTGCCGGCCCGACAGGGGACCAGCAAAACAGCCGCGTCGTAAAGAGGTTAATAACATGAAGTTTTTTCTCTGCGTCATCGGCATGGTCATGATCATTGAGGGCATGCCCTATTTTGCCTTTCCCGAAACCGTCAAAACATGGTTGAAACAGCTTCTGGAGCTGGAGCCCCGGGTGCTGCGGCTTTTTGGTCTGACCCTGATGCTGGCCGGACTGGGCCTGGTCTACCTGGGCAACCGGTAGTCCGTGAATTTTTCTTTGTGTCTTCTGCGGTAATTTTTACTTTAAAGATTCTCTAAACGTTTATGTTTCTTGTTGCCGATTACGATTATGACCTGCCACCGGACAGAATCGCCCAGCAGCCGGCACCCCAACGGGACAGCAGCCGCCTGCTGCGGCTGGACCGCGCCTGCGGCGGCCTTTCCCATCACCGGTTTTTCGACCTGCCCGACCTGTTGCGGCCCTCGGACCTGCTGGTGGTCAACAACACAAAGGTTGTGCCGGCCCGGCTGGAAGGGGTAAAGGAGACCGGGGGCCGGGCCGGGGCGCTGATCCTGGATTACCCCGGCGTCCGCACGGAAAACGGCGTGATATGCCGCTGCATGGTAAAGGCCTCGGGCCGCCTTCGGCCGGGCACCCGGTTTCTTTTTGAAGACCGGCTTTACGCCAGCGTGGTGGACACCGCCGACGGCCTCTACACCCTTTGCTTTTCCTGCGACGGCGATTTTGACCAAACGCTTTTTGCCGTGGGCCGGACCCCGCTGCCGCCCTATATCACGCGGAACCGGGACGGGGCCCCCTGCGACGACAGGACCTGTTACCAGACCGTCTATGCCGACCGGGACGGGGCCGTGGCCGCGCCCACGGCCGGGCTTCACTTTACGCCGGACGTGCTGGACCGGCTGGCGGCAAAAGGCATTTCCACAGCCGCCGTCACCCTGCACGTGGGTCACGGCACCTTTCTGCCGGTGCGGGTTTCCGATATCCGGGACCATGCCATGCACAGCGAACGGTTTGAGGTTTCGGCGGCTACCGCGGCCGCCATCAACACCACCCGCTGCGCCGGCGGCCGGGTGGTGGCTGTCGGCACCACCGTAGTCCGCACCCTGGAGCACGTGGCCCGTACATGCGGCGAGATTCGCGCCTTTTCCGGCGCCTGTGACCTGTTCATCTACCCGGGGTATACTTTTCAGGCCATCGCCGCCATGGTCACCAATTTTCACCTGCCCCGGTCCACCCTGCTGATGCTGGTCTCCGCCTTTGCCGGCAGAAAAAAAATTCTGGCCGCCTATGAAACGGCCATTAAGGAAAAATACCGGTTCTACAGCTACGGCGACGCCATGCTGATCGAATAGGAACTCCCAACAGACATATTGACGGAAAAACGCATGTTTCAATTTGAAACCACGGCCGCCTGCCCCGACACAAAGGCCCGTACCGGAAAAATGACCACCGCGCACGGCGACGTGGCCACCCCGGTGTTCATGCCGGTGGGCACCCTGGCCACGGTAAAGTCGCTGTCGCCCGAAGATCTTGCCGCCTGCGGGGCCCAGATCATTCTGGGCAACACCTATCACCTCTACCTGCGGCCGGGATGCGACATCATTGACGCCTTTTCCGGGGTCCATGCCTTTATGGGATGGGGCCGGCCCATTCTCACGGACAGCGGCGGGTTCCAGATCTTTTCCCTGGCCAAACTCTCCCGCATCACCGAAGAGGGGGCCGCGTTTCAGTCCCACCTGGACGGTTCCAGCCACCTGCTGACACCCGAGTCGGTGATCGACATTCAGAACCGGCTGGGTTCCGACATTCAGATGTGCCTGGACCAGTGCATCGCCTTTCCGGCCGAAAAATCAGCGGCCCGGGACGCGGCCAACCTGACGGCCCGGTGGGCCGGCCGGTGCCGGGACCGGTGGCAGGCCACCGGCGGTCCCTCCCGCAGCGGGCTCTTTGGCATTGTCCAGGGCGGCATGTTTGACGACCTGCGCGCCGATTCGGCAGTCCGTCTGGTGGACCTGGACTTTTCAGGGTATGCCGTGGGCGGCCTGAGCGTGGGCGAGCCGATGGAAACGCGGCTGGCCGTGGCCGAACACACCCTGGCCCTGCTGCCGCCGGACAGACCCCGCTACATCATGGGCGTGGGCACGCCGGCGGAGCTGGTGGATCTGGTGGCCCTGGGCGCGGACATGTTCGACTGCGTCATGCCCACCCGGAACGCCAGAAACGGCAAACTTTTTACCAGCTTCGGCGCCATCAACATCCGCAATGCCTGCCACGCGAAAGAGACCGGGCCCGTGGATCCGGCATGCACCTGCTACACCTGCACCCGCTTTTCCCGGGCCTACCTCCGCCACCTGTTCATGTCCCGGGAGCTGCTGGCCTATCGCCTTGCAACTCTTCACAATCTCTTCTATTATATAAACCTGATAAACGACGTGCGGGCCGCGGTGGCTGCCGGGGGGTTTACCGCCTTTCGAAAGGCCTTTTACGCCGCGCAGCAGGAGACAGACCTCACGGGAAAGAAGCCCTGCGGTCCGGCCCTTGGCTGAAAACAGCGCCACGGTTTCGGCCGGGTAAAAACTTCGGTACCGGTTCCGGTCACCCGTGTCCGGGTGTGAAAAACCAGAGAGGGAGACAACATGAAAGAGCAGGTAAAAGCGGCCCTGGATAAAATCCGGCCCCAGCTTCAGGCGGACGGCGGTGATGTGGAGCTGGTGGATGTGGAAAACGGAAACGTGTCGGTGCGACTCAAGGGGGCCTGCGCCGGATGTCCCATGTCCCAGATCACCCTCAAGCAGGGAATTGAGGCTTATCTGAAAAAAACGGTGCCCGGTGTGATAAAAGTGGAAAAGGTCTGACCCGGCCAGCACCGCCCGGTCTCCGTCAAGAGGCGGCGGCATATAAAACAATCCGGCCGTCAAAAGCA
>JAXHVI010000192.1:0-25053 GCA_034189195.1 Thermodesulfobacteriota bacterium | reverse complement strand
CCCTCTTAAAAAAAAACGGCCTCGAACCTGAGGCCGTTTAATCCGATAATACTTGCTTGCTTGTCAATTTATTCTGAAAATACGGGCGGGGTATTTCTGATTATAAATAGAGATTCAACAGGGTCTATACAACATATTGTGTTAGAAGAATACAAAGTATAATTCGGGAATGGGGCGGGGGATTTTTTTGTTATCCCCCGTTCCCCATTCCCTATCGGTTACCCTCCAATCGTGGCTATAAACTTCCCACGGCCCGGCTTTTTTGTCGGTTTGAATGTTTTGCTGCTTACGCCCGCTTCTTTTCCCACTCTTCGATAGTGGCGCCCTCTTCCACCTCTTCCCAGCCCGTGATCATGGCTTTGATGTGGGCCAGGGGGGTATGGCCCGTGGTGGTCATGTAGACATGCACGACCAAAAATACAAACAAGGCAAAGGCGCAGGCCATGTGGACAAAGGCCACCGCTTCCAGGGACAGGAAGGAAAGCCCCCAGTCATCCCAGGAATTGTATCCCCAGTAGAGCATGCCGGTGAGCATCTGAATGGGCAGCAGCACTGCGGCCAGGGACAGGTAGGTAAGCCGCTGCAGGGGGTTGTGCTTGGCATCCTTCTGCTTGGGCACGGGGTGGGGATCGCCTTTGAAGATGCCGTAGCCGTAGTGGCACACCACCGCCACCATCTTGCGAGTGGTGGGAATGTACTGCCGCCACTCGCCGGTGGTAAACAGCCAGAACACGAAAAAGGCAAAGGCGATCAGCCAGGAGATGCCAACAACCTCGTGCATCGTCACCGCCTGTTCAAAACCGATCAGCACGAACACGCCGTGTACCTCCAGGCCGGTAACCAGCAGAACAATGATCAGCACGGTCTGGAGCCAGTGCCAGAACCGCTCGTATCGTGAATAGAGATATATTTTACAAAGGTTGCCCAGGCTCATGGTTATTCCCTCCTGTTCTTCTGTGACACAATTCTGCCCAGTCCGTGCAGCATGACCCCGACAAGAGAGGCCACAACAGCAAACCAGCCCACCGCATCCAGAAACCGGAAGCTGTCCCGGCCCGGCATATAGAACCCGGCAAGGCCGGCCATGCGGCTTTCCTGTGCGGTGTGGCATTCGATACAGGTCACCACGTTGTCTTTGGGCGCCACCATGTGGGTGATGGGATAAAGATACTTGGTTTCCACAAAGTCAAACTCGCCGGAATAGGGCAGCCCGGCATACTCCATGCCGTGGGCAATGGCCTTGTCCCAGTCAAAGTGCTTCCAGTAAGCGGTGGCGTCTTCCGGCCCCCGCGGAAAAAGATGAAGGGCCACAAACCGCTTGTTGACCTTGTCATAGGGCTGTTTGCCCGCGTGAATCTTAAAGGGAAAAATTCGTGATTTGGGATCATCCGGGCTTCCAGCGGGCTTGGTGATCCACACCGGCTGGGCCGGATCGATGGTGTCTTCCAGCGTCAGGTAACGCATGGAGCCGTTATACCAGAAATATTCCGGCTTCACGTTCTTTTCCCACCGCATCTCCCCCTTGATGGTCATGTAAGAAGGCTTGCCCAGCTCATCCACCTCTTTATAAGGTTTTCCCTCCTTCTTGGTACCGGCCTTGGACCAGTCCCACCACATCTTGGTGGGGTTGACCCTGGCAAAGGTGGGAATGTGGCAGCTCTGGCAGGCCACCTTGTCCGCGTGGTCGTTGGGTTTGGTGCCTGCCCTGTGGGGACGGCTGCTGTGGCACGACTCGCAGGTTATCTTGGTGGCCAGGTCGTCTTCGATCAGGGTTTTTCTGTCTTTGGCCGCGGGCGTGGCGTAAACCCGGCCGGCAATGTTGTGAACCGAAGTGGAGTGACACCGGGAACAGTCGAATTTCTGGCCGTCGGTGCCCATGTGAACGTCCAGGGCCTTGTTGGGAAAGGTCATGGAGGAGTCCAGGTCCCCGTGCTTGACCCCGTCACCGCCGCCGCCATAAAAATGACAGACACCACAGTTTTCACGGGTGGGCCGGCCCACGCTCTGGGCCACGATGTTCCAGTCCGGTGGATAAAAGGTTTTACCCTCGCCGGCAAAAAAGGTCTCCTTTGCCGCCGGATGGCCGGAACCGGCGGGAAACTTCTCGTAGGTGCCGGTCTGCTCATGGCAGACCAGGCAGTCCACGTTGACCTGGCTTGAAAAATCAAAATTTTTATCCTTCCAGCCGTAACCAGCGTGACAGGACGTACACCGCGGCTCGTTGGAAAGAATGGTAAGACAGAAATTGTTCACCGACATGCCGGCCTTGCCGAACCGAAGGGTGTCGGCCGTGGCCGGGTCGATCCAGGTCCAGTGAATGGTCTCATGAAACTGAAGGGCCGCCTGGTTGTGGCAGGTGAGACAGGCAGCCGTCACCTCGGGGCCGGAGTTAAACGGTTTCTGAAGAATAGCGTGCCGGGAGTGGTCGGACGTGATCCAGAGGTCCTTGGTTTTGACGGCCTGGTCGGCCAGAATGATGCCCGGCGCCTTTTCCGGCTCGGCTGCGTCGGCCGGCAACGCCGTCGCGCTGACCCGGGTCAGTACGGCCAGGGCCAGACAAAAAACGTTCACCGTGTGTTTCATGGTCTCCTCCGTTAATACATGGCCTCGATCAGATCGGAAATTGCCTCGTACACTTTTTTTGCGCTTCACCTTCATGGTGGGGGTCACATCGCCGTCTTCGGCGATGCGCGCCCGGCAGCCGGGCAGGGGCCGTCCCACGGCGCCGAACTTGACCCGCTCCAGCTGGGACGTGCAGGTGACGCCGGTGCCTTCGGTCTGGCCGTAGCCTTCAATCAACCGAACCCCGATGGCCTGGCAGGCCCGGAGCATCTCCGGTGAAATCGGGGCCGCGCCGGAATAGGCCACCCGTAGCCGGTCAAACCCCAGCCTTTTTTGAGCTTCCGGAACACGGCAAGGTAACCGATGTTGAAAAGGACGTTCGGGTACAGCGGCACCTTTTCAAAATTCATTTTCAGGGTGGCCCGTTTATGGCCGATTGCCAGGGCCGCCAGAAAACACCCCAGGACCACAAACCAGAAAACAACCGCGTCCGAGGCAAAAATCTCGACATCCTCATAATAGTCGCGCTTCATATCCATGAGCAGTATCCCGTATGGGAAAGAGTGAAGATGCCCGGGTGATCCCGGCATGAAACATCCGGCTTCCACCGGATTTACATGGAGACTTCAGTACGCAGTACGCCGTTGATTTTGTCAACAGACGAATGCTCACTATCCGCGAATGGCGCCCGCAAACACCGGTTGTATCTATAACCACCGGTTCTTTTTAAAATAGACCAGCAGACCGGCGGCCACGGCAACCATGACGGCCCACACCGCCGGATACCCCCATTTCCAGGAGAGCTCGGGCATGTGGACAAAATTCATGCCGTAGATGCCGGCGATAAAGGTCAGGGGAATAAAGAGGGTGGCAATGATGGTCAGCACCTTCATCACCGCGTTCATGCGGTTGCTCAGAATGGACAGGTACAGATCCTGAAGGCTGTTGAGGCTGTCCCGGAGGGACTCGGCAATTTCCACGGCCCGCACCGTGTGGTCGGACACATCCTGAAAAAAAAGCCGGGTGGCTTTTCTGATATGGGCAAACTCCCCTTTTTTAAGCTGCGCCATCATGTCTTCCAGGGGACGGACCTGCTTGTGAAAGGCCAGGATCTCTTTCTTGATGGCATGAATCGCCTTTAGCGTGTCCGGGGAGGGATCGCCGAGCAGCTCCTCTTCCAGGTTCTCCACCCGGTCATTGAGGTGTTCCAGAATGGCAAAATAGTGGTCCACCACCGCGTCCAGCAGCGCATAGGCCAGGTAGTCGGCCCCGCTCTTGCGCAGGGCGCCCCTGCCTTTTCGAATGCGCGCCCGGACCGGCTCAAACACATCGCCCCGCCGCTCCTGAAACGAAAGAATGTATCCGTTTCCAAGAACCACGCTCAGCTGCTCTGAAACCACCCGGTGAGCGTCGATGTCATAGGAGAGCATGCGCACGACAAGATAGAGGTAGGCATCATGGTCTTCCACCTTGGGGCGCTGGCCGGTGTTGACAATGTCCTCCAGCACCAGGGGATGAAGGCCGAAACAGCGGCCCACGGCCTCAATGACCGCGATATCGTGCAGGCCGTCCACGTTAAGCCAGGTGACGGTTTTTTCGTCTCTTTCGGCGGGCACCGCGTCGACGGAGCCGATCTCCTCTTCCTGGAGCCGGGCGCCGTCATAGGAAATCAGAGAGAGACGGACCGTGTCGGCCTTCTTCTCCCCGATATGGACCAGGGTGCCCGGCGAAAGCCCGGCCTTGTTGGACATTTTTTTCGGCAGCAGCTTCAAGGCAACCCTCCCTGAGAGCGGCCCGGTACGGTTACCCGTTCTCCGGGGACGATTTACGGGCCTCATCATAAAAATGCACATCCACCTGGGGAAAGGCGATGGTGATGCCCCGTTCCCGGAACAGTCGGTCAATGGCAAACCGGACCTCGGTCTCCACCGCATAGAAATAGGCCACGTGAGTCCAGATGCGAAGCAGAAAAACCAGGGCGCTGTCTCCGAAATCCTTGAAAATCACGTCCGGCTTCGGCGTCTTCAGCACCCGGGGATTGGCGGCGGCCACCTCCAGCAGGGTGGTGCGGACCAGCTCCACGTCGGAACCGTAGGCCACGCCCACGGAAACATTTCTGCGCAGCCGCTTGTCATGAAAGCTCCAGTTGGTGACCCGGTTGCTGATCAGCTCGGCATTGGGAATGATCAGGGACGCGTTATCGTAGGTCTGCACGATTGTGGCGCGCACATTGATCTTTTTCACGGTGGCCCAGGTGCCGTCCACCTCGATGTCGTCTCCCACCTGGATGGGCCGCTCAAACAGCAGGATCAGACCGCTGACAAAATTATTGAAGATATTCTGCAGGCCGAATCCCAGTCCCACGCCGATGGCGCCCATGGCCACGGCCAGGGAGGTGGTGTTGAGCCCCACCACGTGGAGAGCGGCCAGCACACCCACGGCCCAGATGATGTAAACCGTGATGGTGACCACCGACTCCTGTGCTCCCAGGGTCATGCCGCTGCCGCGAAGGACCCGGCGCTCAAACAGATACCGCCAGGCTCCGGCGATCATGTGCGTGATAAACAGGGCCCCAATGGCGTAAAGAAAACCGATGATGCTGAAGGAGATGGTGCCGACCGTATACGGTTGATGAAGGATCCCGAACATGGCCACCAACGCATCCCGGCCCCCGCCCCACGCGACTACAAGTGTCGCCACGCTTCCCACTACCAGGGCCGCCTGTCCCAGCCGGATAAGTATCCACCGCACCGGAGACCCCTGGGCATCGGCCGCTTCCTGGCCGGTTGCCGGGGCCGCCCGGTAGGCGCGGCCCAGTTCGCCAAGGGCCGCGTAAACCAGGCCCACCCAGAGGGCGATGACCAGCGTTCTCCCCCAGGAGATATACCAGTAAAGGGCAATGGGACCATGGCCGGCCAGTTCCAGCACCAGACCGCCCACACTTACCCCGTTCACCACCCACCCGGGCAGAAGCCGGTGGTTCCCAAAAGAAGAAGCGGTTGTTCGATCCGGCGCCTGCTTGAGACCGCGCCAGAAAACAAGGGCAAAGGCCAGCGCCCCGATTTCAAACAGCAGGCGGGTCAAGAACAGAAGGCCCCCGGCTTCCGGCCCCAGAAAAAGAAGGGCCGCATACACAAAACCGAACAGCCGCACACCCTGACATGCCCGGCGTACCAGGTCCGCCACGGCCGGCTGTAACACCGGCGGCTCTCCCCTGCGGGCGCAGTCAGCGGCATCCATGACCCACCGGGTGACCAGAAAAATACGGGCCAGGGAAAAGACAAAAACAACCAGCGGGGAAGGAAGGTACGTACCGGCCTGCATGTACAGAAACAGCAGCGCCGTGATCAGCAGCAGCCCCATGGACCGGGTAAGAATATAAAAAACCGCCTGGAAAACGGTACAGGAGACGAATGCCGTTTCCCTGTCGATCCGGTTCCGGAAGGCGACCAGACGGCCCATTCCCATGACCGCCAGCAGCACCAGCAGAACACCGTAGGCCAGCACCGGGCGAAGAGACCGCCAGATCAGCGCGCCCTCTTCAGCCAGGTAAGTGACGGAGAGACGGGACCGTGCCACACCGGCTGCTTGCGACATCTCCTGGCGGAGGCCTTCCCATCCGCCCTGGACCGGAAACCCTGTGGACCGGGAGAAAAAATCACGCTTCCGGGCTTCCTGGATCCGGCCCTCCAGTTTTTCCGAAAGGCCG
The DNA here is from genome assembly GCA_034189195.1 of Thermodesulfobacteriota bacterium. GTDB lineage: Bacteria > Desulfobacterota > Desulfobacteria > Desulfobacterales > Desulfosudaceae > Desulfosudis. Next base: position 18,782 of record JAXHVI010000192.1, on the reverse strand, counting down.
GTCAGCATTCGGTCCATGGCGGTCAAGTCCGCCAGCCGGGCGGTATAAGCCTGGTGCAGGTCGTCCAGCAGTGCCTGTTTCCGGTTCACCAGGTCGATCAGCCGCTGAATGGCCGCAATGGTTCCGGCATTCGCGCCGTTGGAAGACCCGGCGGCCAGTTCCGCCAGGTAGGCCTGGTTGACCGCCATCTGATCTTCAATGCCGGAGCGGTACTGCTCCACCGCCTCCAGGTTCTTTTTTACCCGGGCCTGCTGTTCGTGAATCTCCACAAGGGAAGACCGGATATGGCGGCCGGCCGCCTCCAGGTCCGTGGCAGACACCGTATGAAGGGCCAGCATGTTGGCATACACGGCATGCTGGGTCCGATAGGTGTCCAGCCGGTCCGCAACAGCGGATGCCGACTGGTCGGCCTGACGCTTTTCCGCCTGCAGGACTTCCACCAGGCGCTCTTCACTGGCCAGGGACTCTGTTATGGAAGCGGCCAGGGAGACGGACGGGGCCTTGTCGGTTAAGGAGGCCGCCGGGGGCTGGGCGTTCCCCCGGACGGTAAACAGCATCATCATCGCCAGGACAACGGCCGTCAGCCACGGTCGCGCATCATGTCGCTTTCTCACAGGACATCTCCCTGCGAGTTGGAACGACCGGTCATCACAGTCCTTTCTTTTCAAACCACCGGAACAGCAGAAGGCCGCCCACGATACACAGCACAATGACAAACCAGTGGTTGATGCCGAGAACACCGGGAATCGTTATTTTTCCAAAATCTCCCCAGATGAGCACCGTCTTTTTCATGAACGGATAGGCTTCGGCATACACGGCGGCGCCCACCAGCATGCCGGCAATACCCCAGAGCGCGTCCCACCGGCCCTCGCCCAGGGCCCCGGCCGATGTGCCGGGACAATATCCCAGCAGGCCCCAACCGATACCGAACAGCAGCCCCCCGACAATCTGGGCGCCAAGAACCGTCCCCTTTACGGAGAGTTTCACCAGGCCCAGGTCGTTGAGCAGATAAATGCCCGCCATGCCCACCAGCACGCTGGAAAGCATGAACTTGACAATGGTCATGTCCTGGAGCCGAAGGGCTCCCAGTTGCTTGTCGTACCGGATCACCCGGGCTTTTTGCATCAGAAAGCCGAACAGAATGCCGGTGATCAACCCATATATCAGGAGTTTCATGATTGCGCCCCTCCTTTACCGTAAAGTATGCGCGCCACAACGATGCCGCCGGCAAAAAAACAGACCAGGGCGATCCACCCGCTGACAGAAAGCTGAAGCGACCCGCTCAGCCCGTGTCCGCTCGGTCAGCCACCGGCCAGACGGGCTCCGAACATGGCGACAATGCCGCCGCAGAAGGCCACCACCCCGCGCTTGACCGGGCTGGCGCCGAACCGCGTTTCCCACATGGGGGGAACGGCCTTTAATTTAAAGGTTCCGGACAACTTGGCCGCGACAAGGGAGCCGATCAGGATTCCCACCACGAACATCCACTGCCAGTCAATCTTGGGAGTGGTTTTCACAAAATAGTCCATGGTGGCCACCGCTTCCGACCGGAATGCCTGCTCGATCATTCCCACAGAGCGCACAAAGGTAGTGGATGCGCCAAAGTACTTTCCCGCGATCCAGACCGACAGAATCAGCACCAGGCCGCTCAAGGCGCCGGCCAGGTAGGGACTCCACAATCTTTCCCTGGTTTCATCGTTCACCGCATGACCTCCTTTGTTTGGGGGTGACCGTGACGGCAGGCCCGGAAGGACTGCAAGGGAAGCCGTGCACGCAAAAACGACAGGCCGTCGCAAAACGGCCGACCCGTCATGACGTATGGAAGCCTCATCATAATGAAAAACGGCCAAAAGAGCAAAACCATATTTATTCCGCTGTTTTCAACGGGACTGCCGCGTTCGGTGCATTCAGCGTCAACCGGCGATTGTCGTCTCCGGCCACATAAACGGTTTGGGACGGAAAGGCAAAGTCGATGCCGCCTGCCTCAAACCGGCGCATGATCTCCAGGCAGGTCCGCTCCACCCATGCCTGAAAGGCCCAGTAGTCCGGTGGATGGTACCATGCCACGACCATGATATTGAGGCTCCAGTCGTTAAAGTTGTTGAAAAAGACCCTGGGAGGGAAGTCCTCCCGAAGCCCCTCGTGGCCGGCAAGGATCTCTTTGATAACGGCCACGGCCGTTTCCACCTTTTCCGGCGGGGTGTCATAGGGAATCCCGATGTTGGTAAGCCATCGGATGTGGGGCCGCCGGCTGATGTTTTCCACAAAGGAGCTGATGATCTTTTCGTTGGGAATCGTGAGCAGGTGCCCGGTCAGGGTCCGAATGCGCGTGCTGCGAAACCCAACGGACTCCACAACGCCGTCGTTGCCGTCGATGACGATACGGTCCCCGGGCTGAAACGGCTTGTCAAAAACAATGGTCAGGGTGCCGAAAAAATTGGAAATGGAGTCCTTGGCGGCCAGGGCCACGGCAATACCGCCGATGCCCAGGGATGCCAGCACCGGCCCGATCCTCACGCCGGTCATGTTCTGGACCAGGAACACGGCCCCCAGCACGATGATGAGCACCCGCAGGGTCTTTCCCACAAGGGGCACCAGCAGCTCGTTGACGGTGCTTGCCGTGGAGGCGGCCCACTGCTGGAGACGGGCGTCGATCAGGGCCACCAGCCGGACAAAAAACCAGACGGCCGCCACATACACGATAAGCCGGGCGCCGCCGTGGCAGGCATCAAGGACGGCGTTGCCCGCCGGTGTTTCAAAGATCCCGTACACCGGCCAGAGGGAAAGGTAAATCCCGTACGCGAGAAATGCCACGGGAAAAGGGGCGGATAAGGCGTCGAGAAAAAAGATGACCGCCGGAGGCCGGTCTTCCTGTTGGGCCCGGCGCCTGGCCCGGTTCCAGACCAGCCACCGCAGCAGCCGTTCGACTGCCACCACCAGGCTGATCAGCGCGGCAGTCAGCAGAACATCGAAAAGCGACAGCCCCCGGAATCCGGCGCCCAGCCACTCCGCCACCGGGAACAGACCGCTGCCCGAGGCGGTACGAAACGCTGTCAACAGAAAAACCGGGATTGTCACCGCTGTCAGAAAATGCCGCTGTTTCACTGGCACACCTCCGTTATCTTCATGATTTTGGCAATAGATGTCATGCTGCATGGGGAAAAAGCAACTATGATAAAAACAAGAAATAACAAAAAAAGAACGCCGGATCAAGGCCGGGCCTGCTGATCAAAGGCATTCGGCAAACCGGGATGTCACGGTCTCATGAAAACGCATGCCCCGGCGGGTGGGCATGCAGCGGCCATGGGAAAGCACCACCAGGCCCTGGTCCCGGCATTGGGCAAGCGGCAAAGAAAAAGCGTCACAAAAATCGACACCGAACTCCGCTTCAAAAGCAGCCATTAAAATGCCGTCGGCCGTGCGAAGACCCAGATATATTGCCTCCAGCATCTGCTGGGCCGGGGTCAGGGTTTCTTCCTCCTGCCGGGGCAGGCGGCCCTGTTGAAGGGCCTTCTCATAAGCGTCAAGATCGCAATGGTTCCACCAGCGATGCGTACCGGTATAGGAGTGGGCCGACGGCCCCAGTCCCACGTAGGGCACCCGGCGCCAGTACTTGGTGTTGTGCCGGGCCATGGTGGCCGGGCTTGTGGCGAAATTGGAAATCTCGTAGTGAAGATACCCGCGCCCGGTCAGGTACCGGCTGACCGTGTCAAACAGGTCGGCGGCCTGCCGGTCCGGCAGCGAATCAAATTCACGGTTTTCCAGTGCCCGGGCCATGGGCGTGCCCGGCTCACAGGTAAGCATGTAACAGGAGATGTGGCCGGGGGAAAAGGAAAGCGCCCGGTCCAGGTCTTCTTCCAGGTCCCGGCGGGTCTGGCCGGGCAATGCATAAATGATGTCCGCGCCGATGTTGTCAAACCCGCACCGACGGGCCGCTTCCAGGGCCGCTTCGGCCTGCCGGGCCGAATGAACCCGGCCCAGAAAGGCAAGCCTGGCATCATCCAAAGACTGGATGCCGATGTTGATCCGGTTGACGCCGGCCTGCCGGACTGCCGCAAGCCAGACGGGATCCGCCGAGTCGGGGTTGACCTCCATGGTGACCTCGGCATTCGGGGAAAGGCGAAAACTGTCCCGAACCGCGGACAGCACGGCATCCACCTGAGCAGCGGAAAGCAGCGATGGGGTGCCGCCGCCGATGTAGACCGTGTCCACCATGCCGGGAACAAGGGGGCCTGCCAGATGAATTTCCCTTAACAGGGCCTTTACAAAAGAGGGAATCCGGCCCGGGGCGGCCAGGGAAAAAAAGTCGCAGTACCGGCACTTTTTCGCGCAAAAGGGAATGTGAAGATACAGCCCGGTATCGGGAATATCAGGATATCCGGGATAGGTGTCACATGGCGTAAGGTTTGCCAAGTTCATACCCCAGGGCAAAGGCCTGCCGGTTGAGTTCCAGGTAGTCGGCCGGCACATGGGCGGCCAGGGCCTTTTCCACCGACGCCTTTTTCACCACCTGTGTCAGGGCCGTGACCGCTCCCACCATGCAGATGTTGAGCACAATGGGATTGCCAACGGTTTCCGTGGCGGTCTGAAACAGGGGCAGCTCGATCTGGCGGGCGTCCACGCTTTTTGCGGTCTTCACGTTACGGTTGTCCGTGACCAGCAAGCCGCCGGGCCGAATGGCATCATAATACTTGTTATAGGCCGCCTGGGTCAGGCAGACCAGAACATTGGCGTTGTTGACCCGGGGAAAGTTGATAGGGTAGTCCGAGATGATCAACTCGGCCCGGGCCGCGCCGCCCCTGGCTTCAGGCCCGTAAGACTGGGCCTGGACCGCGTTGAGCCCTTCGTGAATGGCCGCGGCCTCGCCGAGAATCACCGCCGCCGTGATCACGCCCTGGCCCCCGGCGCCGGAAAATATGAATCGGGTCCGCATCATGCCTTCCCCCCCTTCTCCGCCGCCTGAATGGTTTTTTCATATTCACCGCAATACTCGGGCCGCTCTTTTTCCACAAATATGCCCCGCCGGATCTTGCCGGATTCGGGCACATCGTCCTTTGCGCCCAGCCGCACCGTGTTGTTCTTATAAGCCTCCATCATGGCCACCGCGTCCCCGGCCTTGTTTTTCCGGCCAAAATAGGTGGGGCATTGGGAAAAGATCTCCACTACGGAAAACCCTTTGTGGGTGATGGCCTTTTCGATCAGTGTGGTCATCTCCTGAATGTGGTAGGTGGTGGTGCGGGCCACAAAGGTGGCGCCGGCGGCCGTTGCCAGCTCCACCACGTCAAAATCATGGTCAATGGTGGTGTAGGGCGCGGTGGTGGCTTTTGTGCCGACTCCGGACAGGGGTGAGTACTGGCCGCCGGTCATGCCGTAAATCCGGTTGTTCATCACAATGGCGGTCATGTCGATATTCCGGCGACAGGCATGAATAAAGTGATTGCCGCCGATGGCCAGGGCGTCGCCGTCGCCCATGGGCACGATCAGGGTAAGTCCCGGCCGGCTCATCTTGACGCCGGTGGCAAAGGCCAGTGCACGGCCGTGAAGGGTGTGCAGCGAATGGACATCCACATACCCGGTGATACGGGCCGAACACCCGATGCCTGACACCATGACGATGTCGCTCTTGTCAAGCCCCAGGTTTTCGATGGCATGCAGCATGCCGTTTAACACGACGCCGTGGCCGCAGCCGGGGCACCAGATATGGGGGAAAAACCGTTTGCGCAGATAGTCCTGAATGGCCATGGATCAGACCCCCCTGCCCTGAATCACCCGCAGCATGTTGCGAATGTCGGTGGGCGTGATAAAAACCCCGTCCACCCGGTTGACCAGGTAGACCCGCTCCGGCCGGTCCACCGCCTCGCGGACCTCTTTTATAATCTGGCCCAGATTCATCTCCACCACGGCGATGTACCGGGCCCGGGCGCACTTTTCCCGGACAACGGCGTGGGGAAAAGGCCACAGGGTCTGGAGTTCCAGCAGGCCGTAGCGCTCGCCCCGGCGGCGCCGGTTTTCCACCAGGTGAAGGGCCGAACGGGCCGACGAACCGTAAGAGACCAGCACCAGGTCGGCGTCTTCCAGGTAAAATTCCTTGTACCGGGCCATCTCGTGTACATTGTTGTTGATCTTGTCGGCCAGGTGGCGCAGCAGGCCGTGGACCACGCGGGGCGCCCCGGAGGGGAACCCCCACATGTCGTGAAAAAGCCCGGTGACGTTGTACCGGTGGACATCCCCGAAATCGGACATGGGCAGGCGACCATCCTCCCGGGGCAGGTAGGGATGGTAGTCCACGCCCTGCTTGACCGCGGTTCTCAGCCGTTCGGTGACCTCAATGGCGCCGGGTGCCGGAATGGTCACCTTTTCCCGGGTATGACCGATCACCTCGTCCATCAGCAGAATCACCGGGGTGCGGTAGGTTTCGGCGATGTTAAAGGCCGCCACCGTGACCTCAAACAGGTCCTGGTTGGTGGAGGCGGTCATGGCCACAATGGCGTGATCCCCGTGGGTGCCCCACCGGGCCTGCATCACATCACCCTGCATCACGTGGGTGGGCAGGCCCGTGGAGGGGCCGCCCCGCTGCACATCGGCGATCACGCAGGGTATTTCGGCCATGACGGCATATCCCAGGGCCTCCTGCATCAGGGAAAATCCAGGTCCGCTGGTGGCGGTCATGGCCTTTCGGCCGGTAAGCGAGGCCCCGATGACGGCGCACAGGGAGGCGATCTCATCCTCCATCTGGATAAAGGTGCCCCTGTTTTTCGGCAGCTCCCGGGCCATGAACTCGGCAATCTCGGTGGAGGGGGTGATGGGATACCCCGCGAAAAAAGCCACTCCCGCGTAAAGGGCGGCCTGTCCGCACACCTCATTGCCCTGGATAAATGCGGTTGTTTCACTCATGGTCCACCTTTTCCGTTATCACCTCAATGGCCAGATCCGGACACCGCAATTCGCAAAGCTTGCAGCAGATACATTTTTCCGGGTACCGGGCCACGGCCTTGTATTGATCGTCCAGCACCAGGACCCCTTTGGGACAGAAATGGACGCAGATGCCGCACGACTTGCACCAGTCCCGGTTGACACGGTGTTCTTTTAAACAGTTTTTTTTCGCCATTCAGATAAACCGGTTCATCGCTTCTTCGATGACCGACTCCACATTGTCCGGGGTGATATGATTTTCCGCGCACAGGTTCCGCACCCGGGCCGCGCGCCGGTCGTCCTTCATGTCTTCTAATGTGTTGAACACGGAAAGCCGGCGGCCGATCTGGTAGACCACCCGGTCTTCCGGGGCCATATCCAGAAACGCCCGAATGGGCCGGGTCATGGCCTCCTTTTCTTCCGGCAACCGGCCTTCCACCTCGGCAAACAGGTTTAAGATATGGTCACTTTTAACCATGGAGGTAATGTTTTCAAGGGAGTCGAGAAAAATCAGCAGTTCTTTTGCCACCATCACATCCGTGAGCTTTTTAAACCGGCCCGCCCTGTATTCCTCGTGAAGGGGGAGTCCAGGCGGCACGGCCAGAGTGCGCAACCGGATAAAATCGGGGTTGATCCGGTTCAAGGCGTCGGCCGATTCTTCTGCATGCTCCGTGGACAGGTCCACCCCGCCCAGGCCGGGCATCACATATTCGGACAGCTCGAACCCGGCCGCCTTGACCTTCTGTCCCGCCTCCACATGGTCGGCCTTGGTCACCCCCTTTTTGACCATCTCCAGCACCTTGTCCGACCCGGACTCCAGGCCGATGTGAATGCGGTTCAGGCCGGCCTGCCGAATCCGTACCAGCTTATCATCTGGAATCCGCCGCACCGTATGGGACCGGGCATAGGAGGTGACCCGCTGAATCCAGGGAAAGCGGCTGTGCAGGTGTTTCAAAATATCGATCAGGTCATCAGGAGGAATAATCAGGCTGTTGGCGTCCTGAAGAAAAACCGATTCCATGCCCCCGCCGATCCAGTTCAGGGCCGCGTTAAAGGCCGCATACTCATCGCGCTCCACCCGGCCCGACAGGTCGGACAACCGCTGGCGGTCCAATCGGCCGGCATCGTCCGCCCCTTGCCTGAGCATGGACACATACTTGTGCACCATGTCGATGTCGGCCCTGACATGATCCACCGGCCGCAGGGAGAATCGGGACCCCTTGTAAACAGGGCAGAAGGCACACCGGTTCCAGGGACAGTTGCGCGTGATCCGGATCAGCAGGCTGGACGCCTCGCTGGGGGGCCGGATAGGTCCCTGTTCAAATCCCTGGTATGGCTCAATTTTCTTGTTTTTCATATCGCCAGAATCCTGTTGCTTGCAAATCAACCATATCACAGCTGATAACAAATCCCAAGCTGTCGCTGTCGTGTTTCGCGTTGCGGCCGCCACCAGGCGTTGGCGTTTTTTTGCCCGATTATCAGGCCGGTTTTCCTTCCCGTATTTATTTTAATGAAAAAACCGGTCCCGCATGTTAAAATAAATTGTTTTTTTGAGTATGCCATCGCGCCGGCGGCACACACCCTTCGGCCCTGTTTCTGTCATAACAAGGAGTGTTCCATGTGTAAATGGATATGGTTTTTCGTTTCCGTTATTCTTTTCCCCTGTGTTGTGTCCGCGGTTCCCCAGGTCAATTACCTGGGCCAGATGGAAGCGGACAAACCGGCAGCCCTTGCCGTGGACCGGGACGACACCCTCTACATGATCTGCGACACCGGTTCTTCTTCGGGATTCATCCGCATTCTCAACCAGAAATCCGGAGAGGAGAGCCAGGTCGGGGGCAAGGACAAAGAATGGAAAGAGATCCTCCGGCACCCCACCGGGCTTGCGCTCTATAAAGACCGGCTCTATGTCACCGATGCCGGGCTCGACCGAATCGCTGTTTTTTCCAAAACCGGCGAATTTATCGAAAGTTACGGCAGCAAAGGAAGTGGCCCCGGCATGTTCAACGACCCGGCTGATATTTTTGTGCACAAGGGAGTGATCTATGTGGCCGACACCGATAACGACCGTGTTCAGGCGCTGGGCGACAACGGGGTTTTCCTGCACGAGATCGGCCCGGCCGACGACCCGGCAAACCGGATGAAAAAGCCGGTGCAGGTGGTGGTGGATGTGTCGGGCCGAATTCATGTTGTGACGACCGACGGCCAGGTCCGGGTTTATCGGGCTGACGGTGCCTTTCTCCAGATGGCCCCTTTCCCGCCGGCCAGTGCCCTGGCCATGGGCCCGGACGGGCTGTTCGTGGCCGATGCCAGTGCCCTTGCCGTGAAAAAATACAACCTTGATTTTGCGCCGGTGCTCTCTTTCGGCACAAAAGGGGACGGCCGCGCCCAGTTCCTGGAGCTCTCCGCCCTGGCCCTGGGCGGGGCCGGAACGGTTTACGTGGCCGACGCCAAAACCGGCAGGGTCCAGATGTTTCTGCCCGAAGCCGGAGGGTGCACCGCACCGCTGGCCCTGGCGCCGCCGCCTACGTCGGCCCGGTGGACGCGGGCCATCGCCGTGGACCCGGACCGGACCCTCTCCTGTATCGTCGCCGGGGATGACAACATTCTTTATGCCGTGGATGACAAAAAAGGAGTGATCTGTATCCTCAAGGAAGGCGAGCCGACTGCTGAAGTAGCGGTGGGCGACGGTGTGACACCCGAGTCTCTGGCCTTTGACGCGGCAGGCGACATGTATGTGCTGGCCCGCCAGCAGGTCATCAAGGTAGACCCCGACGGCAAGGTAAACTATGCCTTTGGCGTTTCGGGAAACACCGGCGCCTTCGGGGCCAAACCCGACGATATGGTGATCACCCGGACCGGCGCCGTATGCGTCACCGACAGAAAAGAAAAAAAGATAAAAATATACAACACCGACGGCATCTTTATTCGGGCCATCACCACCGCCGACGGCCAGGCCCCGTTTCAGGAGCCCATTGCCCTTGCCGCCGACGGCACAGGGGCGCTCTGTGTACTGGATGCCGGGCATAAGGCGGTGTTCCGTTTCTCCCCGGACGGCCTGTTCATAAACGGTTTTGCGGTGGGCGACGACGCGGCACCCGTGGACCTGGCGGTTTCCAGGGACCATGTTTATGTGCTGGACGGCAAGGCAAGCCATGTCCGGATGTTTTCCCGGGAGGGCCGGCAGCTGGCCCGGTTCGGGGCATTCGGTTCCGAACCGGGAAGCCTGAACCGGCCGGTTTCCATAGCGGCAAGGGGGGGCGCCGGATTCCTTGTTTCAGACCCCGGTAACCAGCGCATTCAGGAATTTGCCGTTGTCTACACCCCGGACCCCCCGACCGGCGTAACAGCTCAGGGCGGCCCGAGAAGCGTTTCTCTTGAATGGGAAAAAGCCGGCAACAGCCTGGTGGAGGGCTACCGGATCTACCGGATGGAACAGACCGGAACCCCCGGCTTAAACGCCGTTGCCACAACAGCGGACAACCATTATGTGGACACAACCCCCATTCCGGGAAAAGCGTATCTTTACATGGTTGCCGCCATGGCTGTCCAGGGAAACGAAAGCGCCCTGTCATCCCCCTGTTTTGCCACGGCTGAAAAACTGACCGCGCAACCGCCCACGGCCCTGGCCGCCGAACCACGGGATTTTTCCGTGAGCCTGACCTGGCAGCCCAGTCCCTCTGCCCACCTGGCCGAATATGTGGTCTATCGCGACACCCAGGAGATCGCCCGGACCACGGACACGAACTTTACCGACACGGATCTGGCGCCGGAAACCGCCTATGACTATGCCGTTTCCGCGGTCAGTGTCGACGGCGTCATCAGCGATGCCGTCACCGCCGCCGTTACCACCCGGGTGACCACCCGGCCCCCGGTGGAGATCGACGTGATTACGCTCTCCGACATCTTTTCCAACACCTATAAAACTTACGAAACCAACGGCATCGGCACGGTAAACATCCGCAACAACACCAAGGACCACATCTCCAGGCTCAATGTGCTGTTTACCATCAAGAACTTCATGGATTTCGCCTCTGAAACCGTTATCGCCGACCTGGGGCCGGGCAAAAGCCAGGTGGTGCCCGTCAAGGCGGTGTTCAACGATAAAATCCTGGACGTGACAGAGGACACACCGGTGCAGACCGAGATCACCGCCGCCTATTATGTAAGCGGTGAGCTGAAAACCTTTTCCGCCAAGCAAAGCATCAATGTGTATGAAAAGCACAAGATGACCTGGGACGACGCAAAGCGGATCGGCGCCTTTGTCACCACAAAGGATCCGGTGGTCATGGAGTTTGCACGGGCCGTCACCACCCAGTACGAGCACACGGCCGACCCCCTGGTCAGCGGCTGCATTCTCTTTGACGCCATGGGGGCACTGGGCATCCGCTACACAAAAGACCCCTCCAACTCTTATCAGGAGACACGGAACAACACCCAGCTGATTGACTACCTCCAGTATCCCAGGGAAACCCTTCAGCGCAAGTCCGGAGACTGCGACGACCTGGTGATTCTCTATGCCGCGGCACTGGAAAGCGTGGGCATTCGAACCCGGTTTGTCGAAGTGCCCGACCACATTCTCATGATGCTGGAAATCAACGGCACCCGGCACCTGGGCAGGGACACCATGAACGAGCTGCTGGTGATCGAGGATGAACGGGTGTGGGTACCGGTGGAGGTTACAAAGGTGGGCAAGCCCTTTGCCGATGCATGGGAGGCGGGCAGCCGGAACTACTATCGATGGAAGGACCGGGACCTTTCCTCCCTGGACCTTGACACGGCCTGGGCGGCATACAAGCCGGCCAACCTGCCGGTGTCCGCCTTCAGGGTGCAGCCGATATCCCGTGAGGCCATGGACAAGCGGTTTGACAATGAGTTTAATGTGATTCGCAAAACATGCGTAAAAATCCGGAACCGGGCACTGTTTGCCCGGCTGCGGGAGGCCCCGGACGACAACGCGGCCCGGCTGCAACTGGGCATCGCCTATGCAGGGTACAGTGTTTACGATGAGGCCCGCGCCCTGTTTAACACGATCCTGAAGACCGAACCGGCCCACGCCGCGGCCCTTAATAATATGGGCAACATCTTTTTTCTGGAACAGGCTTACGAAAAAGCGGCGGACGCCTATATCAGGGCGGCGGCCGCGGACCCCGAAGACCCGCTGGTGCGGGTCAATCTTGCCATGTCCCTGCTGAAAACCGGGCAGAAAGCAGCGGCCAAAAAGGCGTTTGACGAGGCCTGCGGCATGTCGCCCGATATCCCCAAACAATATCGCAGCCTGGGCCTTCAACTGATCGGCGCCAGGTAAAAAAGGAGACCCTGTCATGAAACCATTGACCATCGTATCACTGGCGCTGGTGCTTGCCCTGGCGGCGGGCCCGGCCTTTACCGAGGAAAAATCCGGATTCTGGGACACGCTGCTCAAAAAGATAAACCGGATCGCGTCCCACGGCCCCCAGGGGAAAGCCTATACCTCGGTGGTGGGCATACGGGGAGCGGAAACAGACGGGGAGGCCGACAGCCTCTACTGGAAAGGGCTGGAACAGCCGGCGCCGGACGCGGAGGATGCCGATCTTGTCGAAGAAGCATCCCTGGCTGCCTTCCGGCAGGCGGTGGCCTATGCCGTTGAAGGAAACCCCGACCAGGCCCTTGAGGCCTTTCATTCCTTTATGGATGCCTATCCGGAAAGTGAGCTGTGTGATGATGCAGCTGCGGCCATTGCAAAACTGGAAAGCGATGTCGCGGCGGCACCCGGGGAAACACCCGCCACAGACACGGCGTCTCCTGCCACACCCTAGCGAAAGACACCAAACGGCAGGCCGCGGGGCGGATCAGTCGCCGGCAGGCCCGGCGGATGGGGAATCCATGAAATTCCGTACAATGGAAAACATGATCTCCAGCAGGGCGTAGACCGACAGGTTGGGGGTCTCCGCCCGGAACAGGGCGATGGTGCGGGCATTGCGCTGCATCGTCTGCTTGAGCCGGCCGATCTGCTCAAGGGCCGCAAAAGAGCGGAGGTCACTCTCTTTTTTGTCCGCGATTTTCTCTAAAATGTCGGCCAGTTTTTCCGGTGAAAAAAGATAGAGCTGTTCCCGGTTCTGCTTATTCTTGAAAAAGGACTGGTTTCCGATCAGTTGCTTTATCCGGCGATCCGCCTCCCCGTTTTCAATGGCCAGCTCTTCAATAAACATCGTCCGCACCGGGTCACAACAGACCACCCGAAGGGCCGCCAGGCGATCACGGTTTTTTGCCATGTTCTCCTCAAACTCGGCCACGGCGCCGGGCCAGAAGAGCCGGTTGACGCCGGCCATGACCTGCTCGATGGGCTGTTTTGCCTTAACGGCCTTCTGTATTTTTTTTGTCAGCGACACCACCTGCAGGGCCGTTCGGGGAAACAGGTAGCTTCCCACCACGGCGCCGTATATCATGGCGATCACGGCAAACCAGTCCTGAAGGTAAAAGGCCCTTTTCATATCCCTGTAAGCGGAAAGCAGGGCGCCGTTTTTAAACAGGTGCAACGGGGTCGCGTAGAAGGGCGTGCCGCCCAGGGGGGGCTGGGCAATGGTCTCGTCGGCGCCGGGCGCAAAATCCACGGCGGTCTCAACGTCAATCAGGCCGATACGATAGGTCTCCGGGGACGACAGAAAATTTGGGTATTTTTCCGGATCACCGGCCACCAGCAGATTGTCCGGCTTGATATCCCGAATGGCAACGTTTTTCCGTTTCAGCCAGGAGAGCAGCTCCAGAATGTTGGCCACCACGCCCTCCATCTGAAGCTTGCGCCTGGAAAAAGTGGTGGCCGAAAGAAAGCTGCTGACCATGGTGATGTAGTCCTCCACGGTTTTCCGATGGGCCTCCACCACATCCTTGAGAAGTGCGTTGAGCTGGGATGCAAAGGACTCGGTCAGGTCCCGGCCCTGGGGCTTAACCGGGTTTCCGGAAAGATAGGAAAAAAACCACTGCTGCAGCTTGTAAAGCAGCAGGGATGAAGCAGCCCCGGAACGGATCATCAGTTTTCGGACCCGGTTCTCATAATCCGCATACACCCTTTCCAAAGCCACGCCCACATGGATGTTTTCCATGCCGTACCGGCCTTCGAATTTTTCAATGTCCTCCAGGATGGAAGGGTCCCGCAGGATCTCGGCGGGCAATTTTTCTTCGGCGTCATGGAACAGGGCGATGGCGTCGGCCAGAAACACATACTTGGCAAGGTCCATGAAAAAGACAAACCCGCCGTCGATCTTTAAAAAGTCCGCAAGCTCGGGGGTCTCTTCCAGCAGGGCGATATAGGCATTTTCAAGCAGCTCGGCGCTGATCCGGCCCTCATCGGGAAACGGGTGAATCTTGCTCAGGATGACCGATATGCCGGGAACGATGCACTCCCGGGGAGAAACGGTCCTGGCGATCTCCTGCCCTTTTTTGATGCTGGCGAGGTATTTATTGAAATCGGTGATGGGCACCGGCGGCACCTTGACCACCAGCTTGCTGTCATAGATGGCCAGATAGCATTTGCTCTTGCTGCCCGACCCATCGCCTATGGGCCCCAGGGTCATGCGACGGGAGCTTCGCATGTTGTCATGGTCCACATGGAGGTCGTAGATGACCATCCGTGACCGGCCGGACACGGTCTGCAACGGCTCGACCTCAGAGGCCGCCTCCGTCCCCACGCCAACCTGGCGCTTGAACAGGAGTAGAAAATAGTTCAGCACGCTGTCAATATCGGTTGCCTGTTTCTCAGTGTCCGGTACATCCGTCATGGAGCCTGCTTCCTTGCAAATTGCATTCCCTCAGATTATCCAAAATCGGCGCCAGACTCAAGCGCTGTTTGGCCGGATCTGCCAGTGCCCTCGGGACATGACCGGTTTTGATTCAGGATTCAAGGGAAACGCCGACAAATCAGAGATAAAACATCTTTCCACACTGGTCCTGCAGGCCCACGGAAAGGGAGGCCCTGCCGACCCGCAGGGCGGCGCCCACCGTGGCAAGGGCCTTCTCCGGCGTGTTGTTTTCATGGCTCAGGTGGGCCAGGACCACATGGGCCAGGTCCTTGTGGTCCAGTTCGGCCAGCAGGTGCATGGAATCATCATTGGAAAGGTGGCCGTTCCGGCTCTTGATGCGCTGTTTCACCGGCCATGGATAGGAGCCGTTGAGCAGCATCTCCGCATCATGATTGGCCTCAAGAATCAGGGCGCCGCACCCCTTGAGATGCTCTTTGACCATGGCGGTGGCCACGCCCAGGTCGGTGGCCAGTCCGGCCTTGACCCCGCCGGACTGAAAGGTAAACCCGGACGGGTCCTGCGCATCGTGGGAAAGGGAAAACGGATGGATGGTCAGGGTGTTGATGGAAAAGCTCTGACCGCAGACAAAATAACAGCACTCATCAATGCCGCCAAGCTGGGCAAGGGCCGCCTTGTGAGTTTGGGCGGTGATATAGAGAGGCAATTTGTGGCGACGGCAGAGAATGCCGACCCCCCGCACATGATCGCTATGTTCATGGGAAACAACGACGGCATCCAGGGACCGGGGACTCATACCGATGGCGGCCAGCCGCCTTTCGATTTCAACGCCTGAAAGCCCGGCATCCACAAGAATGGCGGTGTCCGGGCCGGAGATAAACACGGCGTTGCCCCGGCTGCCGCTGGCCAGAACACAGACGGCAAGATGCTTTTCCTGAGGCAGCAGTGATTTACAGCGTTCCAACCGATTTCCTTGTCAACCAAACAACGCGTACCGCCAAAAGACCGAACGGGCTGCCGTCATACGCCGGTGTGCCCAAAGCCGCCGGGGCCACGGGCCGTGGGTGTCAGACCGTCCACCGTTACCAGCCGGGCCCGGCAGACCCGCTGAATCACCATCTGGGCGATGCGGTCTTTCCGGTGAATGGTGAAATCGGATGGTCCCAGGTTGATCACGGCCACCTTCACCTCTCCCCGGTAATCCGCGTCAATGGTGCCGGGAGAGTTGATCAGGCCGATGCCGTGCCGGACCGCCAGACCGCTTCTGGGACGAATCTGGGCCTCATATCCCGGCGGCAGTTCCACGGCAAAGCCGGTGGGCACCAGGGCGATTTCGCCCTTTGCCACGGTGAGGTCTTTTTCCAGCGCCGCCTGCAGGTCCATTCCCGCGGCATTGGGGGTCATGTAGCGGGGCAGGTCGATATCGGCGTCGGTTGCCGGCCGGACCCGGAGAATGCTGACCACCGGCTCCGGACTGTCCGTGGAAGGCTTCACTGCCGCCCAGCCCCCTCTACCTGTTACTTCGCCGGTCGGAGTTGCCGCCGCCGGGCCGCCGTGAACGGGAGGGGCCTTTGTCGTCATCCTCGCCCTTTTCAGGCGCCGGCAGCAGGGCCTTGCGGCTCAACCGGATCTTGCCTTCAGGGCTGACCTCCAGAACCTTGACCCTGACCTTGTCGCCCATCTTGACCACATCGGTGACGCTCTTGACGTGATGATGTTCCAGTTCCGAAATATGGCAAAGCCCGTCGGTGCCGTTTTTTATCTGGATAAAGGCGCCGAAGTCGGTAATCCGAACCACCTCGCCCTCGTATATCTCGCCGGACTCGGGCACCCTTCCGATATCCTCCACCGCCTTGATGGCGATCCTGGCCTCTTCTTCCGTGGATGCGGCAATCTTGACGGTACCCGAGTCATCCACCTCGATGCGGGTGTTGCTCATGGCCTGAAGCTCACGGATCACCTTGCCGCCCGGGCCGATGATCTCCCGAATCTTGTCGGGATGAATCTTGACGATGTAAATCTTGGGCGCATACGGCGAAATCTCATCACGGTAATGGGAGAGGGCCTCCAGCATCTTGCCCAGAATATGAATACGGCCCTCTTTTGCCTGGTGCAGGGCCTTTTCCAGAATCTCCCGGGAAAGGGATTTGATCTTGATGTCCATCTGAAGCGCGGTAATGCCCTTTTCTGTGCCGGTGACCTTGAAGTCCATGTCACCGAAATGATCTTCATCACCAAGAATATCGGACAGCACGGCCACCTTGTCGCCGTCGGCCACCAGGCCCATGGCGATACCGGACACCGGGGCCTTGATCGGCACGCCGCCATCCATCAGGGCCAGGATGCAGGAGCAAACCGTTCCCATGGAAGAGGAGCCGTTGGATTCCAGCACTTCGGAAACCAGCCGAATGGTGTAATCAAAGGTCTCCTTGTCGGGCAGCACATAGGAGATGGCCCGGTGGGCCAGGTTGCCGTGGCCGATGTCCCGGCGGCTGGGGCCCATAACCCGTTTGACCTCGCCCACGCAGAAGGGCGGAAAATTGTAATGCAGCATAAAGGGCCGGGTCTCGTCCCCGAACAGGGTCTCCACCCGCTGTTCATCATGGCCCGACCCCAGGGTCATCACGCCGAGCACCTGGGTCTCGCCCCGGGTGAACAGGGCGCTGCCGTGGGTCCTGGGCAGCACACCCACCTCGCAGCTGATGGGCCGGATCTCGTCAAAGGCCCGGCCGTCAATGCGCCGGTTCTGGTTGAGCACGATATCCCGGCTCACCTTCTTGACCAGGTCTGAAAAAAGGCCCTTGATCTCCTTTTTCCGGTCGGCATAGGCCTCGCCAAGCCCCTGGTAAAGGTTTTCCCTCACCCTGGACAGCGCGGTTTTCCGGGCTTCCTTTTCAGGCGCCGTCACTGCCTGGGCAACGGCGTCACCCACCAGCTCCGCGATTCGGGTTTCCAGGCCAGCGTCTTTTGCCGGCGGCACGATGACCCGCTTGGGCTTTCCGCAGGTATTTCGCATCTGGTCCTGAATGTCGATCAACGGCAAAAGGGCGTTGTGGCCGAAAAAAATCGCTTCCAGCATCTCGGCCTCGCTCACCACGTTGCTGCCGCCTTCCACCATGACCACGCCGGTGCGGGAGCCCGCCACCACGATATTGATATCGCATTCGTCCAGCTCGGTGCTGGTGGGGTTGGCCACCAGGGTGCCGTTCAGGCGGCCCACGCGAACCGCGGCCAGGGGGCCGTCAAAGGGAAGGTCCGAAATGGTCAGGGCCGCGGACGCGCCAACAATGGAAAGCACGTCCGGATCGTTTTCCCGGTCCATGGACAGCACCGTGGTGATGACCTGGGTTTCAAAGGTGTATCCGTCGGGAAACAGCGGCCGTATGGGCCGGTCAATCAGGCGGCAGGTCAGCGTCTCTTTTTCACTGGGCCGCCCTATCTCCCGGCGAAAGTAGTTGCCCGGAATTCGGCCGGCGGAGTATATTTTCTCCTGATACTCCACGGAAAGGGGCAGAAAATCCGCGTCTTCCTTGGGCTCAGTAGCGGCCGCCACCGTCACCAGGACGATGGTTTCCCCGTACTGGACAAGGGCGGCGCCGGCGGCCTGCTTGGCCAGCCGGCCGGTTTTAATAGTAAACGGTTTGCCGTTTACGGTTGCTTCAAATACGTGTTCTGTCATGGTTTCTCCTAAAAAAAGCGGCTTTCTGCGTTGTTCCATACAGCAAGCCGCCACGGACCGACCTACCCTGTATACCGAAATTTAACAAAAGCCTTGTGTGATGGGGATGGTATATTATCTTCTCAACCCCAGTGTGCTGATGATGTCCCTGTAGCGGTTCACATCCTTGTTCTTGACATAATTAAGCAGTTTCCTGCGCTTTCCCACCAGGATCAGCAGCCCTCTTCGTGAGTGGTGGTCCTTTTTGTGAACCTTCACGTGCTCGGTAAGATATGTGATGCGGTGGGTCAACAGCGCGATCTGCACCTCGGGCGACCCCGTATCGGTATCGTGCACCTTGAATTTGCTGATCAGTTCTTTTTTTACTTCCGTTGTGTAGGCCATGGCCAAAAACCTCCTTGCTCCGTTTCCCGAAATCAAAAATTAAAATGTATTACAATCCTTTTTGCCTTAAA
>JAXHVI010000191.1:0-3182 GCA_034189195.1 Thermodesulfobacteriota bacterium | reverse complement strand
TTGTGAATGGGGCCGGGCATGATGCCGATCTTGGCCTGGCCCGGGGTGATGATGCCCGGGCAGTTGGGGCCGATCAGCCGGACCGGCAGGCCCTTGAGGATATGCTTGACCCGCATCATGTCCAGGACCGGAATGCCCTCGGTGATGGCCACGATCAGGTCAACCCCGGCGTATGCGGCCTCGCAGATGGCGTCGGCGGCAAAGGCCGGCGGCACAAAAATCATGCTGCAGTTGGCGCCGGTCCGGTGAACGGCATCGGCCACGGTGTTAAACACCGGAATGCCGTCAACGTCCTGGCCCCCTTTGCCCGGCGTGACCCCTGCCACTACGTTCGTGCCGTAGGCCACGCACTGCCGGGTATGAAAGCCTCCCTCCTTGCCGGTGATGCCCTGCACCACCAGCCGCGTCTCTTTATCAACAAATATCGCCATTTTCTGTTTCTATCCGTACCGGGTTCAAACCGTTTTTGCTGTTATGATCAGGCAGATGCCACAACCTGGGCCACCCTGGCCGCCGCATCCTTGAGGCTGGCCGCTGAATGCAGGTCCAGGCCCGATTCGGCCAGGATCCGCTTGCCCTCGTCCACGTTGGTGCCCTCCATGCGCACCACCAGGGGCACATGAATGGCCGTGTTTCTGGCCGCCTGAACAATGCCGCTGGCCAGCACATCGCAGCGCAGAATGCCGCCGAAAATGTTGACCAGAATACACTTGACCTTGGGGTCGCTTAAAATGATGCGAAACCCGTTTTCCACCATCTCGGCATTGGCACCGCCGCCCACGTCCAGGAAGTTGGCCGGCTCGGCCCCGGCCAGCTTGATGATGTCCATGGTGGCCATGGCCAGGCCGGCGCCGTTGACCATGTTGCCGACGTTGCCGTCCATGTTGATGTAATTCAGGTTAAACCTGGAGGCCTCCACCTCAAGGGGATCTTCTTCGTCAGTGTCCCTCAGGGCCAGAATGTCCTTGTGCCGGAACAGGGCGCTGTCGTCAAAATTGATCTTGGCGTCCAGGGCCATCACCGCCCTGTCCGTGGTAAGAATCAGGGGGTTGATCTCCACCAGGGAGGCGTCATAATCCACAAAGAGCTTGAAAAGGCCGGACACCACCTGGATAAAAGGCTTGATCGCCTCGGCCGGCAGGTTGAGGCCATACGCGGCCTGGCGGCAGTGAAAGGCCGACAGGCCGGCCAGGGGGTTGACAAAGACCTTGATGATCTTTTCCGGCGTGGCCTCGGCCACGGCCTCGATGTCCATGCCACCGGCCTCGCTGGCCATGATTACAATACCGGCTGTTTCCCGGTCGGCCACCACGGAGAGGTAAAGCTCTTTTTCAATGCCCACCCCCTGCTCCACCAGCACCTTCTGCACCAGGGTGCCTTCCGGCCCGGTCTGGGGGGTCACCAGCCGGGATCCCAACATGGCGCCGGCCAGTTGCCCGGCCTCTTCAGCGGAGTGGGCCAGCTTGACGCCGCCGCCTTTGCCACGGCCCCCGGCGTGAATCTGGGCCTTGACCACAACGGGAAAGCCCCCCAACTCACCGGCCGCCGTGACCGCCGCTTCCGCCGTGTTTACCATGCGGCCTTCGGGCGTGGGAATGCCGTATGTCCGAAACAGCTCTTTTGTCTGAAATTCATGTATTTTCATCAGTTGATCACGCAGAGTACGGCGTCCTTGGGAACCGAGTCGCCGCTGTCAAAGTTAATGGAAGTAATTTTTCCGCCTGTTGGCGCGGGAAGGGCGTTTTCCATCTTCATGGCCTCCAGCACCACCACGGTCTCGCCTTCGGCCACGGTGTCGCCCACCTTTTTGAGGTATTTGACGATCATGCCGGGCATGGGCGAGGTCAGGGGCGTGCCGTCTGTCGGCGCAGCGGCTGACGGCGCAGCGGCTGGCGGCACCGAAATCTCGGTTTTGGTTTCCGGCGCGGGCGCGGGCGCCGCCGGAGCCGCCGGGGCCGAAGGCGCGGGCGCCGCCGGGACAGGGGCCATGGGCTGGGCCGGGGCCGAACCGAGCCGGGCCGCTGCCTGCTGAATATAGCTGATCACCGGTGAATCACCGGACTCATCCACACCCACCTCAAAGTACTCGCTGTCCACAAACACGTGGAACGTGCGGAAGGACTCGCTTTTTTCAGGAATCTCATGCTTGTCGGTCTTTTCCACCACCATGCCGGCCTTGGCCTTGGCCACCAGGGCCAGCTCTGCTTTGGCCTGCTCCAGGCTCTTGGCCCGCACCGAAGCAGGCGGTTCCTCATAACCGTACTTCCATTTTAAAAACTTCTTTCCGGTCACCGGGTAAAGGGCGTAGAGAATCAGGTCGTCCTCATCCACGGCCAGGTCTCCGATCTCTTTTTTGGCTTCTTCCAGCTCGGGCTCGAGAATCTCGGCCGGCCGGCCGGTAAAGGGGGTCTCGCCCCGGGGGTATCCGGCCAGGGCCTTTTTCTGGACCTCCGGATCAATGGGTACGGATGTCTTGCCGTACAGACCGTAGCAGAGGTCCTTGACCTGGTCGGTGATGCGCGTGTAGCGCTCGCCGTCCTTGTCAAACAGCACATTGTTGACCGTCTGCACACCCACGATCTGGCTGGTGGGCGTGACCAGGGGAATCTGGCCCAGGTCTTTGCGCACCCTGGGCAGTTCCCTGTACACCTCGTTGAGCCGGTCCAGGGCGTCCATCTCCTTGAGCTGGTTGAAAAGGTTGGAAAGCATGCCGCCCGGGGTCTGGTGCAGCAGCACGTTGATGTCGATGACCGACATGGTGGGTTCGTTTAAGAACTGCCGGTACTTGGGCATCACCTTCTCTTCCAGAATGTCGTTGATCTCCACCAGCTTTTTGATGTCAAAGCCCGTATCCCGGTTGGTGCCCAGAAGGGACATGACCATGGGCTCCACCGCCGGATGGGAGGTGCGGTAGGCATAAGGGGAGAGGCAGGTGTCTAAAATATCCACCCCGGCCTCCACGGCCTTCAGGTGGGACATGGGCGCAAGCCCGGAGGTAAAATGGCTGTGAAAGTGGATGGGCGGTTTGACGGATGCCTTTAACGCCTTGACCACGTTGAAGATGTCATAGGGCGCCACCAGGCCGGCCATGTCCTTGATGCAGATGGTGTCGGCCCCCATGCTTTCCAGCTCCTTGGCCTTGGTCACAAAGTATTCCACGTTGTAGACCTCGCCGCCCAGCC
>JAXHVI010000190.1:8331-11189 GCA_034189195.1 Thermodesulfobacteriota bacterium | reverse complement strand
AGCAGTTCCGGTCCGAGGGACGGGGAGAGGCCCAGCGGATTCTGGGTGAAAAAGAGAAGAAGTTAAAGGAGATTCAGTCTGAAGCATACAAAACGGCCCAGACCATCATGGGAAAGGCCGATGCCAGGGTTACGGAGATTTCCGCTGAAGCCTACTCAAGGGATCCGGAGTTCTATTCGTTTGTCAAGACGCTGTCGCTTTACGCCGAGTCCCTGGATGAA
Source organism: Thermodesulfobacteriota bacterium (assembly GCA_034189195.1). Lineage (GTDB taxonomy): Bacteria > Desulfobacterota > Desulfobacteria > Desulfobacterales > Desulfosudaceae > Desulfosudis. The sequence goes on along the minus strand of JAXHVI010000190.1, from coordinate 10,968 downwards.
TCCAGCTCGGTGGTGCTTTCCACCGACACCGATTTTTTCAAATACCTCAAGGGGTATTCGGACAAACGGTAGCCCGGACCACAGCGGCGCTGACCGCGCTTTGTATTCGCGGCCAAACCGACGACTGCAATGTCCGGTTTAACACAATGGAAAAACGCCTTTGAAACAACGCAAAGCGTGTGTCAAAGGCGTTTTTATTGCCGTCATATACTTTAAAAGCGCAGTCGCTTATCTGCCTTTTCTTCTCTGGTGGCGTGTGCGCGCAAGAAGTTTTCTGTGTTTATGCTTCCGCATCTTTTTCCGTCTTTTTTTAATAACCGAGCCCAAAAGCCCACCTCCTTTTTATTCAAATTTCTTGTGATTCATACCTTTTTTTGTGTTGCGTGTCCACACTATATGAATATATTTTCAAATTGCAAGAGTTTTATTGCTCATATGACAGGGGGGATAAGTATTGACCACAATGCGGCAGAAAGCAAAACAGGCCCGGCAGACCGCAACCTGTTTTTCCTTAGACCAGCTCGCGGTGCTCAATGATTCGGTGGCCGTGGCCGAAGAGATGGTCTGCAATTTTTACAAGATGTCGGCCAGCCAGTGGCTGCGGCACCGGTATGATGTAAAAACACGGGCCGAACTTTCCGGCACTGAGATCGTAGACGGCCCTTTTGCGCAGATCGTCCGTTACGCGGCCCGGGGCAGCGATGCGTCTCTGGGCTCTTCTGTCTATGATTTCTATAAGATATGCGTTCAGGACCCGGCCATTCTGTCGGTGGTCTCCGCCACTCCCGACCTCTCTCTTTTTCCCTTTCTCGTCTATGTGGTTGTGCACGAACTGGTTCACATTGTCCGGTTTGCCCGGTTTGACCAGCATTTTGACGCGCCGCCAGAGGAAAAGGATCAAGAAGAGGGCCGGGTTCACCGGGCCACCCGGACCATCCTGGCGCGGCATGACATTACCGGCATGGCGCCGGTGTTAAAATTTTATGAAAAATGGGAAACTTGTCAGGCCCCTGTTGGTTTATAGAATAATCGGGCCTGCCGTTTATTTTGTTTGTTTTTTCATCTTGACAATGCCATAAAAAGACTTAAATTTTCGTCAACCAAATTTGAGGTATATGGGGCTTCATGCTTTTGAATGCTGTGGTCGAGGCAAAGAGAAAGAGGGAGAATACGTTATGCCGATTTACGAATATGAATGCACCAAATGTGGAAAAATCCACGAGGCATGGCAGAAGATCAACGACAAGCCGCTGCAGCGGTGTGACGCCTGTTCAGGTAAACTTCACAAACTGATTTCCCACAGCGCTTTTCATTTAAAGGGTTCCGGCTGGTACGTGACCGACTATTCAGGCGGCACAAAACCGGGCACATCAACGTGCCAGGCATGCGAATCAAATCCGGCTGAATCCAGGGACAAAAGCGGCTCGTCTAAAGATAAATCAGAATAATAATTGGATATGGTGTTTTCGGGCCGGCGTTGAGGCCGCCTGGGATTACATGTGTATGCTTTTTTCTGTACAATAAACGATTGACAGGCAAGGAGGAGAAAGAAGATGAAGTTCAGACCATTGCACGACCGGATTCTGGTAAAACGGGTTGAGGAAGAGACAAAGACCAAGGGCGGTATCATCATTCCCGACACCGCAAAGGAAAAGCCCATTGAGGGCAAAGTGATGGCGGTTGGCAACGGCCGGCTCGGTGAGGACGGCAAGCTCATTCCCCTGGAGGTCAAGAAGGGCGATCGGGTCCTGTTCGGCAAGTACGGCGGAACAGAGGTCAAGATGGACGGCGAAGAGTACCTGATCATGCGGGAAGACGACATTCTTGGTATTCTGGAATAGAATAATTTTAGGACAAAAGACATAAAGGAGTGAATGATATGGCTGGAAAAGAGATTAAATATTCAACAAAGGCGCGTGAAGCCATGCTTGCGGGTGTCAGAACCCTGGCCGACGCCGTTGCGGTAACACTGGGCCCCCGGGGCCGGAACGTGGTGATTGAAAAGTCATGGGGATCCCCCACGGTCACCAAGGACGGCGTTACCGTGGCAAAAGAGATCGAGCTGGAAGACAAGTTTGAGAACATGGGCGCCCAGATGGTAAAAGAGGTCGCCAGCAAGACCAGCGACACCGCCGGCGACGGCACCACCACGGCCACCGTGCTGGCCCGGGCCATTTACGAGGAAGGCCAGAAGCTGGTGGCCGCCGGTAATAACCCCATGGCCATCAAGCGCGGTATCGACAAGGCCTGTGAAGTGGCGGTCAAGGAGCTGGCCGGCATGAGCAAGCCCACCAAGAACCAGCGTGAAATCGCCCAGGTCGGCACCATCTCCGCCAACAGCGATGAGACCATCGGCAACATCATTGCCGAGGCCATGGAAAAGGTCGGCAAGGAAGGCGTCATCACAGTTGAAGAGGCCAAGTCCATGGACACCACCCTGGACGTTGTTGAGGGCATGCAGTTCGACCGCGGGTACCTCTCCCCCTATTTTGTCACCGATGCCGAAAAGATGGTGGTCTCCCTGGAGAACGCCTATATCCTGATCAACGAGAAGAAACTGTCCAACATGAAGGAGCTGCTGCCCATTCTGGAGCAGACCGCCAAGGCGGGCCGGCCCCTGCTGATCATTGCCGAAGA
>JAXHVI010000190.1:0-8231 GCA_034189195.1 Thermodesulfobacteriota bacterium | reverse complement strand
TCTCCCTGGAGAACGCCTATATCCTGATCAACGAGAAGAAACTGTCCAACATGAAGGAGCTGCTGCCCATTCTGGAGCAGACCGCCAAGGCGGGCCGGCCCCTGCTGATCATTGCCGAAGACATTGAAGGCGAAGCCCTGGCCACCCTGGTGGTCAACAAGCTGCGCGGCACCCTGAACGTGGCCGCGGTCAAGGCCCCGGGTTTCGGCGACAGAAGAAAGGCCATGCTTCAGGATATCGCTATTCTCACCGGCGGCCAGGTGATTTCCGAGGACGTGGGCATCAACCTGGAAGGCATCACCCTGGGCGACCTGGGACATGCCCGGCGTATCACCATTGACAAGGACAACACCACCATCGTGGACGGCGCCGGCAAAAAGGGCGACATCGAGGGCCGCGTCAAGCAGATTCGCGCCCAGATCGAAGACACCACCTCCGATTATGACCGGGAGAAGCTTCAGGAGCGGCTGGCCAAGCTGGTGGGCGGTGTGGCCGTCATTAACGTGGGCGCCGCCACCGAGACCGAAATGAAGGAAAAGAAAGCCCGGGTGGAAGACGCGCTTAACGCTACCCGCGCGGCCGTGGAAGAGGGTGTTCTGCCCGGCGGCGGTGTTGCCCTGGTGCGGTGCCTGGACGCGCTTTCCAAGATCAAGATCAAGTCCGAGGAAAAGCTGGGCGTCAAGGTGGTGATGCGGGCCATTGAAGAACCCCTGCGCCGGATCGCCAACAACGCTGGCGTGGAGGGCTCCGTGGTGATCGAAAAGGTCAAGAACGAGTCCGGCAGCTTCGGCTACAACGCGGCCACCGGCGAGTACGGCGACCTGATTGCCGCCGGCGTCATCGATCCCACCAAGGTGGTGCGGTTCGCCCTGCAGAACGCGTGCAGCGTTGCCTCCGTGATGCTGACCACCGAGGCCATGATCGCCGAGAAACCGGCCAAGGAAGAGCCTGCGGCCATGCCGGGCGGCGGCATGGGCGGCATGGGCGGTATGGGCGGCATGGGCGGCATGATGTAACACCTGCCCCCTTTTTCCGCTTTAACAAAAATAAAAAGCCCCCGTGAAATCTCACGGGGGCTTTTTTTATGGAATCGTCCTGCCGTTTACTTCTGGGCGTAGGCAGACACCCCAAAATCCGGGTAGGCATTGCCGCCGTGTTCGGAAAAGTCAAGACCTTCGGCCTCCTCTTCAGGCGATACCCGCAGACCGATGGTTTTGTCGATCAGCTTGAACATGACAAAGGCGATGGAAAAGGTCCAGGCAAAGCAGGCCCCCATGCCCAGCAGCTGCACGCCGATGATGGACGCCGATGTGCCGCCCATGTTGAAGATGCCGGCGGCCAGCGTTCCCCAGGCCCCGCACACACCGTGGACCGATACCGCGCCCACCGGGTCGTCGACCCTGATCTTGTCAAAAAAGAGAACGGAAAACACCACCAGCACGCCGGCAATGGCGCCGATGATAATGGAACTGGTCGGCGACACGTTGGCGCATCCGGCCGTGATGCCCACCAGGCCCGCCAGCGCGCCGTTCAAGCTCATGCTGATTTCCGGCTTGCCGAACTTGAGCCAGGAGACGATCATGGCAAACACGGCGCCTGTGGCCGCGGCCAGGTTGGTGTTGACAAAGATCATGGCAATGCTTTTGTCCGCAACAGTGGTGGAGCCGGGGTTGAACCCGAACCAGCCCAGCCACAGGATAAAGACACCCAGTGCCGCCAGCGGAATGTTGTGACCGGGAATGGCCCGTGCCGTGCCGTCCTTTGCGTACTTTCCAATGCGGGGACCCAGCACGATGGCGCCGGCCAGGGCGGCCCAGCCGCCCACCGAGTGCACCACCGTAGACCCGGCAAAATCGATAAACCCGAGGCCTTCCAGCCAGCCGCCGCCGTTGAACAGGCCGCCCCAGGCCCAGCTTCCGAACACCGGGTAGATCAGGGCGCTTAACACGATGCTGTAGACGATATAGCCGATGAACCTTGTCCGTTCCGCCATGGCGCCGGACACGATGGTGGCTGCCGTGGCGCAGAACACCACCTGGAACATCCAGAAGGCCAGGACCCAGGGGTCTCCCTCCGGTGAAAAGTCGCTTAAGAAGAACCCGCTGGTGCCGAACCATCCGGAGGCCGAAGCCCCGAACATCAGGCCGAATCCCACGGCCCAGAAGACCAGGCTGCCGATGGAAAAGTCCATCAGGTTTTTCATTAAGATATTGACCGCGTTCTTGGCCCGGGTAAAGCCGGTCTCCACCAGGGCAAACCCGGCCTGCATGAAAAAGACCAGGCTCGCCGCGATAAGGGTCCAGAGATAGTCGGCATGGCTCTGCACCAGCTCAATGGCGGCGGCATTGGCCGCCGGTGTGATAACTTCTTCCCCGGCCCATGCATTGACTGAGGCGGCCAGGCCCAGCAGGGGCGTCATATATAATAGTCGTTTCATTTTGCCTTCTCCTTTCTTTTTATATCGCGGCGCTGTCTTTTTCCCCGGTCCGAATGCGGACCGCGCCTTCCACCGGCAGCACAAAGATTTTGCCGTCGCCGATTTTCCCCGAACTCGCTTTTCCCATAATAATGGAAACAACCTTTTCGCTCATCGCGTCATCGGTGATGACCTCCAGCTTTATCTTGGGAATAAAGTCCACCTGGTATTCGGCTCCCCGGTAAATTTCGGTATGGCCGCGCTGGCGGCCGAATCCCTTGACCTCGGTAATGGTCATGCCGGTCACGCCGGCCTCGTTTAACGCGGTTTTCACATCGTCCAGCCGAAACGGCTTGATGATTGCCTCAATCTTTTTCATGTGTCGCTCCTCCTTTTATTGGAATATGAAAGGCCTTGTGCCCTTTCGCCATTTACAATACGCAAAGGATGTGCCAGAAGACGCCATGCGGCGGAACTTTAATGTAACTGATTTGGTCTTATGGATTATTTTTAATATTAAGGAGTACCTGAGATGGGGTCGCAAGCTGTAGCAGAGAAAACAATATTACAAAAATGTATTCATATGATTATATTATTTCATTTTTGCAGTATGCTCCCGAGTGTCCATCACGGCCCTGCCCTTGTAAACATCGGGTGCCGGGCAGGCGCGTAAATTTCCGGCCTGCTTTCGTGAACCCGGGGTGTTTCACGAGTTGATTTGGCCGAAAGATGCAAGGCGCGGGACAAAATATTAAAGGGGCAGCCCCATTGAACCCTCGATCCCTTGAATCCCTGATGAATCCTTTGCTTCCATTAAATCGGCGCAGAACCAAAACTTATCCATATCGAAACACTTCATGAAATATTTGTGTTAAGTATCTGTTTGCCTGATTCTTCTTGCAAAATCGGACCTGATTTAGCATAGTATGCAGATAAACCGGCAGATGTTTTGCAACAACCGGTAGGGAGGCCGGCCGTTTTGCACGTACAGAAGGAGGAACCCATGACCCGGCGTGAAATCGACGATACCCTTAACCTGGATAAGGAAGCCCTTGACCTTGTCGAGCAGGAAAAGTTTCAGGTGGAGGAAAAAGTTATCTACTCCGGACGCAAAAAAGGGGCCTGCATTGTCTTTATCACCGGTCCGTCCAGGGGCAATGTGGTGGCCGCACACAAGGGAACCATGACCATCGGCCGGGACCCGGCATCGGACATTGTCATCAACAAGCAGTATGTTTCCAAAAAGCACGCACAGATCATCTCTTCGGATGAAAGTACGAAAATCATTGACTGCAAAAGCACCAACGGCACCTTTCTCAACGACACGCTTATTGAACAGGCCGAGCTCAAGGACCGCGACGAGATCAAGATCGGCAGCGTGATTATGCAGTACTTCCGTATCGACCTGAATGACGCGGACACGGAGCGTATTCCAGCGGCGCTGGAGGACCAGGAATCATCGGCGTTTTATAACAAGGTATTTGCCGAGGTCCAGCCCTTTTTCGGCCAGATGACCGGCCGGTTCCTGGATCACCAGATTCGGTCCCACCTGGGCAAGAGCCCCCGCTCCCTGGAGGTTTCAGACAGGGAGCGCCTGGCCAGATGGCTGCGCATTTCAGCCGGCCTTCTGCTGAATGAAAAAATCGCCGATACCCTGGCGGAAAAGATCCTGGCATTAGAGTAGTGTCCATGCTTCTGTTGTAAGCGCACGACAAAGGTTTCGATTCCAGGCCGCTGCACCTGCATCTTCACCGGCGCGCGCCTATTTTACTGGAGCAGGCCCATGGCAAACCTCACTGATGTCGACCTGAGCCACCTGCTTGGCCGGGAGGTGGGAACATCAACGCTTTTAAAAGAGCTGGACCGCGGTGCCATGGCCGTTGTGTTCGTGGCCTTTCAGCGCACCCTCAAGCGTCAAATCGCCGTTAAGATTCTGCCCAAATCCGTTCTCACGCCTGAAACGGCGGCGCTTTTTGTTCAGGAAGCCGAGATGGCCGCCATTCTTTCCCACCCCAACATCATTCAGGTGTACGAGGTGGGAGAGACGGACGAATTTCTCTATTTCACCATGCAGCTCATTCAGGGACGGACCCTGGCGCATCAGATCGCCCGTGTCCGTGAGCATGTGATTCCGTCAAAAAGATTTTTGCCGGTTTCGGCCAGCCTGGACCTGGTGCGGGCTATACTGGACGCCCTGGACTATGCCCACGGCCGGGACATCATACACCGGGACGTAAAGCCCTCCAACGTGCTGATTGAAACCCATACCCGGCGGCCCATTCTCATGGATTTCGGCATTTCCAAAAGTGTGCGGGAGCCCGGAGCAACCGAAAACACCATCCTGGGAACCCCGGTGAACATGGCGCCGGAACAGATTCTGGGAAAAGAGATGGATTCCAGGGGGGATGTGTATAGTGCGGGTATTCTGCTGTTTCAGTCTCTTGTCTCAAGCTTGCCGCTGGCACCGCATGAATCCACCAGGGAGTTGTTGAAACTCAAACTGGCAGACCGGATGTTTACTCGCCGGCCTTCGGAAGTCAACCCGGCCGTTCATTCAGACATGGACGAAATTGTGGCAAAGGCCACCGCGCTTCACCCCCGGGACCGATATGGTTCCTGCCGGGAATTTGCGGATGTCTTGAAACAGTATGCAGACAACCATTTGCAGGCAGATCGCTGAAAGGAGACCCAATGGCAGGGCCTAAAGCCGGCAGCGCCGAATATGTCAAGCTCAGCCGCATGGTGTGCATGCTGCTGAACCGGGCCATGATGTACAAGGCCGACCACCCGCAGATTCGTGAAGCGGCCGCCAACCTGTATAAGGAACTTGCCCTCCTGCTCCCCCAGGTGGCATCCATCTCCCTGATCCTTCATCGGGACCAGCTTTACCTGGATGAAGAACCGGTGGATCCGCGCATCAATGTGGGGCGCATCGTGGCTCTTTTCAAGAAAGCCGGCATTCAGTCGATTTCCTTTTTTAAGGGTATGACCGCGGAAGAACTGGATGTGTTGATCGGTATTGTCACATCGCCGGCCCAGTATGCCGACAGTGCGGCCATGATCGAAGAGTTGCGGTTCCGGGGGGTGGATCAGCTGAAGATCAACCATGTGTTTTATAAAAAAATCACCCGGGAAGAGGAGGTGATCACCCGGAAGGACCAGGCGAAAAAACCTGTTCCCCCGCCGGTGTCCGACGCAGCAAAAAAGCAGCTCATGAAAACACTTCTGGAGAGCGTAATTGCCGGTGAAGCGGATAAAACCCTTTCCATGCAGCGTTTGATGGCTGACCCGGCGGGTGTGTCGCAACAGATGCTGTCCACGGAAGAAAAAAGCATGGCAGCCGCGGCATCCGGCAGCCTGGCGCCGGGAGACAGCGGCACTGCCGGGGATATGGCGGCCATCACGCCGGGGGCCACTCTGCTTTACCAGATCCAGTCTCTGGGCGACGATATTCGGCAGCACCTGGCAACCGGCGGGCCATCCGATATGATGGATGTGGCTGAAGCGGTCTTTGAAATGAAGCGGCAGCTGGCCCTGGGCATTGAGGCCCGGAAGGCGGTCAACCAGGCATATGAAAACGAATCGGCGATTTTAGACCAGGTCAATTCCCTGTCCGATGATGTGCTGGTGCAGTTAATTAAAAACGAGTACCAGCAGGGAAAGATCACAACCGTCCGGCTGGCCCAGATACTGCGGCGCATGGTTCCCGAACCCGGCGAGCTGCGGCGGCTGCTGCCCAAGATCAAAAAAGCCCTGCTGTCCGAGGGCATGCCGGTGGCCGAGTATCTTTCGCTGGTGCAGCATCTGGGCAAAGAACTGGAAAGCGAAGGACTGGCCATGGTTCTTCAGGAAGCGGCCGGGGCCGTGGGTGTGGACGGTGCCGACCTGATCGACGAGATTCAGAAAAATCCGGAACAGGTGGCCGGCCTGATTGCCGTTGCCGCCGAGATTCGAAAGGGCGACGGGGACCGGCAGGCCTTTATGGACATGCTGGTGCATTATGTTGAGGAACTGGGAAGCGGGCTCCGGAAAAAAACCACCGGTGAGGATGCGGCTGACGCCCGCCGCCTGATGACCGACCTGGGATCAAACCTGACGGCCCATCTGCGGGGTATGAATGTAGACCCGGACACCCTGGCTGAAATGGAGACCCGGATCAACGACCGCATTCAGGCGGTTTTTGACCGGCTGGACACAGGTCCGGCGGCACTGGGGGAAGGCGGGGGCCCGGCACGGAAGGAGCGCACCCTGCTGGAAATGATGGAACAGAGCCTGGAAAGCGATCAGGAGTTAAAACAGGTTCTGCAGGCCGTTCGTGCGGAAGCCGAGGCCGACACCCTTGACGAGAACAGCATTGAACAGATATACGCGGCCATCGTCAAACACCAGGAGGCGAGAAGGGAAAAAGAGTCAAAACGGCAGATGCCCGCCGGTGTACTCAAGCCGGCTGAATTCCGGTTTCACCTTGAAAAGGAGCTGTCCCGGGCCGGGCGTCACAAGCTTTACCTCTCCACTCTGGCCTTTACCATCATCAGTGTCAGGCCCAAAACCAAAGTGCCGGCTGACGTGAAAATCAAGAAAGCCGATCTTTTTGCTGCCGCTTACCAGCGACTGGTGGAGGTCGCCCGGACTTCGGATATCGTGGGGGAGCTGGATCCGAACACCATGACCATTATTCTGCCCATGGCCGACAAAGCCGGCGCCCGCCTGGCGCTGCAACGCATTACGAAAATGCTTCACGACCAGCCCTTTGAAATTCAGGGCATTCCCTTGAGCGTGATCATCGCCGGTTCGGTCACCTCTTTTCTGCCGGACGAAAGGCCCAACGCCGAAGCCTTTATCCGGACCATGGCCTATGAACTGGACCATGTGGCCAAGCGGGTCAGAAATATTCACAATCTGACCTGACCCGGGTTACTCGACCCATCGAATCCGGGCCTTTTGCCTTTACACCTTGACATGCTCCAGGAAAATCAGCAGTAATACCCCCGCCAAAACAGCGACGTAAAATGCAGGGGCGGCCTTCAGGCCGCCTGAAAAACGGATTTCCGTGCCCTTCACTGTTCAGCTTGTTGTTTGCCGTGTCGGTATGCTATTTTGATTCAAAAACGCGGGCCATCGTCCGCGCCGGGAGTGCATTTTCAAAGGAGAAAGAGAAGATGGCAGAACAGCCGAAAAACAGTGACTGGGTATTTGTGGCGGCCGAAGCGGCCGGCGACTGGGCAGGCCAGTTTGTGGCCTACCGGGATGAGGTCTCCGATATTTCTTATGTGCCGGCGTTTTACAAAAAAGAGGAGGCCCAGGCCTGCTTTATCAACCTGCCCCGGGAAAAGGGGAAAAAATATGAAATTCAGGCTGTGATGTTTGAGGACCTGGCCAAAGACGCCACCGTCAACAGTTGCCTGATCTTCATGCTGGACGCCGACGGCCGCATTCTTCTGAAAATCGATCCCGCCACGGTGGATTGAAGCAGGCGTATTTGCGGAATGATGTGCCTTGCTTTCAAGGTTTTTTTGAACTAACGCAGGCTAACGCCCGCAACCCAGATTTCAAATGACTAGAGCCACCTCTTTTGCTAAAGATGGAGTAAGGACTCTGAAGTTGCTTAAAGGAAACAACCATCAACAACGCAAGAGAGGTGGCCCATGAAAAAGTTTATAGAGAGGTTTTCCGATTTCGTCAAGGGCAGCATTTCGCCCAAAATCCGCGATTGATTTTACGCCGGGTTGTTTTGGGTGCCGCGTCGGGCGAAAAAATCGGCGCGGATGATCAATTCGCCGTCGAACGGGCACTTACTTTAGAAACAAACGGGGCC
>JAXHVI010000019.1:0-27968 GCA_034189195.1 Thermodesulfobacteriota bacterium | reverse complement strand
AACGGATGGTGGCAGAGGGTGTCGACCAGTTTGTGGACTGGGAAACAGCCCAAAAAAGCATCCGGAATTCTTTGCCGTGAGAATAAAAATTCTCAAGTCCGCAAGCCGGGATCTTGTTGACGGTTACTGCTTTTATGAAAAGCAGGCAGAGGGGCTTGGCGGATATTTTTTAGAGTCGCTTTTTTCCGATATTGATTCGTTGAAGATTTACGCCGGTATCCATACCGTGCATTTTGAAAAATACCAGCGCCTGCTTTCAAAAAGATTCCCCTTTGCCGTTTATTACCGCCTTGAAGATGACACGGTGTTTATTCTTGCTGTTCTTGATTGCCGACGCAATCCGGCCTGGGTACGGAAAAAGCTCAGATAACAGATTCTCGCTTCGGCTTTCAAATTTGCCGCACTGGGGTGCGGCGCTCCCGGGTTTGCGCGGCGAACTTTTTTACAGGGCGCCGCGTTCAAGATTGCTTCGCCTGAGGTTTAATAAAGTTTTCAAATTGACATTTCAGAGGGATAAGACGCACACTCTTTGAAAACCGAGAAAACAGGTATGGTAAAAATCTGTCGGCCAGAAGCTGTCCATCCACTGATAGCACCTTTGATCGGGGTTGTCCTGGTCTTTGGCATCCTGGGCTGCATGGCTGTGTGCCCTGACACAAGAAGAGCGGCACCCCAGCCCCCGTTCAATGTCGGCTATCAGGTCCTTGATCTCAAGCACCAAAAAGCCGGGCAGGCGCAAACGCTCACGGTGGCCGTCTGGTATCCGACCGCGGCGCAACCGGAACAACACAACTACGGGGGGCCAACAAATGGGAGTGTCGCTGTCGACGCACCACCCACGGCCAAAAGCGGCCCTTTCCCTTTCCTGGTCTTCTCTCATGGTTACGGAGGTAGCGGACTCAGCGCAGTGTTCCTCACCGAAGCCCTCGCCGCTCGTGGCTGGATCGTGGCATGCCCGGACCACCATGACAAGCATTCAGCCGTTCGTATACGAACCGGCCAAATGACGGACTTCGACCGCCTCGGTTTTCTGCACGACGCCGGGGAGATAGCAGCATCCGGTCCTGCGGACCGCGACAAATACCTGTATCGACTGGACGAGATGACACTGGTGCTTGACAGCATGTTGAGTGCCGATCCGTTCGACAAACTGATCGACAGGGACCGCGTGGCCGTCGGGGGGCACTCTTTCGGAGGATTCACGGCGCTGGGGCTTGGCGGGGCCATCAAACAGCGTCATGATCCCCGCATCAATGCTGTGTTGCTGTTCTCAACGGGAGCCGGCGGTTACCTGTTCAAAGAGGACGAGCTTGACGCCGTTCGAATTCCATCCATGCTGTTCATAGGGGAACGGGAAAAAAACCAGTTGCGTGGCTCCAAAACGATGGCAGAGCTTTCAGCCAAAATTTATAAGCACGTATCGTCACCGAAATACCTCCTTGAGGTTAAGGGGGCCGGCCATTTTTCGTTTAACAATTGCTTTGCGGACAACCGCGGGGCAAGGCGACTGAGCGGGACTGAGAAACAGTTCGAAGTTATCCGGCGATATTCAATTGCTTTCCTTGAGAAGCACGTCGCAGGTAAAAAAGACGCCGGTCACGTGCTGGACCGGACTGACCCAATGCTTGCCCGCTATGTCAGAAAACCGGCTCCGGAGGCATCCAAACAGGATTTGGAGGCACCGGATGAGGGAATGTGACGCACCCGGGGTGCGGCGCTCCCGGGTTTGTGCGGCGAACTTTTTTACGGGGGCGCCGCGTTCAAGATTGCTTCGCCGCGCTCGCAATGACCTTATGAGACAAGTACGGGCAAGCTGTCGCCTGACCCGTGGCGCCCATTGGCTCGATTTCGATCCCGGTCCCGATTCCGACGACCGTCGGGATTGGACTTTCCTTCTACCACTTCATGCGCATGGGCACACCCCGATCGGCCAGATACGCTTTGATACCGCCGATGGTGTGGTGGCCGTAGTGGACCATGGAGGCGATCAGGGCCGCGTCGGCCCTGCCTTCGGTCAGGGCCTCGTAAAGATGCGCCGGCTCGCCGGCCCCGCCCGAGGCGATCACCGGAATGGTGACATTTTCGGAAATCAGGCGGGTCAGTTCAATGTCGTATCCCCGGCGCACCCCGTCGGCGTCGATGGAGTTCAGGCAGATTTCTCCCGCGCCCAGGCGCTGGGCCTCCTGTGCCCACCACAGGGCGTCAATGCCCATGTAGGTACGTCCCCCGTTGATCACGATTTCAAAGCCGGAAGGAATCTCTTTTCGCTTTTCCACGCGCTTGACATCCATGCCCAGGACCACGCACTGGCTGCCGAACTTTTCAGCCCCTTCGGAGATGATGGCGGGATTCTGCACGGCCGAGGAGTTGACGCTGATCTTTTCGGCCCCGGCCAGCAGGGTGTCGCGCATGTCGGCAACGGTGCGAATGCCGCCGCCCACGGAAAAGGGAATAAAGATGGTTTCGGCCACCTTGCGCACCACGTCGATCATCAGGCCCCGCTTTTCATGGGAGGCGGTGATGTCATAAAACACGATCTCGTCGGCCCCGGCCTCGTAATAGATTTTCGCCATCTCCACGGGATCGCCGATGTCCACGTTGTTTTCAAACTTGACGCCCTTGGTGGTGCGGCCGTCACGGACGTCCAGGCAGGGTATGATTCTTCGTGTTAACATGGGTTCCACCTGCAAAAATTTTCCAGAATGCGAAGCCCTGCCCTTCCGCTTTTTTCCGGGTGAAACTGGGTGGCCACCAGGTTGGCGGCCCCGATAACCGAGGCAAAGGTCACGCCATAGTCGGTGGTGGCGATCACCGTGGCAGGATCGGCAGGGGCCGGATAAAAGCTGTGCACAAAATAGAACCGGTTTCCGGGATCAACCCCTTCGAACACGGGATGGGGCTTTTGCAGGGCAACCGCGTTCCACCCCATGTGGGGAATCTTGAGCCGGTCGCCTTTGCCGTCTACCATGTCCAGGGCAAAGGGCAGAACCTTTCCTTTTATAATGCCCAGGCATCGGGCGCTGTTTTCACTGCTTTCCTCCAGGATCACCTGGGTGCCCAGGCAGATGCCCATCACCGGAATGCCCCGGCCCACTGCCGTTGCAATGGCCGCGTCAATGCCGGAGCGTCTCAGGCCGGCCATGGCGGCCCCGGCCGCGCCCACGCCGGGAAAGATCAGGCGGTCGGCAGCGGCGATTTTTTCCGGGTCTCCGGTGATCACGCATTCATGGCCGGTTTTCACAAGGGCCCTGGCCACGCTGGTCAGGTTGCCGGCTTCGTAATCGATAATGGTTATCATGCTGCTTCCGCTTCCCGTTACAGTGAATTCTTTCTTCTTATCGTACTCGTGCCCTTCATCTTACTCTTAATCTTACTCTTGCTCGTGCTCTTGATCGTTTTTACTTTCGTGCACGAGCACGAAAAAACAAGTTACACCTGTAATGATTTTGCTTCGTCCCAGAGGGCGTCCATCTCCTGAAGGGTCATCTCCTCCAGTGTTCTGCCGCTTTTGGATGCCTCTGCTTCTATATAAATGAACCGCTTTTCAAACTTTTTGACGGTATCGGCCAGGGCGGTTTCCGGGTGCACCCGCAGAAACCGGGCCAGGTTGACAAAGGAAAACAGCAGGTCCCCCACCTCTTCGGTGACATGGGCCTTGTCGTTTTCCGCCATGGCCGCCTCCAGCTCGGCAAATTCCTCTTTTATCTTGTCCATCACCCCGGCGGTATCAGGCCAGTCAAACCCCACCCGGGAGGCCCGCTCGGTGATCCGGTAGGCCCGCACCAGGGTGGGCAGGTTGCGGGGCACCGAGTCCATGAGCGATTTTTTTTCCCCGGCCGCCGCCTTTTCCCGCTGCTTGATCCGGTGCCAGCGGTTTTTCACATCCTCCACGGTTTTGGCCTCCTTGTCACCAAACACGTGGGGATGGCGCCGGATCATTTTTTCCGCGGATATGCGGGCCACGTCCTGGAGGTCAAAATCGCCCCGGCCCCGGAAGATGCTTTCCAGAAACAGAATATGAAACAAAAGGTCGCCCAGCTCTTCGCAAATCTTGGCCGGGTCCGCCTCCATGATGGCGTCAACCAGCTCGTGAACCTCCTCGACCAGATAGACCGTCATGGAGCGGGGGGTCTGCTCCCGGTCCCAGGGGCACCCCTTGTCGCCCCGCAATGTATCGACAATCCGGGCCAGCCGTTCCATCTGCGTCTCCCGGTTGCTTTCCGGTGCTACTTGATCCATCGTTTTTTGATCTCCCGAGCCTTTGAATAGATGTTTTTGTAAAACTTTCCGGAAACCACGTCGGTCATGGAGCCGGCCATGTCCAGGGCCAGGCCGTGAAACCGGGAATTTTTGGCGTACGGCAGGGCCGCGCCGCCCACGCTGGTGATAAAAAAGAAAAGCACCGCCACGATCAGGACGCCCTTGACCGCGCCGAACAGCCCGCCCAGGACCCGGTCCAGCCACCCCATCATGGTGATACCCAGGGCATACCGGACCAGCAGGCCCAAAAGACCGGCGGCGATCACCACGCAGCAGAACACAAGGGCAAACCCGGCCATGTCGGCAAAGGCACCCCTGGGAATAAAAGCCGGCAGTTTCCCGGCCGCATGGGGATAAAAAAGATAAGCGCTGTAAAACCCGGCCAGAATGCCGATGATGGAGGAGATCTCCCGGCTCAGGCCCCGGAAGACACCCCGGATCAGGCACACGCACACAACGGCGATGACCACCATGTCGACTATGTTCATCGGCGCAACAGCTCTTTTGAATTTAAGACCTTAAAATTATTTCCAAAACTTGCATCTCCGGCCTGCATCGCACACAGGTCCCCATGGTTTTACCACAATACAGAAAATTTGCAACACGGCCCGGTATTCTGTATGATGTAAGGAAATCCCGAAAAATTCAATTGCCTCGCAGCGACGCAAAGGACGCCAAGAAAAGATGAACGCTGCGCGTAACAAGGGATCGCTTTCCCGCGAAACAAAACGCCATACTTTGCGCACTCTGCGTCTCTGCGAGGCAAAAAAGCAACCCGCCAAAAACAAAAAATAGCGTTTGGGTTGGGGAAAAACCAATTTTTAGAGATATGAATAAAAAATAAAGACGGAACGGACCAGAACCAATGAAACACGCGCACACTGAAACAGACCGGCCGGTTCAGCTTGAACTGCCGGACATTCGCCTGGCCATGCAGCTTTTCGGCGAGCACGGGGGCCACCTGAAAAAGATCGCCGCCGACCTGGGGGTAAAAATCGACGCCCGGGGCAGCACGGTCTTTATCCAGGGCGACGCCATTGCCGCTGACCTGGCCCGGATCGTGCTCACCCAGCTTTACGCCCTGCTGGAGGCCGGCTACCCCGTCTATGTCGAGGATGTGGACCATGCGGTCCGGGCCCTGCGGGAAGACCACCGCACCGACATCAAGGACCTGTTTCTCGACACCGTGTGCATGACCGCCAAAAAGCGGCCCATCACGCCCCGCAGTCCCCGGCAGAAGACCTATATCGAGGCCATCCGGCGGTTTGACATCGTGTTCGGCGTCGGCCCGGCCGGCACCGGCAAAACCTACCTGGCCATGGCCATGGCCGTGGCCGCGTTCAAAAAGGGGCTGGTCAACCGGATCATTCTCACCCGGCCGGCGGTGGAAGCCGGCGAGGCCCTGGGGTTTCTGCCCGGGGACCTGGCCGAAAAGATCGACCCCTACCTGCGGCCCCTGTACGACGCGCTCTACGACATGATGAGCTTTGAAAAAATCGCCGGCCTGATGGAAAAAAAGGTGATCGAAGTGGCGCCCCTGGCCTTCATGCGGGGCCGTACCCTAAACGATTCCTTTATTATTCTCGACGAGGCCCAGAACACCACCACCCAGCAGATGAAGATGTTTTTAACCCGCATCGGGTTCAACTCCAAGGCGGTGATCACCGGCGACATCACCCAGATCGACCTGCCCACGGGCAAGTCCTCCGGCCTGATCGAGGCCAAAAATATCCTGACCGACATTGCCGGCATCGAGTTTGTCTTTTTTTCAAAAAAGGACGTGGTTCGCCATTCGCTGGTGGAAAAGATCATCGCCGCCTATGAAGAAAAAACCGATGGCATTTCCAACTGACTGAAATAAGATAGTTTTATCTTACTCTCTCCCCCGGTGGCGGTTTTTGCTTGAAAAGTGCGCCGCTTTTCTATAGAAACTCCAGGATGTAACCCCTACGGGTATGAAGGAGCATGAAACAGCCGTGAACTTTTCGCCAACACGATGCTTGACCGGCCTGAGATCAGACATTCCCTCCGGTCACCGCTGTTTCGCCTGACGCCATGGCCATTCCCTTTCTCACAAAGAGCCTGCTTCCCCCTGTTGACAGCCGCTCCTTTCGGTGGGCACTGCTGATCGCCACGGCCCTGGTCTTTTCCATGACCCTGTCGCTTTCCTCCTTCAAAATCCGGGATTATGCCTACCATCTGGGAGACGTGGCCGAAGAGGACATCAAGGCCCCCAGGGACCTGCTGATCAAGGACACCAAGGCCACGGAGGAAAAACGGGCCCAGGCCGGGGATCGCGTGCTCACGGTTTATGACTACAACGACACCCTGGTCGAACAGATCAACCGCCAGCTGGCCGTGAGCTTTGAGCTTGCCAGAAACGCCCTTCTGGGAAAAACATCTTCCGCCGACGCCTCGGCCAAGCCCGGCCACGACCTTTTGTGGGAATACAAGCCCAAGTTCGAACAGACCCTGGGCATCAGCGTGAGCAACGGGGCCTACGGCATCCTGGAAAAGGAAAAATTTTCAAAAACAATCGAAGCCCTGATCGGCCGCATTGTCACCGAAATTCTTGCCAACGGCGTGGTGGCCAACAAGGAGAACCTGCTGCGGGAACGGGACCGGGGCATTGTCCTGAGCACCGTGAGCAACCAGCAGGAGGAGATCGTCACCAACCTGAGGCGCTTTTACGGCCTGGACCAGGCCCAGATCATGGTCCGCGTGGTGGGCGAGCCCCTGCTGGCCGACGTGGACTACACGGTAAAAAACCTGATCGTGGATTTTGCCCAGCGCCTGATCACCCCGAACATCACCCTGAATATCAATAAGACGGAAAAGCGCCGGCAGGACGCCCAGGCCAGTATCAGCCAGGTGGCCTACGAGGTGAAAAAAGGGGAGATGATCCTGCGGGAGGGCCAGCGCATTAATGAGCTGGACCTGCTGAAGCTGGAGTCCCTTCGGGCGGAAGCCAAAAACCAGGACTCCCTGGCCGCCTCCCTGGGCGCCGCCCTGATCGGGGCGCTGGTTTTCTTCGTTGTTTACCTGCGAAACTCGGAGAGCAGCCGGCGCGGGGTCCTGGCGGATAACAAGAACCTGCTCTTTTTCGCCACCATGCTCTGTTTATCCCTGATAGCGGCCCGGGTCGCTTTTGCCGTGGGCGAGGCCATGGCCTTCAGCGCGTCGTCGCCCGATATCACACCCCAGTCGATCTTTCTGGCCATTCCCCTGGCCGCCAGCGCCATGATCGTCTGCCTGTTCATGAACATAGAACTCACCGCCTCCTTTGCCCTGATCCTGGCCCTGTGCACCGGCGCCATTTTCAACAACAACTTCGAGGTGGTTGTCTACTCCATTTTAAACCTGACCATGGCCGCCTTCTGGATGCAGCACTGCCGGGAGCGCAAGGTTTTTATCAAGGCCGGGGCCAAGCTGGGGCTGTTTAACGTGGCGGCCATCACGGCCATCAACCTTTACCGGGGCGACCTGTCCGGTACCGGCATGCTGATTGACTGGGGCATGGCCTTTTTCGGCGGGTTCCTCTCCGGCGTGCTTACCGCCGGCCTGGCTCCCATCATTGAAATGGTGTTTGACTACACCACGGACATCAAGCTGCTGGAGCTTTCCAACCTGGACCAGCCCCTGCTCAAGCGGCTCATGCTGGAGGCTCCGGGCACCTATCACCATTCGCTGGTGGTGGGGGCCATGGCCGAGGCCGCCGCGTCGGAGGTTGGGGCCAACCCCCTGCTGGCAAGGGTGTGCGGCTACTACCACGACATCGGCAAAATTCGAAAACCCCTCTATTTTGTTGAAAACATACGGGACGGCAAAAACAAGCATGACAAGCTGGCCCCCTCCATGTCCGGCCTGATCCTCATGTCCCACGTCAAGGACGGCGTGGACATCGCCCGGCAGCACCGACTGGGCAAGGCAGTGGTGGATGCCATTCAGCAGCATCACGGCACCCGCATCATCGCTTACTTTTATGAAAAAGCCAAACGGCAGGCAGAGGAGAGCGGCAAGGAAAAAGAGATCAATGTCAACGATTTCCGCTATCCCGGGCCCAAACCCCAGACCCGGGAGGCCGGTCTGATCATGCTGGCCGATGAAATCGAAGCCGCGGCCCGGACCCTGGAATCCCCCACCCCCTCCCGGCTCCAGGGCCTGATGCAGGACCTGATCAACCGAACCTTTTCCGACGGACAGCTCAACGAGTGCGAGCTGACCCTCAAGGATTTAAACAACATCGCCAAGAGCTTCAACACCATTCTCTCCGGCATCTACCACCACCGTATCGAATACCCGAGCGCGGAAAACGGAAAGAAAAAAGATGGAAGTCCTGATAAGCAACCGTCAAAAAGCCCGCCGCCTGCCCCCGAAACACCGAATTCTGAAAAAGACGCAGGCCGTCTTAAACGCCTTGGCCAGTCCTGACAACACCGAGCTCTCCATCCTGATCACGGACGACGACGCCATTGCCGAAATGAACCGGGCCTACCTGGGCCGCACCGGCCCCACCAACGTGATTGCCTTTCCCATGCAGGAAGGAGCGTTTGCCGATCTTACCCCCGGACTGCTGGGCGACGTGGTGATATCCGCGGACACGGCCCTTCGGGAGGCCCGGTCCATGGGCGTCTCCCTGGAAGCCCGCTTTACAGAGCTGCTGATCCATGGTATTTTGCACCTTTCCGGATACGACCACGAGCAGTCCGACACCGAGGCAGAAAAAATGGAGGCAAAAACGCGGGAACTGCTGGAAATGCTGGATGCCCTTGAGGATTAAAAAGGGCCAAGTGACTAATTGAATGACTCTCTCATTTACACGGTTTCCCATGTATCAGAACTTCCGGGGTAAACGATTCATCTTACTCTTACTCGTAATCTTGCTCTTAATCGAAACCGGCTGAGGTAAAAATGGAGAGGATCAGGATTAAGATTAAGATTAAGATTTAATAAGAGGTGGTTATGACACATCTGGCCGTCAACGTAGACCACATCGCCACCCTGCGCCAGGCACGGGGCGTGAATTATCCCGACCCCGTGGCCGGGGCCGTGCTGGCCCAGCTGGCCGGTGCCCACGGCATCGTGGCCCACCTGCGGGAGGATAGGCGCCACATTCAGGACGCCGACGTGGTGCGGCTCCGGGCCGCGGCCCGCCGCTTTATCCTGGAGATGGCGGCGACCCCGGAAATGGAGAAAATCGCCCTTGCGGTTAAACCCGACCTGGTCACCCTGGTGCCGGAAAAGCGAAAAGAGCTCACCACCGAAGGGGGCCTCAACCTTGCCAGGCACAGCGGGCCGGTGGCCAAAGCCATTGAGACCCTGCACCGCAGCGAAATTCCGGTCAGCCTGTTTATTGACCCTGACCCCGGCCAGGTGCGCCGCTCCCATGATGCCGGGGCCGTGGCCGTGGAGATTCACACCGGCGCCTTTTGCGAGGCCGCCACGGAAAAAACCCGGCAGAAGGAGTTTGACCGGATTCGAAAGGCCGTGGAGGTGGCCCGCAACCTGGGGCTGATCGTCAACGCCGGTCACGGGCTGTGCTATACCACCATTGAGTGGATGGTCACCTTAAAGGAAATCGACGAGTTCAGCATCGGCCACAGCATCATCTCCCGGGCCGCACTGGTGGGGATGGACCGGGCCGTCCGCGATATGCTGGCCCTTATCTCATGAAATTTTTCGACAACATAAGAATATAGATGTTAATTTATTGGGAAGCGGCTATAAAACTTCCAAAACATAAAATATCACAGGCGGCTTAAGGAATTTTGTGCCAATTGTATGTCGCAAAAATTCACCCTTCGGGCGAGCCGCCTTGGCCGCATCTGCTGTGTTGCGGCATGCTCGCGGTAGGCCGGCTACAGCTTCGCATGCCGCGCCTTGCATCTGCGGCCAAATCGACTCGTGAGATACAGATAATACGCCATATCATCGAAATCGGGGTCGGGGTCGGGATCGATAAATACTGACGGCAAAATATAAAATGACCTCATCAAGTGCTGACATGCGTTTTACAAAGGACCGTTCGTTCCTCGCGGCCTGTGAACCGTAACGTTCTTTCGATACCGATTTCGATTTAAAGGGGAGACTGACATGTACCTCGCATGCGCCGAGGAGATGCGGCAGATGGACCGCACCACCATCGAATCCTTCGGCATTCCCGGCCGGGTGCTGATGGAAAACGCAGGCCGGGGCGCCACCGGCTGGCTGCTTGAAACCCTTCCCGACACCCTTGAAAGGCGCATTGCCGTGATCGCGGGCCGGGGCAACAACGGCGGCGACGGGTTTGTCATGGCCCGGTACCTGGCCCAGCGGGGGGCCGAGGTCACGGTGTTTCTGCTGGCCGAAGAAAGCAAGGTGTCCGGCGACGCCAAAGCCAACCTGGACCTGCTTTCCGCGTTGAATGTGCCGGTGATCTGCATTCCCGATGAAAAAAGCTTTGCCAGGAAAAAAACAACCCTCTCCCACCGGCACCTGTTTATCGACGCCCTTCTGGGAACGGGCCTGAAATTTGAAGTCAAGGGGCTGTTTGCAAAGGCCATTGATTTCATGAACCGGTCGGGCCGGCCCGTCTTTGCCGTGGACATGCCCTCCGGCCTGGATTCAGACACCGGGCAGCCCAGGGGCGCCTGCGTAAAGGCTACGGCCACGGCCACTTTCGGTTTTGCCAAGCCGGGGCAGGTGCTGTTTCCCGGCGCCGCGTTCACCGGAAAGCTGGGCGTGGTGGATATCGGCATTCCGCCCTTCGTGGCCGATGAGGCCGACTCCCGGCGATGGCTGTTGACACCGGCCATTGCAGCCGGCTACCTGCGGCCCCGGATGCCGGACGCCCACAAGGGAAGTGCCGGCCATCTGCTGGCAGTGGCCGGGTCTGCCGGGAAAACCGGGGCCGCGGCCATGGTCGGCATTGCCGCCATGCGGTCCGGTGCCGGCCTTGTGACCCTGGCCGTGCCCGCCGGCATCAACGCGATTGTGGAATCCCTGGCAACAGAAGTGATGACCCTGCCGGTAGGAAATACGGGTTGCCGAATGTTTGACGAAACGTGTATGGATTCGATCCTCGAACAAACAACCGGCAAAAAGGCCCTGGCCATAGGGCCCGGCATGGGAACCGGCCCGGCCGCCGAAAGCATGCTGCGCGGCCTGATTGAAAAAACCGGCCTTCCCATGGTCATCGACGCCGACGGGCTCACCTGCCTGGCCGACGATCCGGGCATGCTCTCTTTCGTCCGGAACCGGGCCGTACTGACCCCCCACCCCGGTGAAATGGGCCGGCTCTGCGGCACGACCGCCGACCAGGTGCAAAACGACAGAATCCGGTGCGCCCGGGACTTTGCCCGGACCCACCAGATTCATCTGGTGCTCAAGGGGGCCGGTACGGTCATCGCCCATCCCGACGGAACGGTGTTTGTCAACCGCACCGGCAACCCGGGCATGGCCTCCGGCGGCATGGGAGACGTGCTGACCGGCGTCATTGCGGGCCTGGTCTGCCAGGGATACGACATCGGAATCGCGGCCCGGCTGGGCGTGTTTCTTCACGGCCTGGCCGGAGACATCGCGGCGGAAAGTGGCGGAAAAACCGGGCTGCTGGCCTCCGACGTGTCGTCGACCCTGCCCCGGGCCCTTCAAACCCTTGAAAGCAAGGACCATGACCGGTTTGTCGACTGTTTTCCAGCACAGATCAGACTCGCCTGAAGAGACCCGGGCCCTGGCTGAACGAATCGGCCGGCTCTGCGCCGCCGGCACCGTCATCGCCCTGACCGGTGACCTGGGCAGCGGCAAAACCGCCTTTGTCCAGGGCCTGGCCAGGGGCATGGGGGTTTCTGACGCCTGTCCGGTGACCAGCCCCAGCTATACCCTGGTCAACCAGTATCCCGGCGCCGGCGGCCGAATCCTCTGTCACATTGATCTTTACCGCCTGGTCCACCCGGACCAGATCGAGGACCTGGGCACGGACGACCTGCTGGACGGAAACCATGTGACGGCCATTGAGTGGGCCCACAAATTCGGGCCGGATTTATGGAAGGAAGATATTGACATCGCCCTTGATATCGTGGAAGATACCGTGCGCCATATTCGCGTGACTCCCCGCACGGCAACGGGGGAGGCCCTGATCGAAAAATTGGTTCGGCACAACCCATAAAAAACGGTTCGAAAGGCAACGGGCTTTTTACAAAGCCATCCGGAGGGAAACATGAGCCTTGTGGTTCAAAAATTCGGCGGCACATCGGTCGCCAACATTGAAAGAATCCGCAACGTGGCCAACCGCGTCATCCGTACCGCCGCCGCAGGCAACCAGGTGGTGGTGGTGCTGTCGGCCATGTCCGGCGTCACCGACAGCCTGATCAAGCTGGCCCACGAAGCGTCCGCGGACCCCGACGGCCGGGAGCTGGACTCTCTGCTTTCCACCGGCGAGCAGACCACCGTGGCCCTGCTGGCCATGATGCTCACCGACATGGGATACAAGGCCCGGTCCCTGCTGGGGTTCCAGGCGGAAATCCTGACCAACTCGGCGGCTACCAAGGCCCGCATCATCAGTATCGGCGCGGAAAAAATCCGCACGCTGCTGGCCGACGGCTATATCGTGGTGGTGGCCGGGTTCCAGGGCATCGACGATGACGGCAACATCACCACCCTGGGCCGGGGCGGGTCCGACACTTCGGCCGTGGCCCTGGCCGCGGCCATCAAGGCCGACGTTTGCGAAATATACACCGACGTGGACGGGGTCTACACCACCGACCCCTCCATCTGCGACAAGGCCAGAAAACTTTCGAAAATCTCCTACGACGAAATGCTGGAAATGGCCAGCCTTGGCGCCAAGGTACTTCAGATACGGTCGGTGGAGTTTGCCAAAAAATACAAGGTACCCGTGCATGTACGCACATCTTTCAGCGAGGAGGAAGGAACCATGGTGTTAGATGAAGACGCCGGAATGGAGGAACTGGTCATCTCGGGAGTCACCTGCTCAAAGGGCGAGGCCCGCATCACATTCAAAAAGGTGGCGGACGTGCCGGGCGTGGCATCTGAAATTTTCGGCCCCATCGCCGAGGCCCGCATTCTGGTGGACATGATCATTCAGAACACCCGGGCCGGGGGCCAGACCGACCTGACCTTCACCGTGTCCAAGGGGGATTACAAAAAGGCCCTGGCCATTGCCCAGGAAACCGGCAAGGCCATCGGCGCGGAAGAGGTAATGGGCGCGGAAAACCTGGCCAAGGTCTCCATCATCGGCGTGGGCATGAAGAACCACGCCGGCGTCGCTTCCACCATGTTCTCCACCCTGGCCGCCGAGGGTATCAATATCCTGATGATCAGCACCTCGGAGATCCGCATCTCCTGCGTGGTGGAGGAAAAATACGCCGAGCTGGCCGTGCGGGTGCTGCACACCGCCTTCGGCCTGGATAAAAAAGAGTAGCGCACAACCCGTTTTTCCCTTTTCCGGGAGGAAAACAGAAGACCCATAAAAGCAGGGGCATGGTTTGCCGCGCCCCTGCTTTTTTTGCTTGTGTTGCCTCACCCCTGCGCATGGAACACGGACCGGTTCTGGATTTTCTGTCTTGACACGAGCCCGCCGCCTGCATAACATCAGTAAAAATCTTCTGTTTTTCACTACAGCCTTTGGGAGGTGGCCCTATGACCAGCCAGGCACCGGGCGCGGAGGTCGTGCATGCCTGCCGGCTGCTGTTTCCCGCGGCAGCCGTTATTGACGCCTGCTTTCTGGAAACCGTGACAAAAAAAGACCTGAAGACCGCCTTTCGCAAAAAAGCGCTGAAAACCCATCCGGACCGGGCCAAGGCCCTTGGCCGCAGCCAGGAGGAGCTCAAACGCCTGTTTGAGGAGACGACCTCGGCCTACCACACCCTCAGTCTCTTTTTCTCCGGCCGTTCCACCAGAACCGCCACGGTAAAAAAAGAAAAGCCCGCCTCCCCCCGGCCTTCACCCGGGCGGCCGGCCCGCAAACAAACAGCGGATCATTTTTACACCGGCAGGCTGCCCCGCCGGGAGTTGCGGCTGGGTGAATACCTCTACTACTCGGGCCTGATCTCCTGGAAAACCCTGATCAGCGCCATTGTGTGGCAGAAAAATCAGCGGCCCCGGTTCGGCGAAATCGCCCGGCAGTGGAACTTTCTCACGGATGAGGAGGTCTACCGGATTCTGGCCGGGAAAAGCTGGAACGAAACCTTCGGCGAATACGCCCGGCGGGTGGGCCTGCTTTCCGGCTACCAGCAGATGGCCGTCACCGGCCGGCAGAAACAGCTTCAGCCCATGATCGGCAAGCATTTTATAAACGAGGGACTTTTCACCCCTGCCGAGGTCGACATGATGGTCATGCGCGCGAAACAGCACAACCGGGGTGTCGGCCGCCGGTAGTTTTACGTTTGGCGTTTTTATGGAAACCTCTAAAAATAAGGTTCGCCACAAAAATAAAAGAACCCTTCCAAAAACCAAGAATAGATTTTTCATGAAGAAAATATTCCGTTTTTAGATGCCTTCTTATTTCATGAAAGGTTTGTCATGAACGCCATCGCCTTTGATCCAGCCGTCTGCGCGGCCTGTAAAACCGTGGACTGCCTGATGAACTGCCAGTACATCTCCTTTGCCGATGTGGCTGAGGCGAAAAAAGAAAAGCAGAAGATCAATGCCGGCAAGGAGAGCCGGGTCCTGCACGAATGCCTCACCTGCTACGCCTGCCAGGAGTACTGCCCCAATCACAACAACCCGTTTTTCGTGCTGGTGGAACTTCAGGAAAAGCTGGGCCTGCTGCCCGCGCCCCGGCCCATCGTGGACGAGCAGCTGGGCATGATGGCCTTCAAGGGCCGGCTTGCCAAAACGCCGGTGTCCTCGCCCCTGATCAACATGTGCGCCTTTCCCATGCTGGCCGGCTCCATTCGGGGCCGGCTGTTTGAAGGGGCCTCGGTGATTGCGGGAACAGACATCTTCTGCAACATCATGTGGCTTCACTTTGCCAAAAACTCGGTGATCCGGGAGCGGGTGCCCAGAGCCATCGACAACATCATGTCCTTTTTCATGAAAGATTCGGGCCTTACCGACATGGTCTGCTTCCATGATGAGTGCTACGGCACCTACACCACCCTGGCAAAGGCTTACGGGATTGACGTGCCCTTCCGGCCGGTCCACCTGTTTGACTATATCAACCGCCGGCTCGACGACCTGGCCGACCGGATCAAACCGTTGAACCAGGTGATCGCCTACCAGCGGGGGTGTTCCAACCGGCTCTGCCCGGAAACCGACGCGGTGCTGGACAAAATTTTTGAAAAAATCGGCGCCATCCGCGCCCCCCGGAAATATGACCGGCAAAACGCCCTGTGCTGCGGCGGGGTTCCCCGGGCCCACCAGAGGGACGAGTTTGCCGATGACCTGGTGGAGCGAAACATTTCCGACATGCTGGATGTAAAGGCCGTGTATTGCGTGTTCAACTGCCCCTTCTGCATGGCCACCATGGCCCAGGAGGTGGCGGAGCGGGGCCTGATGCCGATTCTGGTCAGCGACCTGGTCCAGGCCGCATTAGGAGAATGAACATGAATGACCTGATAAAAAAACTGCAAGCCATTGTGGGCGAGGCCTTTGTCTCTGACGCGGCCGAAGAACGCTACCTCTACTCCATGGACCAGGGCACCATGCCGCCGGCCGCGCCCGACGCCGTGGTGATGCCCAGAACCGCCGAACAGGCGGCGCGAATCGTCCGGCTGGCCAATGAGATGAAGGTGCCCCTGGTGCCCATGGGCGGGGGACTGGTCCTTTCCGGCCTGACCCGGGCACTGAAGGGCGGGGTGATCGTGGACATGAAACGAATGGACACCATCATTGAGGTCAACCCGGCCAGCCGCTACGCCGTGATGGAGGCCGGCGTGACCCAGGGCAAGCTCAAGGCCTATCTTGCCAAACACCATCCCGGCCTGAAACATTCCATGCCCGACGCGCCCCCGGCCGCCACCATTGCCGGCAACGTGTGCATTCACGGCTCCGGCCATCTTTCGGTGCTGGGCGGGTTTCATTCGGACATGCTCACCGGCCTGGAGGTGGTGCTGCCCACCGGCGAGATCGTCCGCACCGGCTCGTGCAGCGTGTCACCCCAGTGGTTTGCCAGGGCCCCCCTGCCCGACCTGTCCGGCCTGTTTCTGGGCTGGTCCGGCACCACCGGCATTATCACGAAAATCGCTATCCGGCTTTTTCCAAACTACCGGCACAATGACGTGCTGATTTACGTATGCGAAGCCGCCGACAAAATGCCGGAGATCATCTCCCGGCTCACCAGCGCCCAGGTGGCCGAAGACATGACCCCCTGGATGAGCCCCAAGCCCTCATGGGCCAGGGGGTTTTTCCATATCAACATCGCTTTCGGCGCCCACTCGAAAAAGGAGCTGATCTTCAAGCGCAACCTGCTCCAGGAGTCGGTGCGGCCCATCACCGAAACCAAGGCCGCCGGATTTCTGCCCATTCCACCGGTGCAGAAGGCCCGCTTTCTGGAGATTCCATCGCCGGACCTGGCCCGGTTTGCCGACGCGCGAAAAGGGGGCGGGTTTGAGTATGTGGGCGCCATCATGGCCATTGAGCGATTTGTCGAGGCTTATGACCGGGGCATTGAAATCGCGGAAAAATACCATACCACCTATTCGCTGGGCGCAAGAATCATCGGCGCCGGCCATGCCATGATGTTCTTTTTCGCCTATGCCTTTAACCGGGCCGACAGCGACGACGTGAACCGGGCCGCACGGGCACTTGAAGAGACCAACCGGGCCTGCCTGAAGATGGGCGGCATTCCCTGGAAAGCCGAGGCCCCGGCACAAAAAGAGATTTTAAAACAGATGGACCCCGGCACCGCGGCACTGATGGACCGGCTGCGAAACACGCTGGACCCCAACCGGATCATGAATCCGGGCAACTGGGAGATATAACATGGAACATCAGGAGATTCTGCACCGCTGCTTCCGGTGCGGGTACTGCAAATTCCCGTCCGACTACGCGGATATCAACTGCCCGGCCTACCTTGCCTACCGGTTTGAAACCTTCGCGCCCGGCGGCCGCATGTGGCTGCTCTCCGCGTGGCTTTCCGGAAAAATCGACGTCAGCGACCGGCTGGGCCGAATCATGTTCTCCTGCACCGGGTGCGGCAACTGCGTGGCCCACTGCGCCATGCCCGGCTTCAAGGAGGAAATCCTGCTGGCCTTTACCGCGGGGCGGGATGCCATTCTGGAGACCGGCACGGTTCCCGGCCCGGTCCGGGATTATCTGACCCGTGTGCAGAACGCGGGCAACCCTTACGGAAAATCAGCCAAAAAACGGGCCGACTGGCGCGGGGGAACGGACGTGCCGGAATTTTCCGGACAGGAATACCTGTTTTTTGCCGGAGACGTGGGTTCCTATGATTCCCGTGGACAGGAGATCGCCCGGTCCGTGGCGGCCCTGCTCAAAAAAGCCGGGGTCGATTTCGGCGTGCTTACCGACGGCGAATGTTCGGACGGCAACGACGTGGCCATGACGGGGGAGAAGGCGTTGTTTGAGGACCTGGCCACAAAAAACATTCAAACCTTTAACGAAAAGGGTATCAAAAAGATTATCACCCTGTCGCCCCATTCGTTTCACGCCTTTAAGAATCTCTACCCGGCCCTGGGCGGACAGTTCCAGGTGTTTCACTACACCCAGGTGCTGGCCTTTGCCATGGGCCGCATCTCTTTTAAGTCTTCCGGCACAAAAACACGCGTCACCTTTCATGACCCCTGTTATCTGGGCCGTCACAACGGCGACTACCAGTCGCCCCGCACCCTTCTTGCATTCACGCCGGGCATCGAACTTGCGGAGATGGACCGCAACCGCAAAAACGCCCTTTGCTGCGGCGGGGGCGGGGGCAACCTGTTTACCGACATGATCTCCGGCGGTGACGATTCCGCGGCCCGGGCCCGGTGCCGGGAGGCTGTGGCTGCCGGCGCTTCGGTCCTGGCCGTGGCCTGCCCGGCCTGCGCCGTGATGCTGGAAGATGCCGTCAAAACAGAAGGGCTGACAGACAAACTTCAGATCAGGGAAGTTTCAGAACTGGTGATGGAGAGGGTGGCGTGAATTGAAGCTTACCGGCGGCTGGCCGGATCGGATGTCAACCCCGCTTTTTATCGGCCTGCTGCTTCTGTTTGACTCTCAGAAGGACGTTGACATCTTCCTGATGCCGCGGCGAATCGATCCGCCGTTTTACCTCTATCAGGCTGTCAATATCAATCCAGTTGGCATCCACATCGCCATATTTGCTGATAATTTTTTTCTTCCAGGCGTCTTCAAACGATACTCCCGAAAGTGACAGCAAAAAATCGATACGATCCGGGGCCACGCCGAGCTGAAGAATTTCATCCGCTTTGACGGGAACAGACAGAGAAAAAGGAGAGCCGAAATCTGCCAGCGCCCTGTTGGCGTTTTTGATATTTTCGATTCCGCGGTCCAGCCAGATATCGATATCTTTCGTGTACCGCGGCTTGGCGTGAAAGATCACCGCCAGGCCCCCGACAATCAGGTACCGGACGTTGTATTTCGACAGAAGCTGAAGAATGTCCTCAAAATCCTGAATGGTATCCACAACGATCCTTCCTTCACGATTCCTTCAGCCGGCCCGGGTTTACTTTTTTAATGTCGTTTCGAATGGCCACCAGAGCGGACAGGCGTTCCTGGGGGGTCTGTTTCAGCCAGAATTCCAGGTCCCAGTCATCCGCTTCGGCATAGCCGTGTGACAGATGGCCGGTTATCTTCTGCCTTCGAATTTTGGCCCGTTGTTCAATCGTCATCATTCCAGACCTTCTGTTGTCTTTTCGGACTTTGATTGGCAATCGCACATAACCATTTCATATTTCTACATAACCATACCATGGACGCCCCCGTTGTTCAATCATTATTCCGCTTCTCGACGTGTCGCCCCGGTATGAAAAACGCGATGGATGGCACGGGCAATGCCGAAAACGGCCTGCTCGTTTTTCTCAGGAGAGCCCCAGTAGCTGCGCCGCGTTGTCGTAAAAAACGCAGCGGGCCAGGCCGGCGTCGGACCGGCAGGCGGCCTTGACGATTTTGACCATGGGTTCGGGATTGCCGAAAGGCCAGTCCGATCCGAACATTACGCGCTCCGGCCCAAAGGCGGCAATCAGCTTTTTCACGGTGCCGGGAGATTGAAACGACACATCCACCCGCACGTTGGCATACTTTGACAGCCGGGCCATCACCGCCTTTGTCTGGTAAAGGCCGGCATGGCCGGCGACAAAAGAAACCCCGGGAAAACGGCTCACCAGCTCTTCGACAAAAGGGATGTCGGCATTGGCCGGGGTCTGGCGGCCGGGTTCACCTGCGGGATAATAAGAGGAGATGCCGGTATGCACCAGCACCGGCAGGCCGTGGGCCGCCACGGTCTCAACCGCGGCCAGGGTTTTTGCGCTTGAAAGCGGCTCGTTCTGAATAATGGGATGCAGCTTGAGTCCTTTTGCGCCGGCGGCCACATCCTTTTCCAATGCGGCTGCGATTTTGTCCGGGGCAAGCGAGCAGTCCATGGTGGTAAAAGGAATGATGCGCGAATCTTTCCGGCGGGCCGCGGCCAGGTCATCAAAGGTGACATAGGGAAAAATCGGCAGGCATACCGTATGGCCGATGCCGTTTCTGTCCATGGAGGCCGACAGGTTTGCCGGCGACGCCGTGGCATTGCGCGCGGTTTCGGCCAGCACGATCAGGCCTTTAAAATAAGGAAAGACCACATGGTCCCGGTACCAGGTCATGCGATGGCCCATGGCTTCGGACAGTGAGATGATGTCGGCAACAGGCGTCTTTTGAACCGGACCGGCATCAATCACCCGCCCGCCGTCAAGATGAAGGATGTCGCCCAGGTGGGCGTGAGCGTCGATAATGGACATGGGTGCCTCTCTTTTGTCGTCAGTCATTATGCCTCGTTGTTTATTTTTTCACCACCCGTTCGCTTCGCTCACTCGAGACACAGAGGCGCGGAGGATTTCTCTGTGTACTCTGTGCCTCTGTGGTTCATCAATAAAATCGTAAATGATCTATAGGCACATCAGTCGTTGAGACGGTCTCCCAGGTTCATCAGCGAACTGATGGCCTTTGACGCCAGAAACCGGATCGGCTCGGGCGGCCAGGGCAGAGCGGTGCGGTTGACGAAAAACACATCGGTCAGGTCGGTCTGCTTTTCCATAATCAGGTCGGCGGCGGTGCGGCCGTTTAAATGGGTCAGGCTGACGCCGTGGCCCATGCACCCCACGCTGTAGACGATGTTACGGTCCCCCAGGTAGCCCATGGCCGGGGCCATGTCCAGGGTGATGGAGACCGGCCCGCCCCACTGATGGGTAAAACCGATGTTGGCAAGGGCCGGAAAGGTCTGCCGCACATCCTCTTTAAGCTGCGCGAACGTGGCCGGGTCATAGTCCCGGTCCATGTCGCTGCCGTAGCCCAGGCCCACGTCCCGGCCCCCCATCAGCAGGCGGTTGTCGGCGGTCAGCCGGTAATAATGAACCAGGTTGCGGGCGTCTTCAATGCCCTGCCGGTTCTGCCAGCCGATTTTTTCAAAATGTTCGGCCTTCAGCGGTTCGGTCAGCACGATATAGGTCCACACCGGGGCCTGCTTCCATTTGAGTTTCGGGATCAGGTGGGAGTAGGCGTTGGTGGCCAGCATCAGCCTGTCCGCCGTGATGCTGCCGCCGGGTGTGCGCAGCACGATACGGCCCCCGGATTTTTCAATCTGTGTGACCGGTGTCTGCTCAAAGACCCGGCACCCCTGCTGTTCGATCACGGTTTTCCAGCCACGGGCCAGCTTGGCCGGATTCAGAATGCCGCACCTGGGCTCCCACCATGCCCCCAGGTAAAGGGGGCTTTTCACCTGCCCGGCCAGGGGCCCGGCTTCCATCCACTCGATATCCTTCAGGCCGAGCCGGTGGGCCAGCTCCATTTCGTGCAGAATGCGCTTTTTGTACTTTTCCGATGTGGCCACCCGCAGAAAACCGGAGTGCTCGTAGTCGCAGTCGATCTTCAGCTCCGCCACCAGGTCGCGCAAATAATCCACTGCCCGTTCCATGTAGTGATGGGCCTGCCGGGTTTTTTCTTTGCCGAAGCGGAGCGCGGTAACGGCAAGGGTCAGGCCGAACAGGGTCATGTTGAACCCGCCGTTGCGGCCGCTGGCGCCGAACCCGATCACCTCGCCTTCCACAAGGGCCGCTTTCATGTTCGGGTCGTACTGTTTTAAATGGTAGGCCGAAGAGAGCCCGGTAAACCCGCCGCCCACAATGGCCACATCCACGTTGATGTTTTCGGCCAGGGCCGGGGTGGGGGCATAAGGGGTGGCCTGAAGCCAGAAACTTTTTTCGGAAAATGATGCCATGTCATCCTCCTGCGCTTTGTGGGCAAAAACGGCTGACCTGCCGGGCATGGATCGCGATGCCGGCTCGTGATCCAAAATAGTCAATTGCCATGTCCCCGTCAAGCAGAATGCCGGGCAGGACGGCCTTCGAACTTCAAATTGACACATTCCGCGGGCCTTGTTATAGCTGAAGCTGTCAAAACAGACAGTTGCCCTTCCTCCATCCTTTTTCAAAAAGAAGAAAAACATGGCTTGCGTGTTGATCACCGGTGCTTCCACGGGTATCGGCCGCCAGTGCGCCCTTGACCTGGCCCGGGCCGGGTGGCGGGTGTTTGCCGGTGTACGCAAACCGGCGGACGGCGAGGCGTTACAAGCGGCCGGAAACGGTAATATTATCCCGCTGATCATCGATGTCACCGACGCCGACACGATCGGGCAGGCGGCCCGGGAACTTGAAACCGCCCTGGCGGACGCCGGCCTGAACGCCCTTGTGAACAACGAGGGCATCACGGTTCAGGGTCCCCTTGAGTTTGACCCCCTGGCCATGTTTGAAACACAGATGCAGGTCAATGTGACCGGCCAGCTTGCCGTGACCCAGGCGTTTCTTCCCCTGATTCGAGGTAAAACAGCTTTACGCAAAAGAGTTGAAACTTTTGACCCGGCTGCCCGAAAAGATCAACAAGGCGAGGAGCGACGCGACGCGGCAATCTCCTCCGTATATGGAAAAGCCTGCTTCGCTGCGCTCACAATGACCAAGAGGCGTTGATTACTTTGCCTGCGGCCTGCGATGACGGGCCGGAGGCTGCTTGTTAGCCGATCCCGATTTTGATTTTGATATTAAAGCCAAGGAAAACGACTAAGACCCCAAACCCCAGGAATAGCAATATAAGACCCCATCAGAAAAATGGAAATAAATATTTTTATCTCAATGGGTTAATCCTGTTTTGGGGATTGAAACGGTGTCTTATGCAGCTTCCATATAAGACACCGGGGCACCTTCCTTATAAACCGTCCGCAGGACTTTTGACACCCTTGCCGCCCCCCGTTTTATTCGGATATTAAAACCCAGTTTATTGAACTGTCAACAGAAAATGTGATATCGGTTATGCTTCATGACATGGCATCAATAAATAGCCGGGCTGGTCCCGGCCGTTGCGGCGCAGCCGAGAATGAATGCGTTGTCGGGGGAAATGGAACAATAAGGTATGAGGTTAATTTTGATCTGGATTCCGGGCCAAGCCCGGAATGACGGAAGGTAAAAATGGCGGGTCGATTTCGATACTGATTTGGATGGTAAAAGGGAGGAGAGATTCCATTGTCTGTATCACATGACAAAAAGCCAGTGGTTTGGGAGCAGGCATGCCGGTATCCCGTAATTCTGCTGCTGGCGTTTCTGGTGGCCGGGATTCTTGCGGGCCGGTTTTTGCCTCCGCTGCGGCCGTGGCCGGCCATGGCCTTCTGGGTTTTTGCGGGCATGGGGCTTCTGGCAGTGACCCGGCAGAAACCGGCTGCCTGGTTTTTTGCCCCGGCCCTTTTGTTTTTCGGGTGGCTGGCCATGGCCCGGTTTGCAAGCCCGGTGATCGACGACACCCATCTGCTGGCACATGCCGACGGCAATACCCGGTGGACCATCACCGGCACGGTGGACAGCGACCCGGAAATTTTCGGTAACCGGCAGGTGTTTCTGTTCAGGGTGGCCGCCCTTGAAGCCGGGGAAAAGCGGTTTGCACCCAGGGGCCGGCTTCGCGTGACCCTTTACGACGCGCCCGAAAAGCCGGCCGTTGGCACGGGGCTGGAATTTTCAGGGGTTATCCGGCCCGTTCGCAACTTTGGCAACCCCGGGGCCTTTGACTACCGAAGCTACATGGCATATCAACATGTTTTCGGCCTGGCCTATGCCCCGGCCCGCCGGGTGACGGTGATAAATGGAAAACAGGTCTCCACCTTTTTTTATGCCGTTGAAACCCTGCGCGCCGAACTCGGCCGGGCCATTGACAGGGCAGCCCCCGGGCCCCAGGCCGGTGTTTTAAAAGCCCTGGTGGTGGGGAAAAAAACGGATATCGCGCCCCGGGTGCGGGAGGCGTTTGTCCGCTCCGGCACGGCCCACCTGCTGGCCATATCCGGTCTTCACGTGGGCATCGTGGCCACTGTTGTGTTTGCCCTGTTTTCCCGGCTGTTTTCCTTTGTGCCGCTGCTGCTGTGGAACGGGTGGGTGAAGAAAGGCGCGGCCATGGTTACCCTTTGCTTTGTGGCGGGTTACGGCGTCATTGCCGGCATGTCGCCATCCACCCAGCGGGCCGTGATCATGGTGGCGGTGTTTCTGATCTCCTTTGTGGTGCAGCGCAGCCACCGGCTGTTAAACACCCTGGCCCTGGCGGCCCTGGTAATTCTTGTGGTCCATCCGCCCTCCCTGTTTGCCGTTTCGTTTCAGCTCTCTTTTAGCGCCGTGTTTTTCATTATTTCCGGCATGGGCGTGGTGCAGCCCCGTGTGGCCCGCATTTCCCGGCCGCCGGTCAGGATGCCGGTCAACTTTCTGCTGGTCTCTTTTTTTGCCTTTGTGGGCACCCTGCCGTTGACCCTGCACTACTTCAACCAGACCTCGCTGGTGGGCCTGGCTTCCAACTGCATCCTGGTGCCCATGGTGGGGTTTGTGGCCGTGCCCCTGGGCCTGGCCGGGGTCATCGGCCACATGGTCTGGCCCCCGGCGGGAAGCCTGCTGTTCGGCATGGCCGGAACCGTGGTGCAGGGGGCGCTTGCAGTGGCACAAACCATTGCCGGACTGCCTTTTGCCGCTGCCCACACCATCACCCCGAACCTTCTTGAGATGACCTGCCTTTATATGCTGCTGGCATCGGGCCTGGCGTTTGCCGGCAACCGGCCAGGCCACGCGCCGCCGGACATGGAGCCGGTTGAAGGCAAACGGTTCGTGAAAACATGGCCGGCGCTTCTGTTTTTTTTCGCGCTTGCGGTTCTGGCATGCGATAGCGGCTACTGGATTTATCACCGGCTGCTGCACAGGGACCTGCGCGTCACCATACTGGACGTGGGCCAGGGCAATGCCGCGGTGGTTGAGCTTCCACGGGGCAAGGTGATGCTGATCGACGGCGGCGGGTTTGCCGGCTCTTCCACCTTTGATGTGGGAGAGCGGGTGGTGGCCCCTTTTCTCTGGCGCAACAAAATCGCCACCGTGGATATTCTGGTTGCCACCCATCCGGACACCGACCATATCGGGGGGCTGGCCTATGTTGCCGACAAATTCCACGTCAAACAGCTGTGGAGCAGCGGCCAGCCGGCGGATACGGAAGATTACCAGGCACTGATGGATGCCGTGGCACGGCGAGAAATACTTATGCCCGCCTACGAAGCCCTTTACGGAAGCCACACCCTCAATGGTGTGGATGTCCGCATTCTCTACCCGGCCGCCGGGTTTTTCGACCCCGGCCGGGCCGGATCACGGCAGGGCACCAACAACAACAGCCTGGTCACGAAAATATCCTTAAAAGAGGTGTCTTTCCTGTTTCCCGGCGACATTCTGAAAAAGGCGGAAAGCGAGCTGGTTGCCACGGCCGGAGACCGGCTGGCATCCACGGTCCTGGTCGTTCCCCACCACGGCAGCAAGACATCCAGCACACCGGTTTTCCTGGACCGGGTCCGGCCAGAAGTGGCGGTTTTCTCCGCCGGATGGCGCAACCGCTACAACTACCCTCACCCGAAAGTTCTTGACCGCTACAAAACCTTGAATACCCGCATCTATCGCACCGACCGTGACGGCGCCGTGATCATGAAAACCGACGGCACCGCTCTGACCGTGGAGACGCCCTGCGCGCCGTAAATTTCTGCTTGTCTTTTTTCCCCGTCCTTGGGATGTGGTTCTTCGAATTGCCTGCTGCGTTGATCCGGCGCCAGTCAGCCCGTCAGACCAGGAGAGGCATCCGTCATGATCGGTCTTATCGCCGGTTGCAGCACCCTCTGCTACGGGGCCATGGAAAAGGCCGTCGGGTACGGCGCGGGCCCCCAATCGTCCTTGCCTTGTCTCTGCTGATTTTGATGATTGATGCCGGCTGGTGGGTCTGCCACCGATTTTTGCACAAGGATTTGCGCGTCACCATTCTGGACGTGGGCCAGGGAAACGCCGCCGTGCCGGAGCTGCCCGGCGGCAAGGTGGTCTTAATAGACGGCGGCGGCTTTGCCGGAACATCCACGTTCGATCCCGGGGAAAAGGTGATGGCCCCGTTTCTTCGGCATGGGGGATGTCTCTTTTCTTTTTCCCGGCGATATTTCTAAAAAGGCGGGGTTGGAACTGGCCGCCCTGGCCGGGGACCGGCCGGCGTCCACGGTGGTGGTTGCCCCCCATCACGGCGGCAAGACATCCAGCACGCCCGCCTTTCTGAGCCGGGTCCGGCCCGGTGTGGCGGTGGTGTCCGCCGGGGCGGGCAACCGGTACGGCTGCCCCCACCCCGAAGTCGTTTTGCGCTACCAGGCGGCGGGGGCCCGCGTCCTGCGCACCGACCGTGACGGGGCCGTGGTACGGCAAACGGCTGTGGGTGTATGATCCTTCCGGCCATGGTCCGGACGGCAAAAAGACCTTTCTCGGATCACCGGCGGTCGGCAACGACGGAGCCCTCTATGTGGGCACCACCATGACGGAAGCAAGGCTCTATGCGTTCGGGACACGACCCTGATATGAAATCCGCTGCCGTTCTTGACACGAATGATGTTCCGTCGTTATAGTACCGGCTGGACACGCCTGAAACAGGAGTTGACGGTATGACCATGAAAAACAACGAAATAAGGGATACGGTGAGGCAGAACTACGGAAAGGTGGCGGCATCTGGCGCTTCCGGCTGCGGCTGCTCGATCACCTCGTGCTGTGGGCATGTTGGCGGGCGAAACTGGCCGAACACGGCGACGACAAGGGAAGCGTGGAGTGGGCCCGGGCCGAGTGCCGCCGCTATCCCTGCCCGTTCTGCGGGACCCCCCTTTTCAGGGGGGCACAGCGCTGCAACGCCTGCGGAAAAGCCGTGGCCGAAGAACCGGACGGGTCGCTGTAACCCGACCCCGGATAAAGACTTTCAACCAAGGAAAGCGTGCGATCCTCTTATCATAAGGAGAATAAAATGAGACCTCACAAAATTCTGCCGGCAGTCCTGGGCCTGTGCCTGATCGTTTCTTTTACAACCCCGGCGTTTGCCGGCGCTTTTGACTGGCTGCAGGATCTCAGCGTCCAGGCCAAGGCCGACCCTTCCGGATTCAAGGCGAGCCTTGCCACCCGTTTCAAGATCGGCGACGCGGAAGTCAGCGCCGTTCTGGGTAACGTGACCGATCCGGCGGATGCCTACATGGTGTTCCGCCTGGGGGAGATGGCCTCCAAACCGCCCAAGGAAGTTCTTGAAAGATACAGGGCCAACAAGGGCAATGGCTGGGGAAACCTGGCGAAAAGCCTGGGCATCAAACCGGGGTCCCAGGATTTCAAGGCCCTGAAGTCCGGAGGTGATTTAAAAGGTAAATTCGAGACCACGGCCCAGTCCTCCGGCAAAGGCGGCGATAAGGGCAAGGGAAAAGAAGGCAAAGGAAAAAACCCGGAAAAGGAAAACGGCAAGAAGGGAAAATAACGGGAGAAGCCTTTTCGAAAAAACGGATAACCGTCAACGACATCCTGCAAAAAGGGTATGTCTGCTTTCTGACCGAGCCCGAGGACAGAAACTTCCATCCCGGTTTTGCCCCGGATCTGACTTCCATCCGGTGTCAACGCTTCCCAGCCGCTTTTGATGCGACGGAATCAAGCACAATACAACAATTGGTGCCGATCACGACTTTCATTTTTTGCCGGCTCTCACCGCGTCAATGGCCTGCCTGATCTCTTTCTCACCGACTCCCCGGTCTTTCAGCTTTGTACCCGTCCGCTTCCAGAGATCGTCCACATAGGCTCCTATGTCCCGGTCCCGGACATAGATAGGCTTCCAGCGGTTCACGGACCACTTCGCTGACGTTCTTGCCCCCGGTCTTGGCAAAATTGCCGGCTTTTGCCCTGAGTCCGGGGTCGATTCGTACAATCATTCGGGTACTCATGGGCGCCTCCCGATTGTTATCTGGCGGTTTTGCTGCTACCGGCCCTTGTACAGCGGGGAGATGTCGCGCAGGGACCTGACAATCTCCTTGAGGGCCTTTAAGAACCCCATGATATCGGCTTCGGTGTTCTCAATGCCCGGCGTGATGACCAGGGTGCCCTGGGCGTCGGCATGGTCCAGGCCGATGGACATCAGCACGTGGGAGGCCCGCAGTGAACCGGTGGCGCAGGCCGACCGGGTGGAGACCGTGTAGCCGGCATCCTCCAGCATCAGCATCAGGCTTTCGCCCTCCA
>JAXHVI010000189.1:0-10694 GCA_034189195.1 Thermodesulfobacteriota bacterium | reverse complement strand
AAGGCGCGGGGTTTTTCATGAAGCGTTCTGCTTCTGTACAGCGACAAACAGCGGAAACGCAGGTGAGTGTCACTGTTCTGCTTGATGGTATCGGCACTCAGACCATATCCACCGGCATTCCCTTTTTCAATCACATGCTGTCTCTTTTTGCGACCCACGGGTTTTTTGACCTTACCGTTCAGGCGTCCGGTGATATCGATGTGGACTTCCACCACACGGTGGAGGATGTGGGCATTGTCCTTGGAAGCGCTGTAAACAAGGCCCTTTGTGACAGAAAGGGGATCCGGCGATACGGGTACGCGGTCACGCCCATGGATGAGGCCCTGGCCCACGCGGTTATTGATCTTTCCAACCGCCCCTTTCTTGTTTTTAACGTTCCGTCTATACCTGCCGCGGAAACCGGCTTTGGCGTGCAGCTGGCCAAGGAGTTCTTTCGGGCTTTTGCTGTTAACTGCGGCATGACCCTGCATATCCGCGTCGACTATGGCGAGAACGAGCACCATGTGATCGAGTCCGTGTTCAAGGCCGTGGCAAGGGCACTGGATATGGCGACGTCCAGGGATGA
The DNA here is from genome assembly GCA_034189195.1 of Thermodesulfobacteriota bacterium. Lineage (GTDB taxonomy): Bacteria > Desulfobacterota > Desulfobacteria > Desulfobacterales > Desulfosudaceae > Desulfosudis. The sequence continues at coordinate 10,129 of JAXHVI010000189.1, read as the reverse complement.
CCGCATAACCGGCCCGCTTTCCACCAAGGGCTGTATCTGAAAGGCGGTTGAAGAAACATGATGGTTATTCCCGCGGTGGACATCAAGGGCGGTAAGTGTGTCCGGCTGTTGCAGGGAGATATGAACGCGGAGACCGTGTTTTCCGACGATCCGGGGGCCATGGCCGAACGCTGGGCCGAAGCGGGCGCCGAACTGATTCACGTGGTGGACCTGGACGGCGCCATTGAAAAAAGTCCGCGGAACCTGAAAACGATCAGCGCCCTTATTCGCCGGGTGGGGGTTCCGGTACAGGTGGGCGGCGGCATTCGGGAGATCGATACGGTGAGAATGTACGCCGATCTGGGTGTTGCCAGAATTGTGATCGGGTCGGCGGCGGTAAACCACCCCGACCTGGTGACAGCGGCCTGCCGTGAGTTTCCGGGTCGGATCGTTCTGGGCATTGACGCCCGGGACGGCCGGGTGGCCACTGAAGGGTGGACCAGCACCACCGATATTGCCGCGGCTGATCTTGCGGCACGGTTTGAAGGATGCGGGGTGGCGGCGATTAATTTTACCGATATTCACAGGGACGGAATGCGGACGGGCCCCAATATTCCGGCCATTGAGGCGTTTGCCCGGGCCACCGCCATTCCGGTGGTGGCTTCCGGCGGCGTTTCCACCATCGACGACATTCAGGCCCTTTTGGGTATTCAAGCATTCGGCGTGACCGGTGTGATCACGGGCAGGGCGCTGTATGACGGCACTCTGGATCTGGCAGAGGCCATTGCCGTGGCATCGGCCGGGCATTCAACCTCACAAAAGAGCGTTGGCTGACATTGCATATTCCTGACGACATCATTGCGAACATCAAGAACTCCGCCGATATCGTCGACATCGTCTCGGAAGTGGTGCGGCTGAAGAAGGCGGGGAAAAACTATCTGGGCCTGTGCCCCTTTCATTCGGAAAAAACCCCCTCTTTTACCGTCAGCCCGGACAAGCAGATGTTCCACTGTTTCGGCTGCGGCGAGGGCGGCAGTGTGTTTACGTTTCTGATGAAACATCAGGGACTGGGTTTCCCCGAGGCCGTAGCCCTGTTGGCAAAGCGCTGTGGTATTGCCCTGCCCCGGCAGGAAAAAGGATCGCCCGAAGCAAAGGATGTGTCCGAGCGGCAGCGGTTGCTCTCGGTCATGCAGCGGGCCGCGGCATTTTACCATTCCTGCCTCAGGGAGGGACCGGGCGGTGAACGGGCCGTGCGATACATGGCCGAACGGGGCCTGTCGGACGATATGGTTCGTGATTTTCATCTGGGATATGCCCCCGGCGGGTGGGATGCCCTTACCCGTTTTCTTTCCAAACACAAAATACCCATGCCCCTGGCCGAGCAGGCCGGCCTTGTTGTGTTGAACAGGGAGGGCAGTGGATATTATGACCGTTTTCGTAACCGGATTATCTTTCCCATCACCGACCTGACCGGCCGGGTGATCGCCCTGGGCGGCCGGGTAATGGATGATACGCTTCCCAAGTATCTCAACTCCCCGGAGACCCCCCTGTACAGCAAGAGTCACTCCCTTTACGGCCTGAGCCACACCAAACAAATGTGCCGCCAGGCAGGGACGGTCTATATCACTGAAGGATACATGGATTTTCTTTCCCTTTACCGCCACGGTATCCGGAACGTGGTGGCCACCCTGGGAACGGCCCTGACGGCGGAACACCTGAGAATGTTGAAGGGGTTTGTGACAAAGGCGGTTCTGGTGTTTGACTCGGATGCGGCGGGCATTAAGGCGGCCCAGCGCAGCATCGAGATATTCAACGGTGAAAAAGGGATTCAGCCTTTTATCCTGGTGCTTCCCACCGGTCATGATCCGGACTCCTATGTGCGCGAGAACGGCGCACAGGCTTTTGAAACGCTGGCCGGGAAGGCCGGTGGCGCCATGTCGTTTCTTCTTGAATCGGCCGTCAATCGTCATGGCCTTTCCCTGGAAGGAAAGATTCGGGTGATGTCGGACCTGGAGGAGAGCCTGGCCGCGGTGGAAGACGGCGTGGCCCGGTCCCTGTATGTGAAAGAGGTTTCTGAACGTTTGGGAATCGAAGAGAGCGCGGTGCTGGAAAAGGTGCGGCAGGCGGCAGCCCGCCGCCGGAGCCGCTCTGCCCGGCCCTCCCTGTTTACCGTGGAAACATCTGCTCCAGGCGGAGATCAACGGGAAGAAGAGACCACCGCATCCGTGTTCGGCCGGTCGCTTCGCATGGAGCGCCAGCTGCTGTCCATGATGTTGCACGTGCCGGAGATGATCTCTGAAATAGAATCCCGGAATGTTTTATCGTTGTTTGCCGACCAACGGTTGAAAACCATCGGAACGCTTCTGGTGACCCATCGACGGGCACTGGAGAACCGTTCCGTGGATATTGTCGACGTGGTGCCGGATGAATCCCTGCAGCGCATTGTCAGTGCACTTTGCGTGGGGGATGAACTTTGCATGTGGAACGAAACGGGTTGTCGTAAGTTGATCGGCCGGTTTGTCGATAGCCGCCTGCGTCATGTGGATACGCTGTCCCACAGGATCAAGGCGGCCGAGGAGAACCGTGACGGGGATCTGCTCGACCATCTGCTGAAGGCAAAGCAGGAGCAGGTCCGGAACAAACTAACCATAGAACAAAAAGGGGAGAGTGCGTTATGACAGAAAAAGCCGTTGCAGAGAAGACAGTGAAGAAGGCCGCCGCCAAGAAAGCTGCACCGAAAAAAAAGGCCGCCGCCAAGAAGGCGGCCCCGAAGAAGGCTGCGGCCAAAAAGGCGGCCCCGAAAAAAAAGGCCGCCGCCAAGAAGGCGGCACCCAAGAAAAAGGCGGCTCCGAAGAAAAAAGCCGCGGCAGCGAAACGCAAAACAGCAAAAAAGTAAGGCCCCATGGCGTTTGAAGGAGTTACACGGTATGGCAAAGACACCCTCTGTGAAAAAGAAACCCGCATCCACCGGAAAGCCGGGTACCGCAACGGGCAAGCCGGCCAAGGCGGCTAAAAAAGCCGCCTTGGCAAAACCGGCGAACGGGAAAGCGGCGCCAAAGAAGGCCGCTCCCGTAAAAGGTGCTGCCCGCGAGACAGCGTCCGGGACGACTGCCAGTGTTGCCTCGCAGGATAAAGTGAAGCATGGCGCGACGGCAGCCCGTAAGGCGGGCGGATCATCGGAAAAACCGGGGAAGACGGGTGCCGCCGTCACGGCCGGGCCGGAGGAGAAAACCACGGTAAAGCAGAAACTTGTGAAAAAGGCTGCCGCTGTCAAGGCGGCAGCCGACAGGAAACCCAAGGCAGGGGCCGTTGCTGCAAAGAAGCAGGAAGGCCACGCGGCCACCAGGACAGCAAAGACGGCCCCGGCAGCCCCCCCATCCCAGAACTTCAAGCAGAAGCTGGGTGGCCTGATCGCCAAAGGGAAAAAGCAGGGAGAACTGACCTACGAGGAGATCGCCAAGGCAATTGAGGCCAATGATATTGCCGCCGATCAGATGGATGATCTGCTGGTGCATCTGGATGATCTGGATATCTCGGTGGTGAAAAAGGCCGATCAGGCCGATGATTCCGGCGAAGACGGGGAAAAGAGTCCCGCTCGCGGCGACAGCCCGGTGACCTATGATTCTGACCCGGGTTCGGTGACCGATACGGTCAAGATGTACCTTCGGGAGATGGGCCTGGTCACCCTGTTGAGCCGGGAGGGAGAGGTCGAGATTGCCAAGAAGATCGAAGCAGGGGAACAGGAAGCCTTAAGGGGCATGCTGGATACCGCCGTTGGGGTGGAGAGCATCATCGCCTACGGCGATAACATTGAGGTCGGCAACCTGCGTCCCAAATCGGTATTAAAGGATGTGGATGAAGGCGATGCGGGTGAGGATGAGGTCTTTCGGATTGATGCCTTTGCCGCCACCATTCGACAGATCAAGGCACTGGATGCAACCATTCAGCCCCTTCGGCGGAAACACCTGTCCGGTTCCCTGTCCGCTGCGGAACGCAAAACCCTTGCCGAACAGCTGACCCGGAAGACCGACGAGATTTTTGAACTCCTTCTTCCGTGGCGGCTGGAGAGTGCAGTGCTGGATGCCATGGAGGAACGGATTCAAGATGAGATCAAGTGGTTTGACGCCATGGAGCAGGCCATTGATCAGCGGCTCGCCGGGCTGGGAGCCGGAGGCGCCGTTTCCACTATCCGGTCGAAAATGAAAACAAAGACCGGATTTGTAAACTGGGCCTACCCGCGCATGCAGACCACCAAGGTGCAGCTTTCCGCGTTTTACGACGAGATCAAATCCCTTGAAAGACAGATGGAGATCCGTGAACGGGCCATCATGGCCGACCGCCGCCTGCTGCGGAAAACCATGAAAAAAATCGATGACGGCTACCTTCGGGCCAAGGCGTCCAAGAGCGAACTGATTCGGGCCAACCTGAGGCTGGTGGTCAGTATCGCGAAAAAATATACCAACCGGGGCCTGCAGTTCCTGGACCTGATCCAGGAGGGCAACGTGGGCCTGATGAAGGCCGTGGATAAATTCGAATATCGTCGCGGTTACAAATTCAGTACCTATGCCACCTGGTGGATTCGTCAGGCCATCACCCGGGCCATCGCAGACCAGGCCAGAACCATCCGCATTCCGGTCCACATGATCGAAACCATTAATAAGCTGATCCGGACCTCCCGGTACCTTGTGCAGGAGCGGGGCTACGAGCCGTCGCCCGAAGAGATCGCGGAAAAGATGGAGATCCCCCTTGAAAAGGTCCGGCGGGTGCTCAAGATCGCCAGGGAGCCGATCTCTCTTGAAACCCCCATCGGCGAAGAGGAAGACAGCCATCTGGGCGATTTTATCGAGGACAAGAAGTTCATGATTCCTTCGGAAGCCGCGGTCAGCATGAACCTGGCCGAACAGACCCGAAAGGTGCTGGCCACGTTGACGCCCAGGGAGGAAAAGGTGCTTCGCATGCGTTTCGGCATCGGTGAAAAGGCCGACCATACGCTGGAGGAGGTAGGCAGGGATTTTGCTGTGACCCGGGAGCGCATTCGCCAGATCGAGGCCAAGGCCTTGCGAAAGCTTCGGCACCCTACCCGCAGCAAGATGCTCAAACACTTTATCGAGTCCTGATTTTATGGGTGCTTTGCAGAACCCGAAACGGCCATACCCGGCGTGGTGTGGCCGATTTGTTTCTGACTTTGCGCTTGACAACACCCGGCTGAAGGATTACACAACAGAGGGCGCAGAAAAGGCGCATCGGCGAATGGGCCCATAGCTCAGCTGGCAGAGCCACCGGCTCATAACCGGTCGGTCCCTGGTTCGATCCCAGGTGGGCCCACTCATGAGACAAGGCAACTGAAATGCGAATCAACAGTTTTCGAAAGACAGATGGGGTATAGACGCAAACAACCGGTTTGGCGGCAAACCGACGGGTTTGAACCGGTCAGGGGCGTGGTGTCTTTCACCACGCCTTTTTTGTTGTCTTTTTCCGCGGGCCGGTGCGTCGGGCGTCGGCCGGTGGAGGCAAACGGAATTCGATCCGGGAGGAGCAACTGATGCGTGCCACTGTCGGCGACATGGTCGCCATCATGAACCGTCTGGCACCGCCGGACCTGGCGGAAACATGGGACAACTGCGGGCTTCAGGCCGGCCGTTTCGACCAGGAAGTGAAAACCGTGCTGGTGGCCCTGGACCCCTCTTCGGCCGTGGTCCGGGAGGCCTGTGACCGGGACGTCGATCTGCTGATCACCCACCACCCCCTGTTTCTGTCGCCACCGCGATCAGTTGATTTTTCCCGCATGCCGGGAACGGCCATCTTTCTGGCCGCCACCCACGGCCTTTCCATTTTCAGTGCCCATACCAGTCTGGACAGCGCCGAGGGCGGCCTCAACGACAGGTGCGCCGAATGTATCGGCCTTCAGAATGTGAGGGTACTTTCCAGGGCCGGGCAGATAGACCACGTCAAACTGGTCTTTTTCGTTCCGGTGGAACACGAGGCCCGGCTGCTGAAGGCTCTGGCCGCCACGCCGGCGGGCGCATGGGGCCGGTACAGCAGCTGTTCTTTTTCCGTTCGTGGAACGGGCCGGTTTCAACCCCTGGAAGGAGCCGTTCCTTTTATCGGCCGTATCGGAAAGATCGCTGCCGTGGAAGAGGTCCGGGTGGAGACCATCGTGCCCCGTCGTGACCTGGACGGCGTGGTCCAAGCCCTGAAGCAGGCCCATCCTTACGAGACCATGGCCTATGACGTTTTCCCTCTGGCAGGGGGCATCGACCCCCAGCACGGGCTGGGTCGTATCGGTGAGGTAGAACCCTCCACCCTGGAGGTGTTTGCCGGCCATGTGAAGCAGCGATTCGGTGTGGACCGCGTTGGTGTGGCAGGCGACATGGCCATGCCGGTAAAAACCGTGGCCGTCTGTTCCGGGGCCGGCTCCAGCCTGATCAGGGATTTTCTGGTATCCGGGGCCGACGTGTTTGTCAGCGGCGACCTGAAGTATCACGACGCCATGGCGGTGGTTGAAACCGGCCGGGCACTGATTGATGTGGGCCATTTCGAGACAGAGCACCTGGTGGTGGAACTGCTGGTGGATCGATTGACCCGGGAGACAACGGCGGCAGGGTATGAAGTGCGGGTGGCCGGATACGCCGGCCAGCGCAACCCCTGCCGTTTTATATGAATTCATCATGTTTCGGAGACAGAGGCAATGGTTGAGATAACCAGGGATGAGATGGCGGTCCTGGTGGCGCTTCAGGAAACGGAGAGCAGCAAGGACCGGGTCGCCGCGGTTTTAAGGCAAGTGCCGGAGCGACTGGCCCGTCTGGACCGAGCGCGGCAGGAGGTGGAACAGCGGTTTCAGGAAAAAGAGGCCCGGGTTCTGGAAAAGCGGAAAACCTACAAGTATCTGGAGCAGGAGGTCAAAAGCCGGCAGGACGCCATTAAAAAAAGTGATGCCAAGCTTTTTGCCATCAAAAACAACAAGGAATACCAGGCCGTGTTAAAGGAGATTGATGATCTCAAGCGGCAGTCCGCCAAAATCGAGGACCAGATGCTGGAACTGCTTTTTTCCGTGGAAACCGAGGAAGCGGCCCTGACGGAGGAGCGCAAGGCGTGCGACGCGGAGAAAGAGCGTATCGCGGAAGAACAGGCGCAGGTGGAAACGGAACGCGCCGGACTGGAGCAGGAGCTTGCCGAACTCGACAGTGCGGCACAATCGGTGCGGGGCAAAGTGCCTCCGAGGCTGATGAGCGTTTACCAGCAGGTCCGCAAGCGGGTGCCCACCGGCGCTGTTCTGGCGGCGGTGGAAAATTACGTCTGCCAGGGATGCTTCATGAATATTCCGGTCCAGACCTATAACGAACTGCACCGTTCCACTACATTGAAATATTGTCCGTTCTGCACTAGAATCATTTATCATAACGGTAATTCGCAGACGTAATGGTTTACCGGACGGTTGAAGTTGCGCAGACGATCGCTGAAGCGGTCAAGGCCTTGGCCTGCCGCTTTGGAGGAAAGTCCGAACACCACAGGGCAGGGTGCTTCATAACGTGAAGTCATGGCGACGTGAAGGAAAGTGCCACAGAAAAGATACCGCCAAAGGAGCGCTGCTCTTTTGGTAAGGGTGAAAAGGTGCGGTAAGAGCGCACCAGTTCCCCGGGTGACCGGGGAAGCTAGGTAAACCCCACCCGGTGCAAGACCAAATAGAGGGACGTTTGAGGGCGGCCCGTCCAAGTCCCCGGGTAGGTCGCTGGAGGTGTCGGGCAACCGGCATCCCGAGAGGAATGATCGTCGGCCGGCAAGGGGTAACCCGCGCCGGACACAGAATTCGGCTTACGCGCAGCTTCAACCGTCTTTCTATCCCTTTTGACAGTGGCGTTCTCGAACCGGAGGCAGCAGCGTGTCCCTTCCTTACTGCAACATCAGTTTTTTTGAAAAGCTGCGTGTTTATTCAGGTGAGTATCATCAATGCTTCAAGTACCTGGCCACCTGCCGGGATCCCGAATGCCTGTTCACCAAGAAGCTCTATTCCAAGCTGATCGCCTCCTCCCACCTGCTGGAGGATTTTCTCGATTTTCACGGCGCCAAGAACAATAAGAACTGGTATTTTTACCGGGAGCTGACCGCCACGGTCCGTTACCTGAGCCTGAGCGGCTATATTCAGGAGCACATCTCCAACCGGCTGGTGTTTTATGATCTGGTGAACACAGAGGACTTTGAGAAAGAGGGGGCCGCCACCCGGGAGTTCCTCGGCCAGACCATTCTGAACCTGGCCCCTGTTATAATGGCCGAGGCGGCCCGGCTGGAGATTCCCGTGCCGTCGGAAAACTATTCACAGAACGATTTTCCCAGCGTGGTGACCGGTGACATGCTGGAGTTTGACATCGACGATGAGAAACCGGACCGTCAGCAGCGGCATATCGTCAAGGTGACCAGCGAGTTTTTAAACATCGTCAAGGATTTTGAGTATTACGGTGTTTATGAAAAATGCGACACGGAGCAGATCGAAGCCCTGGTGCCGGCCAAGATCAACGAAGTGGAGATGCGGCGGTTCGAGGTGCTGGTGCACAACCTGCAATCTTCTTTTGACACCTATATTATCTACGGCGGGCTGCGCTTCGGGGATCGGAAGCTCAAGCAGCTTCGCAGCTATTTTTCCATCGTGCTCCACCTGCTGGAGTTTACCGGAAAACTGCTTCATTTTTACGAGCGGCACCTGTTCGGCATCCGGGGCACCCAGAAAAATCTCTTCCGGTCGGTGGCGGAGAGCCTGTCGGCCATTGTGGACGAAAGATTGCTGCTGGACCGGATTATTAATTATGGTCTCTACTATGCGGTCCATTTTTTGTCCGACGGGAAAAAGCTGGCCCAGATGATTCTAAACGAGAACATCGAGCGGGGGTCCATTGAGGTCGGGGTTCCGGTGAAACTGGGGTTTCACAGCCGGCCCAGCCTGCTGGTGGCCAGGATCGTCCAGCATTACGGCGGCGAGGTCTATCTGCGGGTGGGAGAGGACCGGTTCGATGCCGGCAGCGTACTTGATATCCAGTGGGCCGGCGGCAAGATCGACAAAGAGAAGATCACCCGGGTGGTGTTTGAGGGAGATGCCCGGGCCCTGGGGGACATTGAGATCCTGGCCGGGGTCAACTACGGTGAAAACAGCATGGGCAAGGGCATTCCATTGCCGAAAGAACTGGATTACCTTAAATAAAAGACGCACCGGAATGGGGCGAAAATGGTCCGGCACAACGACGGGCAAAAAACTTTCCGCGACAATCGACTATGAACAGCGCTATTATTGTGGCTGCCGGCCAGGGCACCCGGTTCGGCGGCAACCTTGCCAAGCAGTACCAGCCGCTTGCCGGAAAGCCGCTGTTGTGCCATACCCTGAATGCGGTCTGCGCCTGCAAAACCATCGACGCGGTGGTCCTGGTGGTGGCCGACGCGGAGAGGGATTACTGCAGGACGCACGTTCTTCCTCATGTTACGGCGGTATGCGATATTCACATGGCGTCGGGCGGAGCCGAGCGGCAGGCGTCTGTTTTGAACGGGCTTGCGGCAGTGGGGGGGGGCGTTGATGACGGGGTGCTGATTCATGACGGGGTTCGGCCCTTTGTCACACCTGATCTGATAGACGCCTGCCTGACGGGGCTGGCGGACGCGGACGGCTGCATGGCCGCCATCCCGGCCTCCGATACCCTGGCCGCTGTCACGCCCGACCATGTGGCGGACCGGATCGTTGACCGCAACGGCGTTTGGCAGGTCCAGACGCCCCAGGCGTTCCGGTACGGCGTCATTCTGGAGGCCCACAGGACGGCGGTGGCGCGGGGGTGGCGGGTGACCGATGACGCATCCCTGCTGCTGCGGCTGGGCAAAAAAGTCCGGGTGGTAACCGGATCGTCGGGCAACATCAAGATTACCACGCCCGATGACATGGCCCTGGCCCAGGCCCTGGCCGGGGCCCTGTGAAGGAAGGCGCGTGTGGGTCAAGGATTATATCGAGCCTTATGGCAACGGTTCCCGAGCCCTCTACTACTGCACGTTCATCGTAGCGGTCTCCATGCCGGTGCCGGGCTGGATCGAACGCAGGCTTTTCAAAAGCAGCCTGAACGCCTGTACGGAAGGCAGAAGACAGCGGGTTAAAGAGGTCCGGTCACCGTGACCGCTTTTT
>JAXHVI010000188.1:0-8116 GCA_034189195.1 Thermodesulfobacteriota bacterium | reverse complement strand
GGCGTTTGCCCAGGAGGCCGGGGGAACGGCCGGATGGCGGCCTGTATACGACAACGTTATGCTGGTGATCAACTTTCTGATCCTGGCGTTTCTGCTTGTCAAGCTGTTGAAAAATCCGTTGAAGAACTTCCTCAAGACCCGGCATGATGAGGTGGCAAAGGAACTGGAGCGGCTGGAGACCGAAAGAGAGCGGGCCGCCAACGAGGTGGCGGACACGAAAAAGCGTATCGCCGAGGAAGATGCCCACATTCTTGAGATAAAAGAACGCATCATCGCCGAGGGGGAACGGACCCGGCAGGCCATCATTGAAAACGCGAAAAAAGAGAGCGAGTTTCTAATCGAGGCGACCCGGCGGCGGATTCAGGGCCGGTTCCAGGAAGCCCGGCAGGCCTTTCGTTCCGAATTGATCGAGTCGGCCATGTCCATTGTGTCCCGGCGGCTGCCTGAAGAGATCGGCCCCCAGGACCAGGCCCGGCAGATGGACCTGTTTTTTACCAGCCTGGACCAGGCACAGAGCAAATTTTCATCAGCCCGATCCGCTGCCCGTTAAGCTCAGCCCGGCAGGTGTGCCGCCGGGATACACTCAGAATTTTACACCCCCCATTCGGATCGAAATCGGACAGGATTCAGATCAGGATGGGGGGTGTTCTGTTTTCAGGGCACCGCAACAGGCCGCAAAAATGTCATTGCGAGCGCAGCGAAGCAATCCTGCACATATGCGGAGGAGATTGCCACGTCGCTTGCGCTCCTCGCAATGACGTAGGAAAGGACACGCTCCTCGCGATGACGGAGAGCGGCACCCGAAGGAAAAACAGTCTCACCGAAAAAAAAGGCTTGACAGAAAATTTTTTCAAATGTAAATTAACTAACCAGTTAATTAAACCTTTTGGTAAATTTCAAAGACAGCGCTTTTTTTTCGGAGGCACCATGGCACAGCAGGACACCGCGGCCAGGATTCTGGATGCGGCCACAAGCGTTTTTTCAAAAGAAGGGTTCAAGGGTGCCCGGATGCAGCAGATTGCTGCCGAGGCAGGGGTCAACCAGGCCCTGCTGCACTATCATTTCGGATCCAAGGAAAAGCTGTATGAAGAGGTGTTGTTCCGTTTTTTCTCCGATGTTTTTTCCCGGCTGGCAACCGAATTTCAGGCCGAGACCGAACCGGAAGCCGCGTTTCGAAGCTTTATTCACGCCTATATGGACATTCTGTCCACCTGCCCGGAACTGCCGCGTCTGATGGTATCCGAGGTGCTTGAAGGGGGCCGGCACATCATGGCGGTGGTGGACCGGATATTTTCCCAGACCGGTATCTCGCCGCCCCAGTTGATCCGCCCGTTTATTGAAAAGGCGGTGGCAAGTGACCTGATCCGGCCGGTGGATCCTATGCAGACCACCATCAGCGTGGTGGGCATGTGCATGTTTTATTTTGTGGCCCGGCCCCTGATGGAACATATCTGGGGAAAATTGGCGGATGAAAAGGCGTTTATCGCGCAGCGCAAGGAGGCCATCGTCGACCTTGCGCTTTATGGTATTGTAAAGAGGTAGACCGAAATGAAAAAATTATCAGACCCATGCAGACAGACAGTACGCCGGTTACGGCATGCGTGGTTTTTGGCCCTGCTGCCGGCGGCTTTTGTGTTCTTTCCGGCGGGCATTTGGGCTCAGCCCCTTACCCTGGACCAGTGCCTGGAAATCGCCCTTTCCGAAAACCCGGAGATCGCCCGGGCCGGTTACGCCCGGGAGGAGGCCCGGCTTCTGAAAGAGGAGGCCAGGGCCGGATACTTTCCGGAACTGGCCCTGGGAACCAGCGCCGGGTATCGGTCCGAGGTCAACACCACCCGCCAGGACCCCATCACCATTCCCACCGGACCGGCCACACCGCCTTTAACGATACCGGGCCGGGAAACCGAGATCGGCGATAACACCACTGCCGACCTGTCAGTCTCCCTTCGGCAGCCCATCTACACCGGCGGTGCTGTTGCCGCCGGGGTGAAGGCGGCCCGGGCAGGCCTGGAGGGCGCGGATATCCAGGTAAGGCTGGAAGAGCGGGACACCCGGCGCCGGGTGATTGCGGCCTTTTACGACCTGGCCGTGGCCGTGGAGATGGAAAAGATCGCCCGGGCGTCGGTGACCCGGATCACCGGCCACCTGGACGACGCCACGAACATGCTGGAACAGGGGCTGATTCTCAAAAGCGACCTTCTGCCCGTTCGAATGCGAAAGCTTGACAGCGACCTTGCGGTGATAGAGGCGGGCAATGCCGTTGCCCGGGCCGGCGCGGCACTGGCCAGAAGCATGGGGCTTGCCCCGGAAGCCGGCATCGCTATCGTGGCGGACTGGAACAATCCGCCGCCCTGGCCGATTCCTGCAACCTTTGCCGCCGCCGGCATTCTGGAGGAACAGCAGATCGTGGACCGGCAGATAGAGGCGGCCGAAGCCCGCGCCAGGGCCGCCCGTGGGGCACGGCGGCCCCAGGTGGGCCTTACGGCATCGGCCCACTACGGCTGGCCCGGGTTCGTAGGCAATGATCCGGACTGGGATACCTGGTGGCAGGCCGGTGTCAACGCGTCGTGGACCATCTTTGACATGGACCGCCGCCGCAGCCAGGAACAGGCCGCCCTGACCCGGCGGCGGCAGCTGGAGCAGACCGCCAAAAGCCTGGACAACCGCATTGCCCAGGAACGGGTTGTGGCCCGCCTGGCCTATGAAGAGGCCTGCCGCCGCCAAGAGATCATGGTGGAAAAGGTGGATACCGCCCGGGAAAACTACCAGACCAAAAAAGACCATTTCCAGGTGGGCATTGCCACCAGCACCGACTACCTGGACGCTCACACCGACCTGCTCGGCGCCGAGTTTGACCTGGCCGCTGCCCGGGCCAGGGTGCGCGTGGCCTGGAGCGATTACCTGACGGCAATGGGATTGGAGGAGTAACGGCATGTTTTTCTTCGTGTGCTTAGTTACCTTCGCGGCCTTCGTGTTGAAACCACCGGTACTTTCGGTCTGTCCGGCCGCTTTTTCACATGGAAGCAACGACGGATAGATAAAGAGCACGAGCACGAGCACGAGCACGAATACGGGTAAGATAAAGATGGAAGGAAGCGGATGTTTATCCCGGATAAAGGAGAATAGAATGAAACTGAAACGATGGGGACGGGCCGGAATAGGGCTGCTGGCCCTGGTGTGGATCGCCGGGTGCGGCCGGTCCCATGAGCCCGGCTTTCTGGGGTCCGGCACCCTGGAGGCCACCGAAGTGGTGATCAGCGCCCAGACCGGCGGCACCATCACCGATCTTACCCGGGAAGAGGGCCAGAAGGCTGCTGCCGGGGACCTGTTGGCCGTCATCGACGTGGAAAAACTGGAACTTCAGCGAAATCGCCTGGCTGCCGGGCTTGCCGAGGTGGCCGCCAACCGCATCGCCGCGGACGCGGCCGTGGCCCAGGCCGAAGAGACCCTGGCCAACGTGGAGACCCAGTACCGCCGCATAAAGGAACTGCATGACCGGGGATCGGCCACCCAGAAACAGCTGGATGACATTACCACGCAGCTGGCCGTGGCCAAAAACCAGGTGGCCGGGGCCCGGGCCCAGCTGCCGATGCTGGACGCGAAAAAGGCCCAGATTGAGGCCGAGATGGCCCTGGCCGACCGGCAGATCGCCGACGGCCGGGTGACATCGCCCATCAACGGCACGGTGGTGGAAAAGTACATGGAAGCCGGGGAAACGGCAATGCCGGGGAGCCGGATTTACAAGCTTGCCGACCTTGGCCGCTTCTGGGTCCACATTTACGTGGCCGCCGAAGACCTGGGCAATATCACCATCGGCCAGAAGGCTGAGGTGCGGGCCGATGCCGTGGACACCCCCTTTACCGGCACCATTGCCTGGACATCGCCGGAAGCCGAGTTCACCCCCAAAAACGTCCAGACCCGAAAGTCCCGGTCCGAGCTGGTCTATGCCGTCAAGGTCATTCTGGATGCCGGCGCCGATGTGCTGAAAATCGGCATGCCGGTGGAGGTTTACGCTCAGCCATGACCGACACCGCCATTCGCGTTCAGGGATTGAAAAAAAGCTATGGCCCGGCCACGGCCCTGGCATCGGTGGACCTTGAGGTCGGGGCCGCTGAAATGTTCGGCCTTCTCGGCCCGGACGGGGCCGGCAAGACCACCCTGATGCGCATACTGGTTTCCCTGCTGGACCCGGACGCAGGCACCTGCTCTGTCAACGATATATCGGTAACCGAACGGCCCGGGGATATCCGGCGGATCATCGGGTACATGCCCCAGCGGTTTTCCCTTTACCCGGATCTTACCGTGGGAGAGAACCTGCGGTTTTTCGCCGACCTGTTCAAGGTGCCCAAAGCCGAACGGCTGGCCCGCACCGACGAGCTGCTCTCCTTTTCCCGGCTGATCCCTTTTGTGAACCGCCGCGCCGGCCGGCTTTCCGGCGGCATGAAACAGAAGCTGGCCCTCTCCTGCGCCCTGGTGCACACGCCCCGGGTGCTGGTTTTGGACGAGCCCACCACCGGCGTGGATCCGGTCTCCCGCCGGGAGTTCTGGGCCATTTTGCGGGAACTCAAAGGCCGGGGCGTGACCATTCTGGTCTCCACCCCTTACATGGACGAGGCCGAACGGTGCGACCGGGTGGCCCTGATGCACAAAGGAAAAATCCTGGCCGGGGGCACGGCCGCCGGTATTGCCGGCAACTTTTCAGGCACCGTCTATTCGGTTGAATCGCCGGACCCGGTGGGCACGGCCGGCTGGTTCAAGCAGAAGCTGGGGCCGGAACAGGTGAGAATCGTAGGGGACCGGGTCCTGGTCAGCCTTTTTGAAAATGCCCAACGGATCATGGACGATCTTCGCCGTGAAGCAAAGGGTGACGGCAAAGCCATCGTATCGGCCGGGCCGGTGCCCGCCGGCCTGGAGGATGTGTTCGTGGCCATGGTGGCGCGACAGGAAGACGATAATGAAGGGCGCTGACAAAAGCAAAGAAACCGACCGGCAGACGTCCGGCCAGGGGCCCCACGCGGTGACGGTCCGGGACCTGACCCGCACCTTCGGCGATTTTGTGGCCGTGGACCATGTCTCCTTTGACGTGCGCAAAGGGGAGATCTTCGGGTTTTTAGGCGCCAACGGCGCGGGCAAAACCACCACCATCAAGATGCTCACCGGCCTGCTGGCGCCCAGCAGCGGCTCCGGCACCGTGGACGGCCTGGACATCGTGGGCCAGCGCCGCGCCATCCGGTCCCGCATCGGTTACATGTCCCAGCGGTTCTCCCTTTACGACGACCTGAAGGTGGAGGAAAACCTGTTTTTCTTCGGCGGGGTGTACGGCCTGAACCGGGCACAGGTGGCCGGCCGGGCGGCCGACCTGGAGGGCATGCTGAACCTGTCCGCTTTTGCCCGGCGGGTCACCGGCTCCCTGCCGCCGGGCCAGAAGCAGCGCCTGGCCCTGGCCTGCGCCATTTTACACCGGCCCTCCATCCTGTTTCTTGACGAGCCCACCGGCGCCGTGGACCCCATTGCCCGCCGCTATTTCTGGGACCTGATATCCACCCTGGCAGACGGCGGCACCACGGTGTTTGTGACCACCCACTACATGGACGAGGCCGAGTACTGTCACCGCCTCTCCATCATGTACGCGGGCCGGATCGTGGAGATCGACTCCCCGGCCGGCATCAAGAAGAAATATAACATGGCGTCCGTGGAGGATGTCTTTATTCACCTGGTGGACCGATGACCCATTCCCGTCTTGTACCGCTGATGCGCAAGGAGTTTATCCATATCTTCCGGGACCGCCGTTCCCTGATGATCCTGTTTCTGATGCCCCTGATGATGATGTTTGTCTTCGGGTACGCCATCAACATGGACGTCAAGAACATTCGGCTGGGCATCTGCGACCTGAGCCGGACCCCGGAGAGCCGTGCCCTGGTAGAAACCGTGGACGCCTCTCCCTATTTTGACATAAAGGCCCGGTACACCGACCCCCGGCAGACCGCCGGCCTGTTTGAGCAGCGGGCCATTCGGGCCGCGGTCATCATACCCCGGAACCTGGTCCGGGCCATGGCCGGGGCAGGGGAGCCCGTTGTGGCCGTGATCACGGACGGCACCGACGCCAATACCGCCACCCTGGCCCAGAACTACCTGGAGTCCCTGCTGCTGGAACGGTCCCTGGAAGCCGGGGGCGCGGGTCAGCCGGTGCGGATCAAAACACGGATCCTCTACAACCCGGACATGGAGTCGGCCCACTTTGTGGTGCCCGGCATCGTGGCCCTGCTGCTGATCATGATCGGCGCGTTGTTGACCTCCGTGACCATTGCCAGGGAAAAGGAGACCGGCACCATGGAGCAGATCCTGGTCAGCCCCATTCAGCCCCACGAAGTGGTGCTGGGCAAGGCCGTGCCCTACCTGGTGCTGGCCTTCGGCATCGCCGTGTTTATCATCATTTTCGGCCATCTCTGGTTTTCCGTGCCCATGCTGGGGTCCTGGTCTTACCTGATGGTTGCCTGCCTGCTCTACCTGGTTACCTCCCTGGCCATCGGCCTGCTGATCTCCACCCTGGTGGCCACCCAGCAGGTGGCCATGATGCTCTCCCTGGTGGCCACGCTGCTGCCGTCGGTGATGCTCTCCGGGTTCGTGTTTCCCGTGGCCTCCATGCCCCTGCCGCTGCAGGGCATATCCCAGGTGATTCCGGCCACCCACTTTCTGGTGATCATCCGGGGCATCATGCTCAAGGGCAACGGCCCGGCGGACCTGTGGCCGTCGGCCCTGGCCATGGTGGCCGTGGGGGTTTTGTTTATCACCATTGCCATTCGGCGGTTTCGACTGAAGCTGTGATGATCGGAGCGTAGGATGAAAAAAGTCTTCTATCTGGTGCGAAAAGAGCTGTGGCAGGTCTTTCGGGACATCAACATGCTGCGCATCATTTTTATCGTGCCCATGGTCCAGCTGTTCGTGCTGGGCTATGCCATCACCACGGACATCAAGAACCTGGATATCCTGATCTGCGACAACGACAATTCAGCCCTTTCCCGGAACCTGGTGGAGCGGTTTTCCCACACCGACTATTTTGACGTTGCCAAAAGCGGCTGCGCGCCGGGCCATGTGGAGCACCACCTGTTTACCGGCCGGGCCGATCTCGCCCTGGTGATTCCCCACCGGTTCGGCCGGGACCTGGAGACCGGCAACCGGCCCGAGGTGCAGATCCTGGTGGACGGCCAGAACTCCAACACCGCGGCCGTGGCCGCCGGCTACACAAACCGCATCCTGTTTGACTTCATGCAGGACCATGGAACACCCCCCGCCATGGCCGGGGCCTTTGTCGCGGCATCCCGGCCCCGCTTCATCTCCCCGGAGGGCCGGGTCTGGTACAACCCGGAATTAAAGAGCGTCTACTACATGATCCCCGGCATCATCTCCATTCTTTTGACCATCGTGACCATGCTGCTGACCAGCCAGGCCATTGTCAAGGAGCGGGAGATCGGCACCCTGGAGCAGTTGATGGTGGCGCCCCTGTCGCCCTGGCAGATCATTGCGGGCAAGACCCTTCCCTTTGCCGTGCTGGGGTTTATCGAGATGGGGGTGGCCATGACCTTTGGCGTGCTCTGGTTTTCGGTCCCCATCGTGGGCAGCCTGCCCCTGCTGGCGCTGATGGCCGCGGTCTTTATCCTCACCACCCTGAGCCTGGGCATCTTTATCTCCACCCTGGTGGAGACCCAGCAGCAGGCCCTGTTTGTCTCCTGGTTTTTCCTGGTTTCCTTTATCCTGCTGTCCGGCTTTTTCTATCCCATCGACAACATGCCCGGCTGGGTCCAGGTGATCACCTACCTCAATCCCCTTCGCTATTTTATCGAGATTCTGCGGGAGCTGTTTTTAAAGGGCGCGGGCCTGGATGTGCTGTGGCCGGAGCTGGCCTGCCTGGCCGCCATTGCAACGGCTGTTTTTACCCTGGCCATCGTCCGGTTCCGCAACCGCAGCCGGGCCTGATACCTCATTCCAGACGGATATTATTAACTCGGCAAATAAATACTTGACATATCGGTAGTATTTTGTTATCTCTTGGGCATGGAAAAAATAGACGCACGAAAACTCAGCACTGATGTTCAACAGGAAATTCGTTATCAAGTTA
>JAXHVI010000187.1:0-2855 GCA_034189195.1 Thermodesulfobacteriota bacterium | reverse complement strand
TATCGGCCCGGTTGATGAAGATGGTGTTGGCCGAAGGAATGTCGATGCCGGACTCTATGATGCGCGTGCAGACCAGCATGTCGATCTCCCGGTTGACAAACTGCATCATGCAGGTCTCCAGTCTGTTCTGGTCCAGCCGGCCGTGGACGATGCCCAGCCTTACCTCGGGCACCAGCTTTTTCAGATGGTCGGCGATAAACGCGATCTTGTGAATATTGTTGTGAACAAAATAGATCTGCCCGCCCCGCTCCAACTCCTTGCGAATGGCGGTTCGAATAATGGCATCGTCAAACTCCGAAATATAGGTCTTGATGGCCTTGCGGTGTTCCGGCGGCGTGGTGATCACGCTGATATCCCGCATGCCCGACAGGGACATGTGAAGGGTCCGGGGAATCGGCGTGGCGGTAAGAGAGAGCACGTCCACCGTGGTGCGCATTTTTTTCAGGGTCTCCTTGTGCTTCACCCCGAAGCGCTGCTCCTCATCCAGAATCACCAGCCCCAGCTGTTTGAAGGCCACATCTTTGGACAGCAGCCGGTGGGTGCCGATGACAATATCGACCCGGCCCTCCTTGATGTCGGCAACAATCTGTTTCTGCTGGGCCGGGGTCTTGAAACGGCTCAGGCAGGCAATGTTGAAGGGATAGCCGGCAAAACGCCGGGAAAAGGTGGCAAAATGCTGTTCCGCCAGTACCGTGGTGGGCACCAGCACCGCGACCTGAAACCCGTCGCAGACACACACAAACGAGGAGCGCATGGCCACTTCCGTTTTGCCGTACCCCACGTCTCCGCAGACCAGCCGGTCCATGGGTGTGGACGAGGCCATGTCTGAAAGGACTTCATTGATCACCTTGAGCTGATCGTCGGTCTCCTCAAAGTCAAACCCGGCCTCAAAATCGGAAAACCACTGGCCCGGCGGATGAAAGCCATGGCCCTGCTGCACCCGGCGCCGGGCGTAAAGGTCCAGCAGCTCTTTGGCGATTTTTTCCGCTTCCTTGCGGGCCTTTGCCTTGACCCGGCCCCAGGTCTTTGCCCCCATCTTGTCCAGCAGGGGGGCTTCGGCATCATCGGCCCCCACGTATTTCCGGGCCATGTCCATCCGGTCCACGGACAGATAGAGCCGGTCACCGTCCCTGTAACTGAGCAGCAGAAAATCATTGGCAATGCCTTCCACCGTCACTTTTCGAATACCTTCGTAGCGGCCGATGCCGTGGTCCACGTGGACCACCAGGTCTCCCTGCTTCAGGGTTTCCAGGTCCAGGTAAACATCCCGGGCCGCCTTCTTGCCGGCCGGAGACCGGTGCCGGACCCGGCCGAAGATTTCGGTATCGGTGATTACGGCCAGCCCTTCAGCGGCAAACCGGAAACCTGCGGAGAGCTGACCGGATACCAGGCAGACCTTATCGCTGCCCCGGCCCATGTTTGAAAAGGCGTCTAAACTTTCATGGGGCACCCGGTGGGATGTAAGAAAACAGGCCATTCGGTCCACCTGTGCCCGGCCCCCGCAGGCGATGATCGAAACGCAGCCCAGGTCACGATTCTCCTCGATCCACGACAGCAGGGGCGCCAGCACGGTATCGGTGTCCCGGGGCTGGGTGCGCAGCATCAGGGTGACCGCGCTGTTGTCCGTCACCCCCGCTTCTACCGCAGGAGGGCTGTCACCATCCTCCGGCGCCCCAGACACCGGCAGCACGGGAAAAGAGAGCAAGGGCTTTTTGCATGCCTCTTTTTGCACGGCCTGCCAGTCCAGGTACAGGGCATCCGGCGGCACACACCACCTTCCCTCTTCCCTGGCGGTCTCGTACAGTTCGGCTGCCAGTCGTCCGTGGCTTTCAGCTTTTTCGGCAATCATGCCGGGATCCACCATGACCACGAGCGCTTTTCCCGGCAGATAGTCAAAAAGCGTGGCCGGGGTCTCGTACACCAGGGGCATCAGGCTTTCCATGCCTTCCCTGTCAGTCCCCTGCTCCATCCGGTCGATGATGTCCCTGCTTACGGAGACCGGAAGGTTTAACTCCGCTGACCGTTTTTTAACCGCGGCGATCAGCCGGCCGATACGGTCTTTTGCCAGAATGGTCTCTCTGGCCGGCAGCAGGGTGATGCCGCTGGTGGGACGGCCCCGCCGCTGGGTGACCGGTGAAAAAAAATGGATCGACTCCACGGTATCGCCGAACAGGTCGATGCGGGCCGGGGCCTCGTGAAACGGGGAGAAAACATCGACAATGCCGCCGCGGATCGAAAAGTCTCCGGGCTCTTCCACAATGGCGGTCCGTGTATAGCCGCCGGCAACGAGTTTTTCCGCCAGCGCCGTGGGGTCAAGGCTTTCCCCTTCGCTTACGGTCTGGGCGAATTCACACAGGTCCCCGGGAGGAATGGTTTTCTGCAACAGCGCGTCAACAGCCAGCACAAGGACGGCCGGGGCAAGGCCTTCCGACATGCCGTAGAGCAGTTGAATGCGCTCGGCCGCGGTCCGGTTGTGATAGGCCACCGGCCGATAGGGCATCACCGTGTAGGAAGGAAACAGCGACACCTCCGCCCGGGCATCGGCGGGCTGAAAAAACCGGGCGTCTTCGGTAAACCGCTGGGCTTCCCCTGCGGAAGCGGTGACCACCAGCACGGGGACATTCAGGGCACGGCCGATACGGGAGACCATAAAGGCGTCGGCCCCCTTGCCCACGCCGGCACACACCACCTCGTCCGCCCCGGTTCCCAACCGGTCGACCAGAAAGGGAAGAAATTTTTTTTCTTGATTTTGGACCATGCCCGCGATAGGTTCCCTGAATATTTATGTCAACCGGCCACCGTAGCTCAGTTGGCAGAGCGACGCACTCGTAATGCGTAGGTCAGGAGTTCGACTC
>JAXHVI010000186.1:0-5663 GCA_034189195.1 Thermodesulfobacteriota bacterium | reverse complement strand
GCGCCTTGAATGGCCACCGGAGGTCAGCACTCCGAAACCCGTTCCCGTCACCATGGACCGCTACTGCGTCTCCCAGGCCTTATTTTTTGCACCGCAAAGGCGCAAAGGCGCAAAACGTTATGTTCCGCTTCGCGGAAAGGCGATCGCTGTTTTACGCTCAACATCCCTGTTTTTCTTTGCGTCCTTTGCGTCTCTGATGTGAATTCAACTATTTCTGCTGGTGGCCATGTTATGGATCTGCTGCTGCGAAAGGCCGTAACGTTGCAGGGTGACGGTAAGGGGCATGCCGAACAGGAAATCAAAAAGGCGGTCATCCATGTTCCCCTTTTCCGCCATCAGGCGCCGCACCTGGAAATCGTACCGAATACAGTAGGCCACCGCTTCCCAGTTTTTTTCTTTTACCGATTGTGAAATCTGCGCGTATGCGCACACCTCTTCGTGGGCCAGCACCATCTCCCACAGGTCCGGAAGACCGGAAAGCAGGTCTTTTCTTGCAAGCCGGTCCTCCCGGTAAACGGCGGCCATGCCGGCCGGGTTCCAGCACTCCAGCACACGGCACTCCAGGGGCCGGTCTGCATACACGCCGCAGGACCGGTCAGCCCGCTGATAGAAAAGACAGGCCGACACTCCGTTTGCGCTTCTGATCTTAAGAATGTCCGTCGGCGCAGTGTCCGGCCGGTTGGCCACATTGTCAAAAACAGGCTCCCCCTTGCGAAGGGTATAAAGATCGGCCAGAGCGATACGCCCGCTTTCCAGAATCGGCCGGTCGCATCCATGAAAGGCCGGCCCCCCCTTTTCACAGCAGGTACCGCACCGGGCACAGGTGATCTGTCCGCCAACCCTCTCTTTTTTCAAACTATTCATGAGCCTCCGGCATTTTATGACACGGCATTTTACCGCATAAATAACGATTTTCCTAAAGAAAACGGAATACGCGCCCCATTGCCCGGCGCCACAGGTGTTCGCCCTTCAAAAGACATTTTCAAAAGACTTTACATTGAAAAACGGGTCTGGTATAAAAACCCATTTTGTATCCAATCCATTTTGTGCAGGGGTGCAACATATGAAAAAAAAAGATGTCGACTACTTCAAGGAACTTCTTACCAAACGGTTGAACGAGCTGCTGGAGCAGGCCGATGGTACGGTATCCGACATGACCAGTGACGAAGAGACCTTTCCGGACCCCACGGACCGGGCATCGCACGAATCCGAGCGCAACTTCACGTTGCGGATACGGGACAGGGAGCACAAGCTGATCAAGAAAATCAAGAAGGCCCTGGAGCGGATTGAAAACGGGACCTTCGGCATCTGTGAAACCTGCGAGGAAGAGATCGGCGTGGAACGGTTGAAGGCCCGGCCGGTCACCACCCAGTGCATCAAGTGCAAGACCAAAGAGGAGGAGATGGAGAAGGTTCTTGGCCTGTAGAGAAACACGGCGAATCGACCTCCATGTTCATTCCACAGCGTCGGACGGCACACTGACGCCTCTTGAAATTGTAAAAAAATCGGAGCGGGCCGGCCTGGCCGCCCTTTCCATCACCGACCATGACACGGTGGCGGGATGCAGGCCGGTGCTTGAAACCGCCCTGCCCGCTTCCCTGAAGTTTTTAACCGGCGTGGAGATCAGCGCCGTCTATCCCGCGTCAGGGTCCATTTCCAGAAGCCTTCACATTCTGGGCTACGACATCGACATTCATGACACTGCCCTGAACCATGGCCTGGAAAGGCTCCAGGCAGCCAGAAACCAGCGGACCCTCAGAATCCTCGAACAGATCAACCGGCTCGGCATGGATATTTCAACGGCCGAGACAGCCGCCTTTGCCGGCGGCGGCCAGGTGGGCCGGGCCCATATCGCCCAGGCCATGAAAGCCCGGGGCGTGGTCCGATCCATTCGTGAGGCCTTTGACCGCTACCTGGGAAAGGGCAAGCCCGCTTACGTGGATAAAGAGCGAATTCCCTGTGACAGGGCCATCGCCCTTATTCGTCAGGCCGGCGGGGTGGCGGTTCTGGCACATCCCTTTCTTGTTGACACACCGGATGACAGGGCATTGGAATCGCTGGTGAGTACGCTTGTGGATATGGGCATGCAGGGGATTGAAGCCCTCTATCCCCAGCACACCAAAAAACAGACCGCGTTTTACAAAGACCTTGCCCTGCGCTATAACCTGCTGATCACCGGGGGCACCGATTTTCACGGGGACCTGAACAGTGAAGTCGCCCTTGGCAGGGCCACGGGAAATTTTTACGTCGATTATGAACTCTATGAAAAACTGATCGCCCTTACCCGGCATCAGCTATAACGTTTTACTTCGCATATGCACACCACACTGCTTGAACAACACCTGGGGTACCGGTTCACCGACACCGGCCTGCTGGCAAAGGCCCTTCGGCACAGCTCCTATGTGAATGAACAGGCCGACCCCGCCGTGGAGGACAACGAGCGCCTTGAATTTCTCGGAGACGCTGCCCTCTCCCTGTGCATCGGCCACCTGCTGATGGCCCGGTTTCCCGAGCTCTCCGAAGGGGACCTCTCCCAGACACGGGCCGGTCTGGTCAATGCCGCATGGCTGGCCGATATCGGCCGTTCCATGGATCTGGGGGAACATGTTCTGCTGGGCAAGGGAGAAGAGCAGACCAATGGCCGAAACAAGGATTCCATTCTGGCCAACGCGGTCGAGGCCCTGCTGGGCGCCATCTATCTGGACGGCGGTTTTGACGCGGTGATGGCCGTGGTGAAACGCAAGTTTGAAACCGATATCGATGCCCTGGCGGTTCTGGACATGAACCGGAACTACAAGAGCCTGCTCCAGGAACTGACCCAGGCCACCGACGGCAAGGCCCCGACTTATGAAATCATTGAAGAAACAGGCCCCGATCACGACAAGACGTTTCACTGCCGGGTTTTGGCCGGCGGTATTCGGGCCGAAGGCACCGGCAAAAACAAGAAGGCGGCCCAGCAGGACGCGGCCCGCACTGCCCTGGCCCTGATCAAGGAGGAAACCGCCCCATGACCACAGGGCAGCGGCCCTTTATTGTTCCGGTTTTTCTCCCCCACGCAGGATGTCCCCACCGGTGCGTGTTCTGCGACCAGGCTGCCATTACCGGGCAAAAAGCATTGCTGACCGCCGCTTGTCTGCACGACCATGTGCACCGTTATCTTCACTACAGGGGCGACAACCGGGGCCTTACACAAATTGCGTTCTACGGCGGTAACTTTCTTGGTCTTGAAAGAGAGTCCCTTATGCGGCTGCTTCAGGCGGCTTCTGCTTTTGTCGACCAGGGCCTGGTCCAGGGCATCCGTTTTTCCACCCGGCCGGACACCATCACCGAAGAGAATCTTGACCTGCTGAAAGGCGTTCCGGTGACCACGGTCGAGGTGGGGGTCCAGTCCATGGATGACCGGGTGCTTGAAAAGGCAGGGCGGGGCCACACCGCCGAACAGTCCGCCGCCGCCCTTTCACTTTTAAAACAGGCCGGATACGAAACCGGGGCACAGCTCATGACCGGGCTGCCCGGCGATGACGGCCGGGCCTCCATCAAAACCGCCAAAAAGGTGGCGGCCCTTAAACCCGATTTTGCCAGAATCTACCCCACCCTGGTGATCGCGGGCAGCCCCCTGGCCCAACACTACCGGCAGGGAGCGTATGCCCCGCAATCCCTGGGCTCAGCAGTGGCCGTGGCCAAATCCATGTGCCTGACACTGGAGAGCCGGGGTGTAACCGTGATCCGCATGGGGCTTCAGCCCTCCGACGAACTGGCCGACAGCGCCACCCTGCTGGCCGGCCCCTATCACCCGGCCTTTGGCCACCTGGTGCGTTCGGAAATTCTTTTTAACAGCGTGTCGGCCCTTATCGCCGACCGGCAACCCTCCCCCGGAGCCGACCTGACACTGGCCGTTCATCCCAGCCAGACTTCCACCCTGCGGGGCCAGAAAAACGCCAACATTGAACGGCTGCAAAAAGCCTTCGACCTGAGATCGATCCAAATCGTGGAAGACCCGCAACTGGCAGAAAATCAAATCACCTGCGAATAACCCAGGCGATACCCGCGGTCCATCCAAATCGAAATTGTCTATCAGTGCGCCTCAAACAGCCGGCTGTCTTTCCCAAAACTAATGATCAGGGGTGTCTGCGGATGTCCAAGACGTTCAGAAAGCTGGCTGGTCAACTGTTTTGAGTACCCTCCCAGGCTTTTCACCGTCACCGTACCGCTCTGGCCCATAACCGCTCGCCGACCGTTCTGTATCCCTTCCAGCAAGGCATGGGTATACAGGCCGTTGCCGAGATAACCATCCAAGGCGGTCTGCATGCTGCCGGCAGAGGCATAGATATGCAGCCCCATTTTCTTGGCCAGCACCGACATGCGGGCATCATAGAGACCGCTGACAATACTATCCACCCCTCCGGCGTGACAGGTGTCGAAGATGAACAACTGGGATAATGCCCTGATCTTTTTTGACACCTCGACAATCTCATTGGAGCTGATCAGGCTGGCGCTGCTGTCCAGTCCGCCATTAAAACTGCTGGTCACGATGTAGTACTGATTCTGCAGCAACAGGCCGTGAGAGGCGTTAAAAAAGATAAAGCTGTCGCCATGCTGTACCTGGCCTGCCAGTCCTTCAATGGTGGTCAAAATCTGCTGCTTGCTGGCCTGCTCATCAACCAGCGTGATCAGATGTATATTTGACGGCTTGTAGATACTCTTGGCCTTTTCGGACAACAGGACACCGAAGTCTTTGGCATCTTTGGCGGCATATTTCAGGTTCACGGAAGCATCACGATAACGGTCAACACCCACCGCCAGGATATACAGGTGGGGTTCAGCCGCCTGCCGGGTAGAAATGAAGCGGGCCGTCACCATGCGGCTTTGCACGGAGTTTGAAGCGTTAAAGGCCGTCAGACCGATCTCATTCTCGCCCGCTATGGCCTCCAACTCCACGCATTCGCGCACCAGCTCGCCCTTGGCTTGTCTCAATACGGAACCCGGCCCCTGTTTCTCCTTCACGGCCAGGGAACGCATATCCTGATAAACCGCCCGGCTGTTCAGGCCTGCCAGCCTTAACGGGTTTGTTGTCGGCCGGATCACCGCCTCTCGATAGAAGCCATCGGACTTGACCAGCTTCGCGTTCTGAAACAGGCGTACCTCGCCGATGCCCCCGCCGGTACTCTGCACCTGATAACAGAGCTTCACCGTATTGTCGCTGGATTGGCCGGGCACGGTCGTGAAGGTCACCTGTGGTGGCGGATGTCGGATCGCCTCGTCAACGGTCAGTGTAATCAAACCGCCGAGATCTTCTCCCTTAAGCTTGGCAGTCACAATGTCAGGACGGTAAAACACATCATAAAACTGGTCTACGCCGAATACCTTGCCCCCTTTTCTGACGCTCAACAGTTCGTGCCCCTGAGGGGACGAATTGTAGTATCCCTCCGGCGTTACCACCATCCATTCACCATTGTAAAACCCGACAAACTGAGCAATCTCTTCACCTGTCGCCCGATCCCACAATCTGACCGTTCCATCCGAACTGCCGCTTGCCAGCCAGGGTGTTAGCGGCGGTTTAAAAATGTATCAAAACCGCCGGGATAAAAATGTACAGGGAGAGGATGCGATTCACCGGGTGTTTTCCGGTGAATCGCATTTTTGTCAGTCTTTCACCACATCCT
>JAXHVI010000185.1:0-7732 GCA_034189195.1 Thermodesulfobacteriota bacterium | reverse complement strand
GATAAACTGTTGAAGCTGTTCATGCAAGCAACGTATCAAATCAAAAACAAAAAAGCCAGCATTATTTTTTACCTTTTTGTTTTTTGATGGTTGCCCGACTTTGACGGAGCCCTGGGCCCCCTCTCCCTGTTTAATCGCTTGACGGGGTTTGCCGTGCAACGGTATCTTTCCCAAGCCTTAACAGAATCAGGGGAAAGCATGGAAATAGATCAAAGCAGGTGAAACAGTGCGTTGCCTCGTTTGATGGTCGACTTGAAATTTTCTATCTGCCGGCTTATTCACCAGAATTGAATCCTGTTGAACAATTGCGGAACCACACCAAAAATAATGGGACGGGCCGTCCATTTCGCAGCATTCACGTGAAATGGCTGCCGTTAAAGCAGATCTTTTCCAGGTCCGATATCGTGGTGATCTGCTGCGCCAGGGACGAGGCATCCAGCGGGCTGATCGACACGGGGGTGCTGGGCCGCCTTTGCCGCAATTTTACACTTCATGGTAAAACTTGGCGGTCCGGGCTGCGAAAAGGGCCGGCCGGCCGATGGATAAGCGTTGAGACCTTATATACGATTTTTGACCTGTCTATCAATGCGTTAATACTGCTCTTCCGTATGCCTGCCATACCAACATTTAATTGACACTTCCGGCCCTTCTCTGGTATGAAAACCGAATATTTCAACGGACGGTGCCCGGTAAGCGCAAATCGCTCTTTTGAGGGCCGGCTCTTCAGATACTGGAACACAAACAGGCCCGCTGATGCGCGGCAGGCAGGCTTCGGGACAGCCGATGGAGGAAAACGGTGCCGTTTATCAAACATCCCGGGCTGCCCGGCAGGGTTTACATACCGGATTCAGATCTGATCACTGCCCCGAAGCACAAGTGCCCGGACTGTTTTTGCTGCCAGATGTGCCCGGAAAGCAGGTGCCGGGTCTGCAAAAACCGGAAAGCCGCTGATTCGGATATCACGGAGATTATAAAGGACAATCAACCAGGAGGTGGAAGGTGAAACGCAGGGTTCAGACAATATCTATCGGTGTGCTGCTGCTGGCGTTGACATTGCTGGCGTCAACCGGCGCTTGGGCCCAGGAGGAGATTCATACCGTTACCGCCGAAGGGGTGGCCGTGATTACCGACGGCAACATGGCCTCGGCCAGGGACGGCGCCGTGAACGACGCGCTGCGCCGGGCCGTTGAGCAGGCCGTTGGCACCATGGTCTCCGCGGAAACCGTGGCGGAAAACTACACGGTGTTAAGCGACCGGGTCTATTCCAAAACCGCCGGGTATGTGAAGAATTACGAGGTGCTGACGGAAATGCCGGAGACCCGGCTTTACCGGGTAACAGTCAAGGCCGATATCTCAAAGGCGGACATTCAGAATGATCTGTCGGCCCTGGGCCTGCTGATGGCCAGAAAGAACATGCCCCGCGTCATGGTCATGGTGGCCGAACAGAACATCGGCCAGACCACCTATGCCTACTGGTGGGACCGCAGCATGACCACCCAGACCGACATGACCATCACGGAAAACACCCTGATGCAGAAACTCGGGGAAAAAGGGTTCAACGTGGTGGACCATACCGTAGCGGACAAAACCATTGAACTTTCCAGTGCCTATAAAATCGCGGACCTGACCAATGACGCCATGCAAAAGGTCGGGCAGATCTATGGCGCCGAGGTGGTGATCTACGGAAAGGCCTATGCCAAGCTCCGGGGCTCGGTGCTGGGCACGGCCATGCAGTCGGCCATGGCCAATATCTCCCTGCGGGCCGTCAACACCGATAACGGCGCCGTGATCGCGTCCACCACCGCCAATGCCGCGGCGGCCCACCCCGACGAGATGACCGCCGGCGCCAATGCCCTGAAAAACGTCACCGACCAGGCCGCCGACCAGATCATCGCCCAGATCGTGGAACGGTGGAGCAACGAAGTAAGCGGCGCCGGCCTGATCCAGGTCACGGTGACCGGGAATGTGACCTACAGCCGACTGGTGGGATTGAAAGACGCCGTACAGGCCCAGGTCCGGGGCGTACGGGCCATTCACCAGCGCAGTTTCGAGGGACAAAAAGCCCTGCTGGACGTGGAATTTTCAGGTTCAGCCCAGGACTTTGCCGACGGTGTTTCCCGTGCCGAGTTCAAGGGTTTTGAGGTCACCGTAAGCGGCGCCACCCAGAACAGTGTAAGCCTGGAAATGACCGCCGCACCGGCGGCGGCGTATTAAACCCATCTATTCGGAAAGAAACGCCATGAGACGGTTGTTTTTACTTGCCGGGCTGTTGGGACTCGCCCTGTTTGCCGGGTGCCTGCCGGCGCTGATCCCGCCCAACCCCGCCAACCCGATACAGACCGTGGCCGTGCTGCCCCTGGTCAACAACACCACTGATGTGGGGGCGCCCCAGATGGTCCGTGAAAAACTGGCGGCAGCCATTGCCTCCCGCCACTACGCCGTCATGCCGATTGCCGATACAGACCGGATCCTGCGGGACCGCCTGGGCGTCACCCTGGGCGGCCAGCTGGACATGGCCCCCCTGGATACGCTGCGCCGGGAACTTCAGGTAGACGGCCTGATCTACGGCACACTGATGGATTTTTCCGAAAAAACCACCGGTCTTTACAATGAAAAAAAGGTTCGGGCCAAATTTCACATGGTGGAGACCGCCACCGGCCGAACGGTGTGGAAAAATGGCCTGGGTGTGAAGACCGAGGAAAAGATGTCCGGCGCCGCCGGCATGATCGCCGATATTGCCACGGATGTATCCGACAGCAAGGACCAGGAGGTGCCCTGGATCACCCTGGCCAGCAAAACCACCGAAGAGGAGGACGCGCGCAAGGTGTTTGCCATCAACATGGCGGTCAAGTTGCTTTCCAAGGCCACCGGCACACACCTGGCCTATGAAACCGGGGAGATGCTGAAGCGGGTCCTGGAAACCCTGCCTGCGGGTCCGGGGGGCACAGCTGCCTTTTCCGCCCTTGTTTCCGATCTGACACTTCCGCCCATTGTTCTGCCGCCCTGCCCGGCTGTCGGCCACATGGACCTGGGAAAGAAAAATTTTACCGCCGTGATGATGACCACATGGGAAGGCAGGGCGGACAATGAATCCTTTTCATGGGAAATGCCCATTGCCAAGGCCGGCCGGAAAATCCGCATGGACGTGGATTACGCCAAGGCCTTTCCGGACATGCCGCCGGGGGCTGTACAACCCATGATCATGATTCACCGGGAAGACAAAAAGGCCACTTATGCCCTCTACCCGGACAGAAAAGAGTATATTGAATGTTCCGAAACCGGGGACAAAACCTTTCAGAAACCGAAAATGGCCCTTGAAAAGGTCGGTGTCGAAGAAATCGACGGCCACCCCACGGAAACATTTAAAATGCGCGTCACCCTGGCGGACGGCAGCGTCCATGAAGGTTTTATATGGAACGCCACCGACCTGGGCAACATGACCATCAAGACCCGAATGGAACAGAAAGAAGGCATCCACACCACGTTGCTGAAAAACATCCGGCTCACGACGCCGCCTTCATCCCTGTTTGATGTGCCGCCGGACTACACCCGGACCGAACACGCCGTTGTGCCGGCGGCAGGCCGGGCACCTGGAAAATAAATTGCATAAAAACCCCAAAAATGTGAAGGAGAAAAAATGAGACGCACATCTTCAATCATTGCAGTGGCCCTGCTGGCCCTCTGCCTGGCAGCCAGCGGATGCGCTCCAAAAATTTCCGGCGCGGTCAAGGACGACTCCTCCCGAACAGGCATCAAGGACGATCTGGCGCCCACGGGCGGCTACACCGGGCCCAAGCTGCGGGTGGGTGTGGTTAATTTTCAGAACAAAACCCCGTCCCGGGTCCTGGGCATCGGCGAGGCGGCGGCCGACATTCTGGGCACCATTCTGCAGAAAACCGATCGGTTTATTATCATTCCCCAGCAGGACATGGCTTCGATCCTGGACCAGCAGGCCATGGGCGCTTCAGGGGTGATCGACCCCACCACCGCGGCCAAAATGGGCAAGGTGCTGGGCCTCAACGCCATTGTCACCGGCGCCATCACCGCTTATTCCGAGGCGGAGGAGGGCCAGGACCTGCTGATCTATCAGAAGAAAAAACAGATCGCCCGGGTCACCGTGGACTACCGTATCGTGGACACCACCACCGGCATTCAGATCATGGCTGATTCAGGCCAGGGCGAGTATGCCAAGTCCACCGGCGGGGCGCTGGGACTGGGCTCCAGGTCCACTTATGACGCGGACCTGCGGGACGGGGCACTGCGGGACGCCCTGACCAAGGCCATGGTCAACATGCTCAAACAGCTGGAAGAGACCGACTGGAACGGCCGCATCGCCGATGTCAAGGGACAGACCGTCTACATCAACGCCGGGAAGAAGACAGGACTCAAGGTGGGCGACATCCTGGTGGTCCAGGAACTGGGCGACATGATCTATGATCCCCAGACACGGGCGGCCATCGGTTACGCGCCGGGCCGGATCAAGGGTGAACTGATGGTCACCGCCTTTTTCGGAAACGACGGCTCCGTGGCCATGGTCCGCTCCGGCACGGGCTTTAAAACCAACGACCTGGTACGAATGAAGTAAGAATTATTCTTGGTCCCATTAAAAGGTATCCGGGGGCTTTCAATGTAAACTGAAAATCATGGTTTACCAATTGATGCCTCCGGACTCCGAGAAGCACAGAATGGACAACAAAATCCCTGTCAGACTTAAAAAAGAACCTCTTCTTGAAGCTATATGGGAGGTTCGCTTTTCAGGGGCCAAATCATCGGTCGCCGATTTGTTGCCGGGGATGCTTTTTAAAGCATTGTCCGATAAATACAAAAACATTGTCCGGTTACCAGCAGCCAGCATCCCCGGCCCTATTCTTGAACAAGACCCGGGTTTGAGATATGCGCCAAAAATAAAGTTGGAAAATGGGAATCAGGCGGTTCTGATTGGTGAACATGTTGTCTCTTTGAGTTGTAGACGTCCCTATTCGGGATGGGCACGTTTCGCTCAAGACATTGACGCTCTTGCGAAAGCGGTGCAGGGAACGAATCTTATTAATACAATCGAAAGGTTTTCACTGAAGTATATTGACCTGATTGAACTGGACCCGTCCATTGGTCTAAATTGTCTAAATCTTGATTTAAAACTAGGGAACCATGAAATCAACACCAAGCCTGTACAAATCCGGACAGAGATTAAAGAGGACAATCTGATTCACATCGTGCAGATTATTTCTCCCGCTGATGTGCAGCTTCCTGGGAGCGGAAAACTTACTGGCGTTCTTGTGGATATTGACACTATAATGGCCTTGAGCGGCGGCAACACTTGGGTTACTTTGAAAAATCAGCTTGACGGTGTACACTTGGCATGCAAAAAAATGTTTTTCAGCCTGATGAAAAGAGAAACGATAGAAAGACTGGAACCAGTATACGAAAGGTAATAAAAAATGGCTTCGAGCATAACGCTGATCAACAACATGTCTGCTACGCATACAGGGCTTCTTTCTTCTTTATCTCCCGATGTGGGGTTTGAGTCCAAAGAATCTACAATATTTCAGAATAATATAACCCCTCCGTGGATCGTGTTTGTGTACCCTGTTGGCAAAGAAAGAAGTACATATCAGGCGACTGAGGTTGTTTCCTCTGGTTTGGAGCCCGACTTTACCCCGAGAACGGCATTAGGCAAGACGCTCGCAACATTACGTGCAAAGGCCATTGCTACAGGGATACAGCTTCTCTCGGAAAATGAAGTTCTTGAAGAGGTAAAACGTCGCCGCGGGGAACTTGAAGCCGATGAATAGATTATCCCGGGCATGCCAGAGTTCTATTGGATACTGCGCTTATCTGGAACTGACCCCAAGACACCACAATGAGCATCGACGGGGCCGAGGATGAATTTGTTCCCGAGAAACCACCGCTTCCCGTCCGTGACCGCACAAAAATGAAGCGTACATATATTGATTCCAATATTCTGATTGCAGCTTTCCAAGGTGAAGAGCATGTCGCCCGGCGTGCTCTTCAAATTTTGGATGACCCAGAAAGAAAATTCATCGTCAGCGACTACCTCAGGCTGGAGGTTCTGCCTAAACCGACATTTCACAAAAGACAAGAAGAAATCGATTTCATGCAGGCGATATTTAAGAGTGCTTCCGAAAATGTATTGACGTCCCCGCAAATAACTGGGCAGGCGGTGACTCTGGCATCACAATATGACATGCAGCCTGTTGACGCTCTTCACATCAGCACAGCAATTACAGCGAAGGTGGATGAGCTTATAACCATGGAAAAGCCGACAAAACCGATATGTAGAGTAACAGAAATACAAGTGACGTCGATACACTCAGAATCTACTAGGCAATGAAGTGAACCCGCCCATTGCGGCGCAAGGGAAAACCAGTCCCCTCCGGAAACCGCGGTGGTGCCCATGTAACCGAACTCGTGATCAAACCAGACGGTGCCGGTAACAGGCATCTCTTTGCCTTTAAAGACCAGGGTGCCGGTAAGTTCCGGCCGGGTAAAAGACATGTAGTAATCGTCCCGGTTCTCTCCCTTGGGCACAATGCCGTCCGTGCCGTGCATCACCGGCGGCTTGACTGGGGTGGCCACAAGATCAATGGCGGTGTCTTTTGTCCGGGCCGCCAGCGTATGCCGTTCCATGTCGCCTCCGGCCTTCCAGTCCTTATAAGCCACAATCTTATTTGATTTCATGCTGATCTGGGGTAGGATGATTTAAATATTTTCAATGTACCGGAAAAGGCGCCGGCCACACAACCGATGGAGAAGAAGAAGATGGATTATGTAAACTGGCTTAATAACCACTGCGCTGCGAAAATCGTTGATGCCGAAGCGGCCATATCCCATATCCGAAGCGGGGACCGTGTCTTTATCGGCACCGGCTGCGGCGAGCCCCAACACCTGATCAAGACCATGGTCAAGGATGAAACCATCCAGGACATCATGGTCTACCAGATGCTTTCCTCCACTTTTGCTCAATTTGTCAACGACCCCTCTTTTCTGCGGCGATTTTTCCTCAAGCTCTTTTTCATCAGCCGGGATATGCGAAAGGCGGCCTTTGACGGAAAAATCGACTACATTCCCGCCTACCTCTCCCAGATTCCCTCCCTGTTTGCC
Organism: Thermodesulfobacteriota bacterium; assembly: GCA_034189195.1. Lineage (GTDB taxonomy): Bacteria > Desulfobacterota > Desulfobacteria > Desulfobacterales > Desulfosudaceae > Desulfosudis. Next base: position 610 of record JAXHVI010000185.1, on the reverse strand, counting down.
AACAAAAACATCGGCCTGGACGTGGCCCTGATCCAGGTGAGCCCGCCGGACAACTTCGGTTTCTGCAGCCTGGGGGTGTCGGTGGACATCACCAAGGCCGGCACGGAAAACGCGGACATGGTCATCGCCCAGGTCAACCCGCACATGCCCATGACTTACGGCGACGGGTTTATTCACGTGGATAACATTGACTACCTGGTGCTTCACGAAGAACCCCTGGTGGTGGGGTTCCGGGAGGCAAAAGAAAACCGGGTGACCCAGCGGATCGGCCACTACGTTTCCCAGCTGATTCCGGACGGCGCCACCTTACAGATCGGGTTCGGCCAGCTGCCCAACTCCATTCTCGATCACCTGGGCAACAAGAATGACCTGGGCCTGCACACCCAACTCATCACCGACGGCATGATTCCGCTGTTTGAAAACAAGGTGATCACCAACCGGAAAAAGACCCTGCTCAAGGGCCGGGCCGTGGCCTCCCTGTGCATGGGGTCGGCCGATCTTTACCGCTACGTGGACAAAAACCCGGTCTTCATGTTCCTGTCATCGGATTATGTCAACGCGCCCACGGTGATTGCCCGCAACGACCGGCTGGTCTCCATCAGCTCGGCCC
>JAXHVI010000184.1:0-2291 GCA_034189195.1 Thermodesulfobacteriota bacterium | reverse complement strand
GCTGGAAAAAGCGGTGGGTAAGCAGCTGACCCTGCTGAAAATCGACTACAACAAGAAGCTTGCCAAAGAGGCGGTGGCATCGGAGAAAAAGCTGGCCACGGTCAAGCCCCCTGTAGAGACCTATGCCGTGTTTTATTATGAAGACAAAACACCCGGCAAACACATGGCGGCCTTTCAGAAGGCCCTGGCTGCCATGACCATCAGCAATCTTTCTCATATCAATTCCATTCAGGTGATTGAAAGGCTTCGCCTTCAGGCCCTGCTGGAGGAGATGGCCCTGGGCCGGACCGGCATTGTGGATTCGAAAACCGCGCCGCGCATGGGCCGGCTGGTGGGGGCGGAACACCTGATCGTGGGCACCCTGTCCAAGGACATCCGCACGGATACGGCCCTGGCATCCACCACAAAAGGCAGGGTCCTCGGCAACGCGGCCCTGACCGTAAAACGGGACAACTTTTTTCAGCTGCCCGGCGCCATTGCCGCCGGTGTGGCGGAGATGAAGGGCATCAAGCTCACCCCGGCCGAGCAGGCGGCTGTCGGAAAAGTCCACACCAAAAATATCGACGCGGTTCTTTACTATGGTCAGGCCCTGGATGCCATGGACCAGGCGGACTGGAAAACAGCCCTGGATCTTTTTAACAAGGCCCTTCAGGCCGACCCCCAGTTTGAACTGGCCCTGCTGGGCCGCGAATCGTGCCCGGACGACGCCTCATCCGGCACGGGGGGTATGGGCCAGGTGACCCCCGAGTCGCTGAAAAACAGTTTTGCCGCAGCGGTAAACGACCAGGCGGCAGCGGACAAAGCCAAGCAGGACTCCTTAAGCGGCGGCGGCGGTGGCGGCCATTAATGTTTGATAACCGGGCGGTCCCGGTCCTTTTCAGGATCGGAACCGCCTGCTCCTATAGCCCCGACCGGGGCTGTGTCACGGGTTTTTAATTTTACAAAGGAAGGTATCCCGCCTTGAAAACACGGATTTTGTTTGTAGCGGCGGCCATTTTCGTGATGGCGTGTGTGCTGCCTGTGGCTCCTGCAGGGGCGGCCCCGGACGGGGACCGGACCCTTGCCGTTCTGCCCTTTGAAAATAACTCCGTCACCACCCCGGAGACTTATGACCCGTTAAAAAGCGGCCTGTCCGTGATGCTGATGACCGAGCTGGCGAACAGCGGAGCCGCGTTCAAGCTGGTGGAGCGGGAAAAGATTCGTGCCCTGCTTGACGAAATCACCCTTGGCCAGACCGGGGTAATCGACGCGTCCACGGCCGTGAAAATGGGCAAGATGCTCGGGGCCCAGGCCATTGGTTTCGGGGCCTTCATGGTGATGGGCAAAAACGTCCGCATCGACATGAGAATGGTCGAGGTGGAGACCGGCGGCCTGATCATGGCCGAGTCCATCACCGGAAAGACCGACGATTTTTTTACCCTTGAGCGGCACCTGGCGCAGAAGATCGCCGGATCCATGCAGGCCAAAGAAGCGGTGGCCCAGGCAAGCTCCAAAAGCAGCATCGAAGCGGCATTGCTCTTTGCCCGGGGCGTGGATGCCCTGGAGTCGGGTGACGGCCGGGGGGCGGACGCTTTTTTCAAAAAGGCGATCAGGCTGGACAAGTCGTACCAGCCGCAGGTGGACCGGTTGAAAGGGTTGTAACTTAAAAGAGCGTTTATTTTAAACGCCATTGCGCCTGTCCGCCATAGCCTTTGGCGACGGCGGAAGCGCAGCGAAGCAATCTTGATGCCATCGTAAAAAGTCGGGAACAAGATGGCAAAGTAAAAAGTTCAAGATCAAGGCGTCGCAAATCCCGAGGAATGAGGCGTACTTGTCGTACGTCGCAGTGACGAGGGGTGCAGCGCAACGCAGATATTGGGCTTTTTACGAAGCCATCAATCTTGTCCATATCAGGCATCCAGCATCACCCACGATCCTTCCACTGATGTGCCGTCAATTGTCAGCAGCCCCACCGACACCGGCAGGCCGGAACGCCGGGGTCCGGCACTGCCGGGATTGAAATACAGGACCCCGTCTTTTACCGTGCGGGACGGCGAGTGGGTATGGCCGTGGATCACCACGGCAAAATACCCGGCCGGATCCAGGTCCAGGGCCAGAAGGTCGTGCCGCATATAGATGTCTGCGCCGGCCACGGTGACGGTTTCAAAGACAGGGAGCCGGTCGGCCCATCCGCCGCGGTCCATGTTGCCCCGCACCGCCACCACCGGGGCAATGGATGCCAGCGTGTCGAGAACACCCTGGTGGTCGATGTCGCCGGCATGGAGGATCAGGTCACACCCGTGCAGGGCCGC
>JAXHVI010000183.1:0-39119 GCA_034189195.1 Thermodesulfobacteriota bacterium | reverse complement strand
TTGATAAGCAAATATAGACCGGCTTTTTTGGAAAAATCAACAAAGTTTCAATTTGGATAGTGCGGTGAGGTTTGCCATACACGCAGCTCTGAGTATGATTTGTATAGCAAATGTTTTACAGAAGAAGCGCTTTTTGAATATAGGGTGCAAACGAAGCATTCCTGCCCATTGCAGCGCAGCCGAGCGCGGACGGTTTTTTCAGATAAAGCGGGCAGGCTGTTTGAGCACCGCCGCAGGCGGGCGAGTTCCTGCCCGCGCTGAAAAAACCGTTTGCGCGAGGGAAGCCGAAGGCCAAGCTGCACGGGCCGGTTCTTTTGGTACTTTTCTTGCCGCCAAGAAAAGTACACGGATAAGCAGGATAAGAGAAACAATCTTTGAGAGCACCGCTGTAAATACAATTCGATACCGATATCGATACCGATACCGATAGCGATTTCGATGTGGAGAGATCAACGGGCTACTGGTAGCTGTGCAGGCCGGGCAGCAGGTTCACGCCGAAGTAGGTGAACAGCACCGCTGCAAACCCTGCAATGGCAAACCACGCAATCCGTTTGCTCTGCCATCCCCGCATCAGCCGCACGTGAAGCATGGCCGCGTAGATGAACCAGGTGATCAGCGACCAGGTCTCCTTGGGATCCCATCCCCAGTATCGGCCCCATGCCGTGTTGGCCCACACCGCGCCGGTGATGATGCCCACGGACAGGAAGAAAAATCCAAACACCACGGTCTGGTGAATCAATTCGTCCAGGGTTTCAGCCGGGGGAAAAAAGGCGGATGGCCGGACCGGTTTTGCGGCGGTCTCCCCGTGTTTGATCAGGTAGACCACGCTGACGGCAAAGGCGATGGCAAAGGCCGCGTATCCCAGGAAACAGGTGATGACGTGGGCCGTGAGCCAGTTGCTTTGAAGGGCCGGAATCAGGGGCTGAATTTGGTGCTCGACTTCCGGAGAGAGAGACGCATAGGCCAGGGCGATGAACGCCAGCAGGATGGCGCCGGCGCCGAATGCCTGCGTCCTGAAGCGCCGTTCGATCATCAGGTAAACCACGCCGATGGCAAAAGAGAAAAAAACAAGCGACTCATAGAGGTTGGACAGCGGCACATAGCCATGCCCCATCTGATGGGACTCAAACCACCGGACAAGAATGCCGGCCAGGTTTGCGGCCACCGCACCCCAGGTAATAATGGTGGCGGCTTTGCCGGCGAACCGGTTTTCAAAGGCCCAGGCCGCCACATAGGCCACCACGGCCAGGCCGTATACGAATGTGGTTGTAGAAAGAATATAAGCGTTGATCATATATGCGGTTCCTTATCTGTTGCTTTGCATAAGCGGGTAATCAGGCGTTCAGTTTTGCCAGTTTTTCACCGATTTCCGCGGCCTTTCGTTTGGCCCCGTGCCGGTTCTTGTTGGCCGTGCCGAAAACCGTTACCGTTGTTTTGCCTTTTTCCGTTGCCACGCGCACGGCAAATTTCCGGTGGGCCGTGAAAAAGGTGACATAGATGCCCAGGATCATAATGATAAACCCGGCATACACCAGGGGCACGCCGGGGTCTTTGGCCACCTGAAGCCCGGTGTACATGACGCTTTCAAAGTTTTCCACGGTCACGACCACGTCACCCTGGCGCATTTTGTCAAAGGCGGCGTGGCGCAGCGGCAGCACCACGGTGCGGGCATCTTCCCCGGCTTCGATCATGCCGAGAAAAGAGGGGCCCACGTCGTGTTTTCCCATGAACAGAAAAGAGTTGGTAAACCGCATCAGGGTAAATGTGCCAAGCCCCTCGGGCAGGGTGACCGACTCCCCGATTCCCATGGTCTGCCGGTATGTCATGCCCGTGGCCTTGCTGGTAAAGGAAAGCGCCACGTCTCTGGCCGATGCCGTGCCGTAGCTGGACTGAAAGATGCGGACCCCCTTGTATTTCATGGGCCGGTTGACCACGATATCCTTTGTGATTTTCACCTGGCCGTCTTCCAGGATGGAGAGGGTGGAGCGGTACTCTTTGGGCCGGCCCGATTCATAGAAGCTGACCTCAAAGTCATCGCACCGGATTTCAAAGCCCAGGGGCATGTCCGCGCCCGACTCCCGAAGGGAGATGGTGGAAGCGGACTGGCCTTCGGGAATCTGTACATAGCCGTCAAATCCCAGAAAAGAGCCGACCAGGGCGCCGGCCAGCAGCACCAGCACACTGAGATGGACCACGTAAACGCCCAGGCGGGTGGCCCGGCCCTTTTCGGTAAACAGCAGAAAGCCGTTGTCGGCCGGCTGGTGTACCACGGTTGAAAACCGTTTTTTCAGAAAGGCATGGTAGCTTTTCTGCAGAGCCTCGGGCGCGCCTTTTACGGTAAAGGGCCCGCCGGCTGGCTGCTTGAAGCTTTTTTCAGAAAAGGAGGGGGTTCTTGAGAACACGATTTTCCATACGGTTTTCAGGCGAACCACCGAGCAGACCAGGATATTGACCGCCAGCATCAGGATCAGGGCCTGGAACCAGTGGGACCGGTACATGTCGTCGATCTGGAGCAGGGCGATGAGCCGTGCCCCGGATTCTCCGTACTTGGCCGCGTAAAAGGCGGCCGGCTGGGTCTGGGGAATCAGGGTGCCGATGACTGCCGTAGCGGCCAGGACCAGCAGAATGCCCACAGTAAGCCGGATGGATGCAAACAGGTCCCAGGCGGATGCCAGGAGCCCGCTTTTCTGTGGCTGAGTGTCAGACATAGGGTCTTCTTTCTTGGGTTATAGTGTCATATCAGGCAGGACAACATTTTTTGTTTTAAAACCATGACCTGTGGCGGGGTATCCCTTGGTAGGCGAGGTCAACCGGTCTGCCTGAAAGGCGGCTGTGCCGCCAGAGATCAAGGCGGCTGTGCCGCCAGCGTTCATTGTACATACCAGAAGAGTATGATAAACATCAACAGAAAAAAGAAGGCTTGCGCCTGACAGAAAAAGGGCTGTAATTGTAATCCGCCTGCGCCTTTGAGGCGCCTTTCTTTTGTCCGGGCCCGTGATGGCGTTTTCCGGAAGCCGGTTTTTGAGCAGGAGCAGGCGTAAGAGAAAGAGAAAGAGTAAGAGTAAGAGAAAGTAGACAGGCAGCAGAATTGCGGATTTTTCGGGCCAAGTGACCGGCCCTGAATCAAGACAGCGGATATAGTATTATGAGCGGCAGGCTTTACGTGGTTTCATGCCCCATCGGCAACAGGGAGGACATCACCCTGCGGGCATTGCGGGTCCTTGCCGAGGCCGATGTTATTGCCGCGGAAGACACCCGCAGGGCACTGGGCCTGCTTTCGGCCCACGATATTGCCGCCCGGGGCCGGGTGATCTCCTGTTTTGAGCATAACGAGCAGCAGCGCACCGCCGACCTGGTCCACAGGCTGCAACAGGGAATGTCCGTGGCCCTGATCACCGATGCCGGCACCCCCTCCATTTCCGATCCCGGCTTTTACCTGGTGAGAAGCGCCATTGCCTGTGGCATCGAAGTGGTGCCCGTGCCCGGTGTGTCGGCGGCGGTGGCGGCCCTGTCGGTAAGCGGCATGCCCACCGACGCTTTTGTGTTTGCCGGTTTTCTGCCCAAAAAGCAGGGCCGGCGCAGTCGCAGGCTTGCCGACCTGGCCAATGAACGGGCCACCCTGATTTTTTACGAGGCCCCCCATCGGGCCGCGGCTTTTCTGGCCGAGCTGGAAACGGCCCTGGGTGACCGGCAGGCCGTTGTGTGCCGGGAGATGACCAAGACCCATGAAGAGTTTCTTCGCGGCACCCTGTCTGAACTTTCGGCTGTTCTGGACGCCCGGGACGCGGTAAAGGGGGAGATCACCGTGGTGGTGGAGGGTGCCCCCCGGGACGGCGAGACCCTGGATCCCGAAGACCTGGCCCGGGCCGTTCGGGAAGCCGACTGCGGCGCGTCGGAACTGGCCAAAACCCTGGCCCTCCGGTACAACATCCCCCGGCGCCAGTTGTATGACGAGATTCTGAAAATAAAAAAAGAAAATCCCTGATCTATCTGTTTTATCCGTCTTTTCGTTTAAGTTTCCGCGTTTCCGGCCCGCTTTTTTATCCCGTTTTCTTGCAGGCATGGTCTTACAAGGGATTTTTATACCCTTAAAAACTGTTTTTACACAATGTTTTAATTCCTTAAGTATGGATAAAAAAACAAAAAACACTTCTTATGCAATGTTAATTTAAGACAGGGGTAAAGATTTTATCAATAAGCCTTGACAAATAATATTATTCTGATATTGTTCAATAATTATTGACAGACCATAAATTTGAAAAATGCATGAGTTTCATACAGTTTCCTGTAAAAATAATTTGAGATGAAATTATTTGTCTGAATTTTAATTTGCCGGTCACCCGGCCGACAGCGAGTTGTTTTGTTTGCTGATTGGTACCGGCACAGCAAGGAGGCCCGATTGAACAGCGAGCAGGTCAATCATTCTGAACGTGTGCTGGGAAAACCAACCGTGGAGATGCTCAAGCAGGTCCACGAGGATGCCTGCTGGATTCTGGAAAACCTGGGTGTGGGATGCCGGCAGCCCCAAATGGTGGAGGTGTTTCAAGCCCTTGAGGCCGAAGGTCTGGTTCTGATTCATGAGAACCGGATTTACCTGATGCGTGACCTGGTGGACCGGTGCCTGGGCAGCACGCCGGGGGTGGCCGATTTCTTTGTGCCGAAAAACAGTTTTTTTATCGGCGGCACGGCGCCCTATATTTATGATGATAAAAACGGGCAGGGCGGGATCATGCCCACCGAAGACCACGTGGCCCGCATTGCTCAAATCGCGGAGAAAAGCCGGGTCGTGGCCGGCATGGGCCGGGGCGTGAAGCTGGCCGACGAGGTGGTCCAGATGAACCTGATGGATACCCACTGCTCCAAGCCGCTCTATTTTGCCGTGACATCGGACGCCGCCCTGGAGCGGGCCGTGGCCCTTCACAAAAAGCGGGGCAACGTGATGGTGGTCTTCTGCCTGACCCGCCCCCCCCTGGAGGTAAATGAAAATTTTTCCGATCATTTTGTTAGGGTGGTCCAGGCCGGGCTGCCGGTTTTTATTTCCGCCATGCCCATGGCCGGCATCAGTGCCCCTTTCTGCTACAACGGGGTCCTGGCCATGACCCATGCCGAGGTGCTCTTCGGCATCTGTGCTTCCCAGCTGCTTCGGCCCGGGGCCGTGTGCATCCATGCCGGGTTTCCCACCATTGCCGACCCGCGCATCGAATACAACCCCAACTACGGGCTGGTCTCCCACAACCTGCTCAACATTCTGATGACCCACCTGTGCCTGATGCTCGACCTGCCGGCGTTTCAAAGCGCCTGCACCACCCACGAGGAACACCTGACCCGGCGGGCCTATGACGATGCCAAAGCCGGGCAGGCCATGTGCTTGAAATACGGGTTTCACATGATGCGCCATACCTTTTCATTCCTGCGGTACCTGATCGATTTTTCCATCGAAAAGCTGGAACGTTCCATTGAGATTCTGGAAAACACCACCCCGGCCGACGCACCCGCGGTGGAGATGCCGGTTTACGACCCCCGGGGCATGGAATCGATCATGCACACCGGAGTGGGCATGTATATTGAGGATCCGCTGACCACAGCCAACTTCGGCAAGGTATTTGTCGATTAACTTGTATCCATCCATTGATTATGGGGATACGACAAAAGTTTTCCATCCTGATTATGGATGGAAACTAAACAGACAAAGGAGAGATACCATGTGCGGCATTGCTGGATGTTTCGGCAGAAAGGATGAACAGACCGTTAAACGCATGCTGGATACCCTGGGCCATCGGGGCCCCAATGACCGGGGGATGCATACGGGCGCCAATTTTGTGGTGGGCCATACCCGGCTCTCCATCGTGGACGTGGCCACCGGCCGTCAACCCATCCTCACCGATGATGGGACAAAGGGTATCGTGGCCAACGGTGAAATTTACAACTTTCGCAAGCTGCGGATGGGGATCGCGGACAGGTACCGGTTCCGCACCAAATCAGACACCGAGGTAGTGCTTCATCTCTACGAAGAAAAAGGGCCTGCCTGCGTCAAGGAACTGGACGGCATGTTCGCGTTCGCCCTGTTTGACGGTGATACCTTCATGCTGGCCCGGGATCCCATCGGCATCAAGCCGCTCTATTACGGTTTCAAACAGAACGCCCTCTATTTTTCCTCCGAGCTGGGAGCCATGAGTTTTGCCGGCCTGGACGAAGTCCACGAGTTTCCGGCCGGCCATTATTATACGCCTGCAAAAGGGTTTGTGCAGTACTACAAGGTGCCGCCCATTGAGGATGACCAGCTCACCGACATCGAGGAGACCTGCGAGGTTATCCGGGAAACCTTTATTCACGCCGTGAAGAAAAGGCTGCTGGCCGACCCCGAGGTGCCGGTGGGCTCTTTCTGCAGCGGCGGGCTGGACAGCAGTCTGGTGGCGGCCATTGCCGCGGACGAGATTCCCCGGCTTCACACCTTTGTGGTGGGAATGAAAGACGCCTTCGGGGATGTGAGTGACGATGTCAAGGCGGCCCGTATAGCCGCGGCCCATATCGGTTCCACCCATCACGAGCTGATTTTCACCGAGGACGAGTACTACGAGGCCCTGCCCACGGTGATCAACAAGCTGGAAAGCTACGACCCCTCCCTGGTACGGTGCGCCGTGCCCTGTTACTTCACCTGCAAGATGGCGGCCGAATATGTCACCGTGGTGCTCACCGGCGAAGGGGCCGACGAGCTGTTTACCGGCTATCATTACATGAAACATTTTCCGGAAGACAAGCTGAACCTCGAAGCCCGGCGCTGCATCGGCAACCTGCACAACATCAACCTGCAGCGGGCCGACCGCATGGGCATGCTGTTCAGTCTGGAGCTTCGGGTGCCCTTTCTGGACGAGGCCATGGTGGACCTTTCCATGAAGATTCCCCATGAACTCAAGATTCGGGAGCACAACGGCGCCAAGATCGAAAAGTGGATTCTGCGCAAGGCCTTTGAAAACACGAACTACCTGCCGGACGACATCCTGTGGCGCTACAAGGTACAGTACACCCAGGGCGCGGGCTGCGAAGACCTGGGCGAGCGCCTGGCCAACCAGATGGGCGATGACGAGTACGAAAAAATCAAGGCCGAAAATCCGGACGCGGTGATCAACAGCAAGGAGGCGGCTTACTACTTCAAGATCTTTCGGGAATATCACCCCCAGGATTCGATTCTGGGCTCCATCGGCATCTGGACCGGGTTTGATTTTGCCGAGGAGCGGGAGAAGGTCAAGGGGACCGTGGACGGGGACCTGAAGCACGAGCACGAAGAGGAGACCGACGACGCCTCCCGGGTGGCCTGAGAAGCGGCATGGAACTGACCATTCTGGGTTCCGGCGGATGCATGGTGATCCCCAGGCCGCTGTGTACCTGCCCGGTGTGCCGGCAGGCCCGGGAAAAAGGAATCCCCTATGCCCGCTCCGGGCCGGCGGCCTTTCTGCACGACGCCGGCCTGCTGATTGACACGCCGGCCGAAATCGCCGGCCAGTTGAACCGGGAGGCCATCGGCCGGGTGGACCACCTGATCTTTACCCACCTGGACCCGGATCATGTGGAAGGGTTCCGGGTAGTGGAGCAGATCGCCCTGGACTTTCGGACCTGGCGTGCCTGTTCAGGCAAATGCATAGACCTGGTGCTGCCCCGGCCCCTGATGGAGCGACTGGACCGGATTCGCACGGCTTACGGTTCCCAGGCGGCTTTTTACCGGGACCAGGGATTGATTCGGTGCCGGGCCTTTGACCGGTCCACGCGAATCGGCGATGTCACGGTGACAGCCCTTCCCGTGGACCGCGGGGACCAGACCGCCTACGTCTATATTTTTGAAAAGGCGGGTGCAAAGATCGTTTATGCCGTCTGCGACATACGGCCGTTTCCCGAAAATGACCCGGTGGTGCGCAATCCCGACCTGCTGGTGATTCAGCCCGGCCTTTTTGAGACCGGCCTGAAGAAGGGTTTTGTCTATCCGCCGGATCATGTCTCCCGGTCCACGCTCTATACGTTTGACCAGACCGTGGGCCTCTGCCGCCGTATCGGCGCCGGGAAGGCGGTGTTTGTTCACCTGGAAGAGTACTGGAACCGGAGCCATGACGACTATACGGCCCTGGAAGCGGGCCTGGACAACATGCGTTTTGCCCATGACGGCATGCGCCTGAGTGTGTAACCCGGAGGTTGTGTGAAATGTTTGAACCGGAAACGAAAACGACGAACAACAAGGAGCAGACAACGACACCCATGAAATTTGCGGACGATACCCTGCTGGACCGGATTCACCGGGACGCGGTGCGCGTACTGGAAGAGACCGGTGTGTGGTGCCCTTCAACGGAGGTGCGACAGATATTTGAACAGACCGGGCAGGCGGCCTTTGACGAGACCACCGGTCACCTGCACGTGCTGGGGCCCCTGGTGGACCAGGCCCTGGCCATGACCCCGAAACGGGGCTCCTACTGGATCGGTGAAAATGCCTTTGGCGTGGGCGGCACCGCGCCCTTTGTGCATGACGATGTCACCGGTGAACTGATTGCCCCAACGTTTGAACATCTGGCGAAAATCGCCGCCATCGTGGACCAGGCGGATGTGATTGACTTCATGGCCCGGGGCGTACTGATTCCCAAGCACGAGGTGGAGGTGATGGACACCATCATTGCGTCCTGCAAAAAGCCGGTATATGTCGCGGCGGTCTCTGAGGCCGGCATTGCCCGGGCCGGGGAGATTCACCGGAGCCGGGGCGGCCTGACCGTTCAGTTCTCCATCATCAACAGCCCTCTTGCCATCATCGAGAGCATGATTCCGCCGTTTCTCTCCTGCGTACGGCAGGGGATTCCCATTTATGTTTCCACCATGCCCATGGCCGGCCTTTCCGGTCCTTACTCCATGTCCAGCCTGGTGACCCTGACCCATGCCGAGGCCCTGTTCGGCATCACCCTGGCTCAGCTGGTCAACCCCGGTATCACGGTGGTTCATGCCGGCCTGCCCTCCATTGCCAGCATTAATGACAACTATGCCGTGAACCTGGGGCTGGTCTCCTTCAACATCGCCAACCTGCTCATGGAGAAGGTGAACAAGCGCCTGGACCTGCCCTCCATTCAGACCGCCTGCACCACCAGCCAGGCCCATCCCAACCAGGTGGCTGAAGCCGAGGCGATCAACGGGTTTGCCCTGATGAAAAAATACGGGTTTCACCAGATGCGCCACGCCTTCGGGTTTTTAAAGGAACTGGTCTCTTTTTCCATCGCCAAGCTGGAACGTCACATCGACCTGTGCCGGTCCACGGGACCGGATCAGGCCCCGGAATATGAGCTGGAGCCCTACGATCCGGAAGGGCTTGCCGCAATCATGCGAAACACCAGCCGGGCCGGTTACATGCGGGACGACCACACCCTGAAAAACACGGGAAAATCTTTTTTAATATGAACCCAAGCCAAAGGAGAAAACCATGACACAGTTTGCAAATATGACGGAAGCGATTCTGGCCGGTGATCCGGACAGGGTAAAGCAGCTGGCCGAAGAGGGGATCAGCAGGGGAGACGATGCCGGGGCCGTGATGGGGGCCATGATCAGGGCCATGGACATCGTGGGCGAGAAGATGGAAGCAGAAGAGATGTTTATTCCCGAGGTGCTGATGTCGGCAAAGGCCATGAGTGCGGGCACCGAACTGCTAAAGCCCCACCTGGCCGAAGGCGGGGGCGGCAACAAGGGCACCCTGGTGATCGGCTCCGTGCACGGAGACCTGCACGACATCGGCAAAAACCTGGTCAAGATGCTCATGGAGGGGTCGGGTTTTTCCGTGGTGGACCTGGGCACCAACGTGGCGCCGGACGCTTTTCTGGCCGCGGTAAAGGAACATTCGGCCAGCCTGGTGGGCATGTCGGCCCTGCTGACCACCACCATGCCGGTGATGAAGGAGGTGGTGGACGCCCTCAAGGATGCCGGGCTGCGGGACCAGGTCAAGGTGCTGGTGGGCGGCGCCCCGGTCACCGATGAGTATGCCGAACAGATCGGGGCCGACGCCTATGGCGCGGACGCCGGATCAGCGGTGCGCATCGCCAAGTCCCTGGTGTAACCCCTTACATGTCAATCGCCGAATCAGGAGAAAAAGGAGAATAGACAATGGCAAATATTCGCAGCAACCAGCACGCTTTGTTAAGTCCCATGGCCCGGAAGATGTCGGAAGACCAGTGCAGAAAGCTCTACTGGGCCTGCCTGGAAATCCTGGAGCGCACCGGCGTGTGCCTGCACGAGCAGGCGGCCGTCGACCTGTTTGAAAAGGCCGGCGCCATGGTAAGCGACGGCAACCGGGTGCGTATTCCCGCCGGCATGGTGGAAAAGGCCCTGTGCACGGTGCCCCGCAAGATCAACTTCTGTGACCGCAACGGCAACCGGGCCATGCAGGTGGGGGGCCACCGCAGCTACTTCGGCACCGGCTCGGACTGTCTTCACATCATCGACCACCGCACCGGCCAGCGGCGAAAGGCGGTGCTTCAGGACATCGTTGATGGCATGACCCTTTGCGATGCCCTGGACCACATCGATTTTGTGATGTGCATGTTTCTGCCGTCGGACGTGCCCCAGGAAAAGCTGGACCGCTACGAGATGGAGGCCATGCTCAACCATACCACCAAGCCCATTGTCTACGTGACCACCGAGTTTTCCGGGTGCAAAGACGCCGTGACCATGGCCGGGATCGTGGCCGGGGGCGAGGACCAGCTGCGGCAGCGGCCTTTTGCCGCCTGCTACATCAACGTGACCACCGGGTTGCGCCACAACGGCGAGGCACTACAGAAGCTGCTCTACCTGTCGGGCAGGGGGCTTCCCTTTACCTATATTCCGTCGGCCCAGGGCGGCGTGACCGCGCCCATGACCATTGCCGGCACCATGGCGGTGAACAACGCCGGCGTGCTGGCCGGCCTGGTGCTTTCCCAGCTCAACAACGAAGGCGCCCCCTTTATCATGCCGGGGTGGGGCGGCAACATGCTGGACATGAAAACCACCACCCAGCCCTATGCCGATCCGGAAAAGCGGGGCCAGGCCATAGATTTTGCCCATTTTCTGGGCCTGCCCACCTTCAGCCTGGCCGGATGCAGCGAGTCCAAGGTCATGGACCAGCAGGCATCCGCCGAGGCGGCCCTGACCCTGTTCACCGACGCCCTGTTCGGCGGCAATCTTGTTCACGACGTGGGATACCTGGAATCGGGGCTGAGCGGATCACTGCCCCAGCTGGTGATCTGTAACGAGATTTTAAGCTGGCTGGACGCCTTCATGCATCCGGTGGATATATCCGATGAGACCCTGTGCCTGGACCTGATCGACCAGGTGGGGCCGGACGGCCAGTACCTGGACCACCCCCACACCATGGAACATTTTCGTGAGCGGTGGTATCCCGGTATTTTCGACCGATCCAACCATGCCTCATGGCAGAAGAAGGGGGCGAAAAGCCTTGGCGAGCGGGCCACTGAAAAGGTGGATAAAATTCTGGCCGACCATACGCCCGAGCCCCTGGCGCCGGACGTGGCCAAGGCCGTACATGCCGTGGTGGAGGGATAGAAAGGAGACGTGCCATGCGGGTGGCCATCTGCCAGACACAGCCGTCGCTGCTGGATGTCCAGACCAACCTTGAATCGGTGATTGCTCATATTCATAAATGCCGGGAGCATGGCGCCCAGCTGGTGGTTTTTCCTGAACTGGCCCTGACCGGCTATTTTGTGGGGCTGCAATATCACAAGGCGGCCCTGCGACTGGATTCCGACCAGATTCAAGCGCTGGCCGCCGCCACAAAGGGAACCGCCGCGGTGGTGGGGTTTATCGAAGAGTCCCGGTCCATGAATTTTTACAATTCAGCCCTGATCGCGGTGGACGGGGAGATTCTGTTTGCCTACCGCAAGCTGAACCTGCCCAACTACGGGGCTTTTGAGGAGCGCAAGTTTTTTGCCAACGGCAAGCATATCCGGGTGTTCCGGCTCAACCACTTTAATGTGTCGGTGTTTATCTGCAACGACATGTGGCATCCGGCCCTGCCCTATCTGGGCGTCACCCAGAAGGCCGATATCTTCGTCTCCATCATCAACTCGTCGGAAGAATCCATGGGCGCGGAGTTCAGCAACATGGAGAGCTGGGACATCATCAACCGGTTCTACTCCAGGGTGTTCGGCATCTACAACATCTGCGCCAACCGGGTGGGCACCGAAGACCCGGACGAGACCTGGGACATACCAGAGGATGACAAACTGCTGAAAAAGACATCGGACGTGTTCTTGGTGCCGGAGGTCAAAAAGCGGTACCGGTTCTGGGGTGGCAGCGAGATCATCAACCCCTTTGGGCAGCGGATTTACAAGGCCAGGCTTTATGAAACCGACGTGATCATGGGCGAGCTTTCAAGGGACCTGGTCCGGCGCAAGAAGATTCTGCTGCCCTACCTGAGAAACGACGACCCTTACTTTACCCGGCGGGAACTGCACCGCATCCTGTTTGAACAGGCCGGTGATGGTTCCAGACCCCGGGACAAACCCTGATCAATCCCGCGTTGTTTTTGCCTTTCCGGGGCGGCCCCGCCCGGCGGGCGGTTTTTTCGGCGGGGGTGGATCTACACCGCTGAGGGGGCCGGCCTCGGCCAGGATCGGGGCCGCGTCAATGTCCCGGGCGTTCATCAGGGCCACCACCCGCTGCAATGAGCTGAGGATCATGGCCTGTTCCCAGTCGGCCAGCCGGTGAAAGGATTCGATAAAATGCTGCTGCAGCAGGGGCGGGGCCTTGTCCAGCAGCTGCCGGGCCGAGGCGGTAACCGTGATATAAACCTTCCGCTTGTCCTGCTGACCACGCTGCCTTTCAACCAGCCCCCGCTGCTCCAGCCGCTCCAGGATACCGGTCACCGTGGGCTGGCCCAGGCTCACGGCCTTGGCGATTTCGTTGATGGCGACTTCCTGGTGAACAGAAATGGTCTGGAGCACGATCAGCTGGGGCCCGGTAAGCCCGAACTGCCGGACCAGTGCCCTGGAATGCAGGTCCACGGACTGAATGATGCGGCGAATGGCGATCAGTACCTGGTTGGAGATGACTGTGTCTGCCGGCTGGCGGATGGGGCGGTTCATGTGCGGTTCAGTCCTTCTGAATAGTTTTGAGGTATGCTTCCCACTCCACAGGCACCAGCTGCTGCTTTTGCGTGTTGCACGATTTGCAGGCCGGCACCACGTTGCCCTTTGTGGTTTTGCCGCTCCTGGACAGGGGCACCACGTGGTCCATGGTCAGCTCCGACGGCCGGAAGGGTTTGCCGCAGTAGTAACAGGTGCCTTTGGCCAGCTGCTGTTTCCACCACTGGGTCTGCCGCAGGTCCCGCGCCTTGTTTTTTTCCCGTTTTACCGCCGTGTCATCTGCCATGTCCCCCCAGGGGGAAGGCGATTTCACGCGGCGATGTGCCGGTCCTTTAGCCACCGGTTGATCTCCCGTGTCAGAAGTGCGTAGTAGCGTTCCGATCCGCCCAGGCCCCGCCGGCCGAAATAATGGTTGATCTCAAGAAAGAGCGGGCCGCTTTCCGGGGCGTGCGCCGGAAAGATCAGGTCAAAACCGGCCAGGTTGATACCTGTCTTTTCGCAGACCGCCTGAACCGCGGCGATTCCTTTTTCCTTCAGCTCCGGGTGGGCCTGGCCATCAATGTCGGCGCCCCTGGCGATGTTCACGGCAAAGCCGGTGGTTGTATTGGCCACTCGCCAGTAGGCCACAAACGTCCTATATACCACCACCACCCGCAGCACACCGAAAAAGGGCGGAACATACCGCTGCAAAACAAAGCCGGCCTGGCCGGTGCGCTCCCACGCACGGGCCTTGTCGAGCAGGGCGGCCAGGTCTTCCGGTCCTGTTGCCGGCAACACGCCGCGGCCCTCATCCGCCTGGTCAAGCTTGAAGACCAGGGGAAAATCCAGAGACGGTCTTCCGTCCCTGTGTGTTTCGGAAAACGCCTTTACCGTTTTATAAGTCATCGTTTCCGGGTGAGCAACCCCGATTTTGGAAAACAGTTCGGCCTGGCCGATTTTGCCCGGATACGTAAAACGTGTGGAAAAGTCGGGAAACACGTTCCGGCACCGCTTCTGGGCCTCCGTGTAGAGTGCAGGGCCGCACGCCTGGGGCAGGATCACGGCCGCGGCCCGGCCCATGGCCGCTTTTTCATCTTCGGTCAATGATCTGCCCGCGCAGTGGATGTAGCGGTCTCCGGGAAAGCAGGGATGAAAGGAAAGCACCGTCATGCGTCGTCCAAAGGTTTCATGAAATATTCGGGTCAGGGATAACCGAACTCCGACAGCCGCCTGTCGTCTGAGCTCCAGTTTTTCTGAACCCGGACAAAAAGTTCCAGAAAGACCCTGGCCCCGGTCATCTGCTCGATATCCCGCCGGCTTTCCTGCCCGATCTGTTTGAGCATGGCCCCCTGTCTGCCGATGATGATTCCCTTTTGGGAGTCCCGCTCAACGTGAATGGTGGCCTGAATGTGAATAACCGATCTCTCTTTTTTCTCTTTAAACGTGTCGATGGTCACGGCCGTGGCATAGGGAATCTCCTGGCCGGTGAGGTGGAATACTTTTTCCCGGATCATTTCAGCGGCCAGAAACCGCTCCGGCGCGTCGGTGAGCATCTCTTCTGGAAACAGCGGGCCGCCTGCGGGCAGCAGCGCTTCCAGATCGACCATCAGGTCTTCGGTCTGAATCGCCTCCAGGGCCGATATGGGAATGATCCGCTCAAAGGCATAGAGCCGCTGCCAGGAGTCAATCATCTCCAGCAGCTTGTGCTTTTTGATCCGGTCGATTTTGTTCAAGGCCAGAACCACGGGCTTGTTGTGGTGTTTCATGTGTTCAATGATCAGGTGCTCGGCATCCTTCCGGGGTTTTACCACGTCAATGACCAGCAGGATAACGTCCACATCGGCCAGGGCCGACACGGCAGTGCCCACGATGGCGGTGTTCAGTTTCCCCCTGGGCCGGAAGATGCCCGGCGTGTCCACAAACACCATCTGGGCGTTTTTGCGGTTCACAACGCCCAGAATCCGGTTGCGGGTGGTCTGGGGCTTGTCCGAGGTGATGGAGATTTTTTCTCCGGCCAGCAGGTTGAGCAGGGTGGATTTGCCCGCGTTGGGCGGGCCGCTGATGGCGATAAAACCGGAGCGAAAGGCCTTTTTGGGTTCCAGCGGGTCAGTCATCGATTATTCCTCGAGAATCCCCGTCATGCGGGCAATGGTCTCCAGGGCCGGGTCCCGGCCCATTTTCTGCAAAGTGGAAAAAAGGATCATCTCGTCCGCGCCAATGCCCACGGCCCGGGCAATTTCGTGACGCCGGCGGTCGGCGGTCGTCTTTTTAAATTTGTCCGCCTTGGTCAGCACCATCTTCCAGGGAATACCATAATGGGCACACCACTGCATCATCAGGAACTCATCCTCCCTGGGCTCCCGCCGCAGGTCCATCAGCAGCATCAGGCCCCGCAGGTTTTTCCTGCCTGACAGGTAGCGCTCCACCATGGGGCCCCATGTTTGTTGCTCCTTGCGGGAGACCTTGGCATACCCGTATCCCGGCAGGTCAACGAACATCATTCGGCCGTTGATGTTAAAAAAGTTGATCAGCCGGGTCTTGCCGGGGGTGGAACTGGTTTTGACCATGTTTTTGCGGTTGACCAGCAGGTTGATCATGGAGGATTTGCCCACGTTGGACCGGCCGGCAAATGCGATTTCCGGCAGGTCCGTGTCCGGATACTGGGAGGGCCGGACCGCGCTGGTGACAAACTCGGCGGATCGAATAATCATGCAGGCCACCTTCCGGGTCTGTCGCCCATATCCCGTTATATTACCTTGTTTAACGGATACTCAATGATGCCCTGGGCCCCCTTGGCCATCAGTTGGGGAATCAGGTCCCGCACCGTTTCCGAATCCACCACGGTTTCCACGGCAAACCAGTCGGACTGGTAAAGCGGCGCCACCGTAGGCGCGTTGAGGCTGGGCAGCAGGCCCACAATGGCGTCCAGGCCGGCCTGGGGCACGTTCATTTTCAGGCCCACCAGCTTTTCTCCCAGCAGGGCGCCTTTGAGCAGCAGGGCGATCTGTTCCAGCTTGGCCTTTTTAAACGGGTCTTTCCAGGCGTCGTGGTTGGCGATGAGCTGGGTGTGGGTCTGCATCATCTCATAGATAATGCGCAGGCTGTGGGCCCGGATGGTGCTTTCCGTCTCCGTGATCTCCACGATGGCGTCGGCCAGGCCGGAGACCACCTTGGCCTCTGTGGCGCCCCAGGAAAACTCCACGTTGACCGAGATTTTTTTTTCCTGGAAAAAACGTTTGGTGTAGTTGACCAGTTCGGTGGAGACGGTTTTCCCCTCCAGGTCTTCCAGCTTCTGGACCGGCGAATCCTTTGCCACGGCAATGACCCACCGGGCCGGCCGGGCGCTGGCCTTTGAATAGACCAGGTCGGCCACCACGTGCACGTCGGAGTTGTTTTCCGCGATCCAGTCCTTGCCGGTGAGGCCCGCGTCCAGGGTGCCGTGCTCCACGTTGCGCGACATCTCCTGTGCCCTCAGCAGGGCGCAGGAGATGGCCGGATCGTTGATGTCCGGAAAATAGCTTCTGCCATTGACGTTGATTTTCCAGCCGCACCGCTTGAACAGGGCGATGGTGGCGTCCTGAAGGCTTCCCTTGGGAATGCCGAATTTCAATACCTGTGTCATTTTTTGTAGACCTCCGCGGGGTCAAAAACCCGTTCCTGGGTGATGCGGCCGGTGCCGTCGGCCTCCACCTTTGTGAAAAAGCAGCTCCTGTACCCCTTGTGGCAGGCGGCGCCGCCGATCTGTTCCACCCTGAAAAGCAGGGTGTCGTTGTCACAGTCGATGCGAATCTCTTTTATTATCTGTACATTGCCAGAGGACTCCCCCTTGATCCACAGCTGTTTCCGGGACCGGCTGTAGTAGGTGGCCTTTCCCGACGCCAGGGTCGTCTCCCAGGCCTCCCGGTTGATATAGGCCAGCATCAGCACCTCGCCGGTGACCGCGTCCTGGGTGACCACCGGTACAAGGCCCCCGGTCTTTTCAAAATCAGGCGTTATCATTCGTTCGGTTCCATCCTTATGTTTTATTAAGGGTATCGTATTGTTGGTAAATGTTTAGTAGCGTCTGCCCGGCCGGATGTCAATAAATTTCATGAAATATGCGGGCTTGCATGTTGAAACCGGCTTCTATATAATTCGGCATTTTTAAACTCCCGGAATCGGGAAAAGCTGGAAAGACAATGTTTTTCAAAAGAAAAAAGCAGGCCGGCCCGGCCCGGCCCGTGGGAAAAGCCGAAGAGAGCCTGACAAAAGGGGTGATGCTGGCCTACTGGATTCTGCTGCTGCACCTGGGGCTGATCGCCATTGCCGGCCTGGTGGTGCTGATCTTCAGGGGTGTGGCCTACTATTTTCTGTGGCTCGTGTTCGGCGGCGCCGCCATTGTGGCGGGCAGCGGATATTATATATTGAAAAAAATGAAGCAGGAGCGCCATACCATTCAGCAGATTCTGAGAATGCCGGAGTTCAGGGGCCGGCCGGTGGAGATCAGCCTGCTGGGCGGGGCCGCTTCCCTGCGTATGGGCGGCGGCTCACCGGATCCCATGGATGCCAACCCGGCCGGGGGCACCGCCGCGCCGCTGCTGGAAGACCCGGCCCGCACCCGTATTCGCGACCTGGGTGAACTGGGTCGGCTCCACCGGGACGGCATGATCACCCGGCAGGAGTATGATGCCCTGAAAAATGAGATACTGGCATCGGTCCGGGCGGAAGCGTTGAATGGCGAGCCATCGGGCACGGTGGATATCGGCCCCGGGGAATAAACCAATCGCTGCGAGGGGGGTATGGCAGGCGAAGACACCATGGTCTATATCCTGATCGCGCTTTTTTTTACCAGCCTTTTCTTCTTTTTCTTCTTTTCCGGACTGTGGCACTGGGTCTGGTACGGCCGCGGGGCGGACCGGTGCGGTCGGCTGCTTGCCTATCGAATTTTCTGGTTTCGGCAGAAAGGCGAAGCTGGCCTGCCGACGGCCCAACGGTTTGCCAGGGTGTTTTCCACCCTTCTGGTGCTGGCTGCGGTAACGGCCCTTGGCCTGGTGACTTACCTTATGATCAGTTGATGACGGATCTTTTTTCTGTTCAGATTCAATAGACTGTGGTATGCTTTCAGGATGTGGCGTGTGAACACCGACCTTTCCCGTCTTCACGAGGCGGTGGACCGGACCCGCAAGACAGGGGATGCGGTGCGGGAGGTCGCCGACCGGCCTGTTGCAGATGGGCGATGACCTTAGCTCTCTTGCGGCCTGCTTCCGGGTATGACAAGAAAGCCGCAATTGAAAATTGAAAACGGATGTGACGGACTGTGACCTGGTTTATTTCCAAAAATGATCACCGTCAGGCCCTGCGGATGCGGCGGTCCCTGATAGCCCTGGCCGGATATGTGATGATCACCCTGGGTTCCGTGCTGGTGGCGTCGGTCGGCCTGATTCGCGACAACACGCTCACCGTGCTGGCCCCGGTGGTGGGCCTGTTTATGCTGATGGCCGTTGTTTTCCCGGTGCTGATATACACGGGGGTGAACCAGCGCTTCAAGGACCCCAGCCTGACCATGCCCCAGCTGCTTCATGCTGTTTTCTTTGTCACGGCTTTAAGTTATTTCATGGCCAGTGAGATACGCGGAGTCAGCACGGTTCTGTATATTCTGGTGTTTATGTTCGGCACCTTCCGGCTCAGGCTGAAGGAGTTCATGTGCCTGGTGGCGCTGACCGTGGCCCTGTATGCCGGGGCCGTGGTCCTGCTTTATTGCCGCCAGCCGGAGGCGGTGACGGTGAAGCTGGAGATCATTCGAGGCGTCATTCTGATGCTGTCGCTGCTGTGGGCCTCCTACATGGCCAACTATATCGCCGATCTCCGGCGGCGCATCAAGGAGATGGCCAGCTTTGACGCCCTTACCGAAGTTTATAACCGGCGCGAGATATTTAAAATCCTGGACCGGCAAAAATCTTTTTCCGACCGTTCGGCCATTCCCTTTTCCCTGTGCATACTGGATCTGGACGACTTCAAGCAGGTCAACGACACTTACGGCCACCAGGCCGGGGACGAGGTGCTCAAGGCCTTTGCCCGTGCCCTGCGGGAAAATGTCCGCGCCGAGGATTACGTGGGCCGGTACGGCGGCGAAGAGTTCCTGGTGGTGTTTGTCAATTTTCAGCGGCGGGACAACGGAGCGACCTGCGTGGACCGGCTGTTAAAGGTGACGGAACGGCTTTCGTTCCCGGGCATTCCCGATGGCCTGAAGATCACCGCCTCCATTGGTGTGTCCGCCTACCGGCCGGCCGAGACCATTGACAAGGTCATTGCCCGGGCCGACCAGGCCCTGTACGAGGCCAAGGCCGCCGGCAAAAACCGGATCGTCTTCTGCGAACCCTGCGATGACTGAACCTCCGGGGCGCCCACTTCATATTACGCCTACGGCCTCCTGTTTGACCCATCCGGTTTTGTCTTTGCCGAACCTAATGCGCACATACCCCTGGCGCCGCTTTTGAATGTCCACCCGGCTGCCGGCATGCAGCACAAACAGTTCGGTGGAAAGGTCGTCCACGCCCGATCTGACGGAGACCGTTTCGGGAAGGATGACTCCCTCCGGGAATGCCTGTTCGGCGTAAAAGTTGAACCCAACGGTCGTGGCGCAAATAACCAGAAGAGAAAACAGAACGCCCGTCAGCAGGCCGGGAACCTTCTTTTTTAAAATGCGTTTTACGAAAAGCGCTGTAAAAAACAGACCATTTAAAACCACCGCCATCCATATCAGGGTGTCGTGACTCAGCATGTAACGCCAGAAAAAGATCGCCCGAAGCACGGAGGACCTGTCCGGCTGCTTGTCTTTTACATGGGATTTCGCGTAGGCAAGGTTGAAAGCCAGGTCCGGGTCGTTGGGCATGAGTTTGCGGGCCTTTTCATACCAGAGAATGGCCCGGCCGATGTCACCGGCCCTGAAACAGGCGTTGGCCAGGTTGTAGTAAAGGCTGCCGTTCCGGATCCCGCTTTCCGCAATGGCTGTAAAGCAGTCCACAGCGGTTGCGTATTCCCCGTTTTTATAAGCCTTCACCCCGTCGATAAAGATGCGGGCGTTCTCCTGCGCGTGACCCCGGCCGTATGCCAACGCCAGCGCCAGAATCAGAACGGCGGTTATTTTACATGCGTGTTTCATGATGTCAGCCTCCGCACCAGGTCCTTTACGGTTTTAAAAAGCCTTTCCCCGGCACCGGGATCAATTGCACCGCCGCCGAACCGCATCTGCTCCACTTTTTCAAGCGTTTCAGCCGCTGTATCGGCCAGTGCTTCCGGGCAGCTGCTTTGGCGGAGCAGTTGGCGGGCCTCCTTGTAGGTCAGTGATTCGCCCTTTTTCCCGGCCCTGGCAAAGATCGCGTAGACGATCGCTTTATAAAGGCGTTCCGCCGCATTCGCGTCCCCCGGCCGGGCACCGGCCAGCGCGGCCCTTGCCTGTTTCGCCATGGTTCTGGCCACCGGTTCATTTCTGCGCAGCCGGGAAACAACGATGCCCGCCACGGCATAAGCCGGCACCGGAAATGCGAGCAGCGCCAGAAAATACCACAGTGTCATGGGCCGCCGGTGGGAAATCGCATCAAGCCCTTCTTTTAACGGGAAAATATCTTTGTCAATAAACTGGACCTCTTTTTTTTCAATACCGGGCGGTTTTTTATCATCGCCGGCGGCAAATACGGCCGCCGGGCTCTCTTCATCCGCTTCCAGGACGGTTATAGGAAGTGCCGTTGTGGATGCGGTTTTATATTCTCCCCGGGCGGTGTCAAAGTAGACCACAGAAAAGGGGCCGATGATGTAATCGCCGGGAAACAGGGCCACCAGCGCCACAGGGAAGGTTTTTTTACCGGATACACCGTCCTCGTTTGCAGTGGTGTCATCAACCGGCACATCGGCATAGACCTTGAACGCGTTGTCGAGATCAATGTCCGGCAGCGGGGCGTCCTGCACGTTTCCTTTTCCTTTGATGGTAACCGTCAGGTTGACCGAGTCCCCGGCATGAACGGAGGTGCGATCGGTCTTTGCCGATAGGTCAAATTCACCCACCAGACCGGAAAACGGTACGGTTCCTGAATAGGGTGGCAGGGGCCTGACCCTTACAGACACCGGGTTCGCGGAGATCACCCGCGGTACCAGCCGCGTGTCGTCAAAAAAGGTATCAAAGGGGAAACCTCGGTTTCTCTGTTGCCGGGAAATTACATTGCACCGTATGCGGGTGGCTCCGACCTCAAAGGTTCCAACCTGTTCGGGGGTCAGCACATATACAAGCTCGGTGACATCATACCGCCGGCCGGAGATGATCTTTGTGTATGACCGGTCGTTGCTCACTATTTTCGGTGTAAAACCATCAAACACCGGCCCGCTGCTCAATCCGGCATCAGCGATGCGCACGGCATGGTAGAGGCTCACACGGCAGACCACCTGTTGGCCCACGTATGGCGAAGGATCGGATACCGTCACTTCGGCGAACACGTCCGATGCCCCCTGCATGGCCGGCCGGTCTTCCTCCGCTACCCTGATGGTGATGGCCTCGGTGTGAAACGTCTCTTTATCAATGGTGACCGGCAGGGCGGGAATCGACAGCGCGCCCTCCTTTAACGGGACAAGAACATAGGTATATCTCATCTCCCGGGAGGTTTTGCCGTTGATGATCCTCAGGCTCTGGGCCGTGCCACGGGAAACCACATCAAAGTCCTGGATTCCGGACACGTCAACATTTCCGTCCGAGCCCTCAATGGTGACCGTCAGGGTAAGGGATTCGCCGCTTCCCAGAACCGTGCGGTCGACGGTGGCGCTGACCTGTGGGGAGCGGGCCAGTCCCGGCAGTGTCAGCCCTGTCATTAAGATGACGATGGTGGTGATGGCTGTCAGTCGTTGCATTACCAGTCCTTTTCAATCTTCCTGCCCCTGTATACCGGGATCATCGCGGCACCGGGTTTGTCCTGCAGCCGGTTCAGTTTCTTTTCACGGATATCTTCGGGCGTGACCGTTTGAGTGCCGGCTGCCGGTTGTTGTTCTGCCTGTCGTTCTTCCGGTAAATCGCCTTTTGGGCCGGTCGGCGACTGCCGCGGCTCCTGTTGCGCCTGTTGATTCCCTCCGTCCGTTTGCTTTTCGCCACTTTCCCGATCCACCGGCGGTTGTTGACGGTCTGCGCGGTCTTTCGCCGATGGCTGTGCCTGCTGATTCGACTCAGCCGTCTGGTTCCGGTTTGTTCCGCTGTCGTTCTTCCGTTGGTCTTTCCCGTTGCCCTTATCTTCGTCCTGCCGGTCCTGGCTGCCCTGGTCCTTCTGTTGCTGCTGTCGTTGCTGTTGCAGTTCTTTTGCTTTTTGAGCCGCCGCCAGGTTGTCTTTCGCCTGCTGATCATCAGGGTCAAGGGTCAGCGTTTTCTCGTAATAGCCGATGGCCCGGTCAAAGTCGTTTTGACGGAAAGCGGTATTGCCCAGGTTGTAGAGCGCGTTCTTTTTAAAGCCGGGGAAGGGGCCGGCTCCGCTTGCGGTATTTTTGTCCTTTTCGGCCAATGACAGCGCCTTGGTGTAACTGTGCAGGGCCGCTTCATAATTTCCCGTCTTATAGTAAGCATCGCCGATATTGTAGTAAAGCACCGGGTTGTCCGGGTCCTTGAGCTGGGCATCAATAAAACAGGTCAATGCTTTTTCATAGTCGCCTTTGTCATAAGCGGCCCGGCCCTGCTGCACGTCCGTGTAAACGTTTTCCGCGCGGGCGATTCCGTTGCCGCCCACCAGCGACGTGCCCAGAACAAGCAGAACGACGGCTTCTTTTTTCACCGAAATCAGCATTTCAAGGAAGAGACAGGCCAGGGCCAGAGACACAAACCACTGAAAGCGGTTTTCCCGGACCTGACGTTTCCCTGTTTGCAAAGTTTTCGCTTCCATGGCGCCGCGTATGCGATCTTTATAAATAACATCCAGGTCCATATCACCGGCAACCGAACGAACGTAAGCGCCGCCGGTGACCAGGGCGATCTGTCTGAGCGTCTCCTCATCCAGTTTTGAAATAACAATTTTTCCCGTACTGTCTTTGTGAAAGCCGGTTTCGGTCCCGGGCACCGGCGCTCCTTCCACATCCCCCACCCCGACACAGAACACCTTGACACCTGCCTTCGCCAGATTTTTTGCCGTATCAACAGGGTTCTCTCCGGTGGTGCCTTCACCGTCTGTTATAAGGATCACCGCTTTGTCGGAAGCATCGTCTGCGTTAAACGCGGTTAAAGCGGTTTGCAGGGCGGCGGAAAGGTCGGTACCGCCCACGGGCAGGAAATCAGGAGACAGGGCGTCAAGAAAAATATGGAATCCGCTGTAGTCCTGTGTGAGAGGGCATTGCAGAAAAGCGGTTCCTGAAAAAGCCACCAGACCGATACGGTCGCCGGTGAGCATGTTCAGCAGGTCGATGATCTCCCGTTTGGCCCTTTCCAGACGATTGGGGGCGATGTCTTCGGCCAGCATGCTTTTGGAGCAGTCCAGGGCGACAACGATATCGACCCCTTTCCGTTCGATCTCTTCCCACCGGTATCCGTAACGGGGCCCGGCAAGGGCCACAAGCATGAACAGAAACGCCACGGCCGACAGAACGGCCCTTCCGTAACGGCGGCCCGCGCTAGCCTGGCCGCAGAGCCTTTCATAGCCGGTGCCTGTCGCGTATTCACGCATGATTCGCCGCCGCCGCGCGTTACCCCAGAGGGCCAGCAGGATCAGGAAAAGGGCCGACCAGACAAACAGCAGTATGCGGGGGTGCTCAAATGTCATGGTATCTCCAGATAACGGGTGTTTTCCGCCACGCTTCGCAGGACCAGCAGTATGGCGGCGCATGCCGCCAGGTATGCATACAGGTCGCGGTAATGGGCATAGTGTTTCGCCTTCACCCTCGTTTTTTCCATCCGGTCGATGGTTTCATAAATTTGTTTCAGCGCCTCGGTGTCTTCGGCCTTGAAATAGAGCCCGCCGGTTTTGTCGGCGATCGTTCGCAGGGCGTCCTCGTCAATGGAGACCTCCCGATACACGTACCGGCGGCCGAACAGCGGGTCGTTTACCGGAAACGGGACCTTTCCGGTGGAGCCGATACCGATGGCGTGGATTTTTACCTGTTTATCCGCGGCGATGTCGGCCGCCTCCAGCGGTGAAAGCGCACCGGTGTTGCTTTCTCCGTCCGTCAGCAGAACAATGACGTTTGATTTGCTTTTGATGTCCGCCAGCCGTTTCAGCGAAATGCCGATGGCGTCGCCGATGGCGGTATTTCCTCCGGCCACCCCGATTTCCAGGTGGTCCAGAATATAGGTGATGGTATTATAGTCCCGGGTCAGGGGAACCTGGGTAAAAGCCTGTGTACCGAACACCACCATGCCGATGCGGTCGCCGTCGCGTCTGGCGATGAAATCGGACACCACCGACTTGACCGCCTCCAGGCGGTTGACCACGGCACCCTCTTTTTCAAAGTCAAGGGCGCGCATGCTTTCCGACACGTCAATCGCCAGCACGATGTTAACGCCCTCGGTCATGGTTTCTATTTTTTCGGTGCCCCATTGGGGACGGGCCAGCGCACAGATGAGCAGAACAAGTACGGCATAGGCGGAAAAGGCGGGAAGCCGCCGGGTGCGTACCCGGAGGGAGGGGCGTATTCGGGCGGCGGTCCGGGCTTCCGATATCCCCATGGCCGGTGGAGCGGACTTTTTCCGGCGCGTCAGTATCAGCACCGGAATCACCGCCAGCAGAACAAACGCCCATGGATCCGCGAAACGAAACATGTTACCCCTCCAGGTTTTCCGATGCCGGCTGCCGGGGAACGGAGGTCTCTTTTACCAGTTTCCTGACAAAATTCAGGTACTGTGTCATCCGGTCTCTGTCACAGGCGGCTTTGGCAAACTTGACCCCGTCGGAAAACAGCAGAAAAGATTTAATGCCGTCTCTTTTTCCCTGATCCAGTTCCAGGCGCCTGAACTCGGGCATCAGCTCTTCAGTGGTCATTTCCGGGGCATCTATACCGAACCGGCGCTTGATGTACAGGCGGAAGATGGCTGAAAGCCTGAAAAAGTAATCCACCGGCAGAAGGTCAGTGTCCTTTTCCAATTCTTCAAGCAACCGAAGGGCTTCCTGGTCCGGGGGTTCATATATCGATGCGTTGACCTCCTGCGGTATTCTGTCTTTCCGGTGCCGCAGCCGCCGGATAATAAGATACAGGGCAATTAATACGGCTCCTGCCAGAAACCCGCCCCACAGCCAGTAATAGATGACCGGGTTCACGCCCACCTGTCGGGGAGGCCGGATATCATGAATGTCCGGCGCGGGGCTGCTTACAACGCCGCTGGGCGGTAAGGAAGAAGTGGCCCCTGCCGGTCCTGTCGGCGAGCCGGCGAAAACAGCAGGGACGGAAGCTGCCCACAGACAGAGAACCGCCATTGCCGTGACTGTGAGTTTCGGGACCATCTAACGAAGCCTTTTTTCACGCAACCTGAAATAGGACAATAATCTGTCCGCCACATGGGTTTCCTTTGCCGATACCTCATTCGCCGACAGCTGAATGCAATCGACATCGCATCTCCGGAGCATGGCAAGAATGCCGTCTTTCTGTATTTGTTTTTCCCTTTCATAGGCTTTACGGCTGTTCCGGTCGAATGCGTCCAGCCACACACCGGCGCCGGTTTCCATGTCCGTTATCCGCAGAAGCCCGGCCGGCGGCAGGGTGAAGTCCCCGCTGTCGGAGACAAACACGCTGATCATTTCGTGTTTACGGGAGGCGGTCTTAATGGCCCTGGCGCTGTCATGGGCAAAAAAATCGGAAATCAGGAACACAATGGCCCGCCTTGACCAGACGTTGCCCAGGTAGGTCAGCGCGCTTTGAATGTCCGTGCCGGTGTGTTCGGGCGTGTATGAAAACAGTTCTTTTATGACCCGCCAGATATGGGCCGAACCTTTTTTCGGGGGGATATACTTTTCCACGCGGTCGGTAAACAGGATCGCTCCGACCCGGTCGTTGTTTTTGATGGCATTGAACGCCAGGATGGCCGCCGCCTCCACGGCCGCGTCTTTTTTCCGGAAACCGGCCGTGCCGAACCCCATGGACGCGCTCAGATCGACCAGCAGCATGAGCACCAGTTCCCGTTCCTCACGGTAAAGCTTGATATAAGGGCGGCCCATGCGTGCGGACACATTCCAGTCGATGCTTTTCACATCATCGCCGATGGTGTATTCCCGTACTTCTTCGAATTCGATACCGGTTCCCCTGAACACGGACCGATAGCTGCCGGCCATCATGGTGTCGACCATACGACCGCTTTTAATGTGTATTTTTTTTATTTTTTTTATGAGTTCGATGGGTTCCATCCCAATTCCGCCTCATTCTTTATCGGGCCTTTTCCCCTGAAGGTGCTTACAACCGAAGCAACGGATAACCTGGTGACAGGCAATGCACCGCCCCAGCCCGGATGTCTCACGAGTTGATCGGGCCGCGCCGGAAAATTGCGTGGGGTATTCGGGTCAGGGGACTTCCACGCTGTCAAACACATGACTGATGATCCGGTCGGTGGAGATGTCTTCGGCCTCTGCTTCGTAGGTCGGGATGATCCTGTGACGCAGCACCTCCGGGCCGATGGATTTGATATCCTGGGGAGTGACATAGGGCCTTCCCTGAAGAAACGCATAAGCTCTGGCCGCGAGACTCAGATAAATCGTCGCCCGTGGAGAGGCGCCGTACTGGATATAGGGAGACACCTCCACCCTGTACGCATCCGGATTCCGGGTGGCAAAGACCAGGTCAACGATGTAGTCTCTCAGTTTTTCTTCCATGTAGATATCTTTGACCAGATCGACGATGTCGTTCAGTTGGTCAGGTGTGATGATCCGGCTCACATCAGGGGTTTTCTCGAATCCCACCCGGCGCATGATCTCCTTTTCTTCTTCCCGGTTCGAGTAACCCACCACCAGTTTCAGCATAAACCGGTCCACCTGGGCTTCCGGCAGGGGGTAAGTCCCCTCCTGTTCGATGGGGTTCTGTGTGGCAAGTACGAGAAATGGGTCGTCCAGCCGGAAGGTGTTGTCACCGATGGTGACCTGTCGCTCCTGCATGGCCTCCAGCAGGGCGGACTGCACTTTGGAGGGTGCCCGGTTGATTTCGTCCGCCAGAATGATGTTGTTGAAAACCGGGCCTTTTTTCATGGTAAAGTCGCCGGTTTTGGGTAAATACACCTCCGTACCGATCAGATCGGCCGGAAGCAGGTCCGGCGTGAACTGAATACGTTTGAATGAGGCATCCACCGTCGCGGCAAGGGCTTTGACGGCACTGGTTTTGGCCAGCCCCGGAACCCCCTCAATCAGAATGTGGCCTTTGGTGAAAAGTCCGATAAGCAGACCGTCGACCAGTTCGTGCTGCCCCACAATGACCTTGGCGATCTCCTGCTTGATACGGCTGACGGTGGCATGGGCCGCTTCAACCCGGCGTTTCAGATCTTCCATCATGATGACGCCTCCTTATGCTCCAACATGCACCTGAGTGTTTTTTCGGCATAGAAAATAGTTCCAAAGCGGCAATGTGTCAAGGCGGCGTTTTGTTTACACCGGTTTTACGGTAAGGCTGTGTCTGAGGTTTTGACTTTTTTCCCGGTTCCCTTTATGATGCCTGAAAATACAGTTATTCGTATATCTTTTGTTGCAAAGGCGAGTCGTGTCCCCTACATGGAATACCATTAAGTCGGTACTTGAGCGGCGTGAACAGAAGACCCTTTCCTCCCGGGCCGAGTCCAGTGCGGCCGGCATCCGGCGAAGGGGCGAAGATCAACTGGACCGGGACTACCGGCTGGCCTTTGCCGTGGACGTGGACCGCATTCTCCACTCCCTGGCCTATACCCGGTACATTGACAAGACCCAGGTTTTTTACCTGATTGAAAACGATCACATCACCCACCGGGTGCTGCACGTTCAGCTGGTCTCCAGGGTGGCCCGCACCATCGGCCGGGCCCTGGGGTTAAACGAAGACCTGATCGAGGCCATTGCCCTGGGCCACGATATCGGCCATGCCCCTTTCGGCCATGAAGGTGAGACCTATCTGTCGAAGCTGTGCGAACAGGCGGGCATCGGCCCGTTTCTGCACAACGTGCAGAGCGTCCATTTTCTTGAGTCGGTGGAACGGAAGGGCAGGGGGTGCAACCTCTGCCTTCAGACACTGGACGGCATTCTGTGCCATGACGGGGAAATTCATACCACCCGCCTGAGGGCCGACCGGAAGAAAAATTTTCAGACTTTTGAAGAAAAGATCGCGGCCAAGCGGCGTGATCCCTCCCTGCAACTGACCCCCATGACCATGGAGGGGTGCGTGGTGCGGTTTGCCGACACCATCAGCTATATCGGCCGGGACATCGAAGACGCCATCCGGCTGGGTCTGGTCCGGCGGCGGGAGATACCGGCGGAGAGCGCGGCCGTGCTGGGCGACACCAACGGCAAGATCGTCTACAGCCTGGTGACCGACGTGGTGACCCAGAGCATGGACAAGGACCATATCGCCTTCAGTGAAGCGGTGTCCACGGCACTGCGGGAGCTTAAACAATTCAACTACGAGCGTATCTACATGAACCGGAAGATCAAGTCCGCTTCCGGCCGCATTGAGTTCCTGTTTGCCCTGCTGTTTGAACGCTACCTCGGGGATCTGAAGGCGGACAACCGGGCATCGGTGATTTTCACCCATTTTTTAAAGGACATGGCCCCGGACTACCTGGAGCGGTGCACGCCGCCGGAAGTCGTCCGGGATTTTATCTCCGGCATGACGGACAACTATTTTCTGCGTCAGTGCCCGCCGGACATGCAGCCGGTGCTTGATGTGGCCGGAACGTGAACACGGCGCTTTTGAAAAAGAGGTTGATGATGGCCTTAAAAGGCTCTATTTTGGGAGATTATTAATGCCGCCTTTTTGGATTCGCGGATCGCACGCAAAGGAGCTTGAAAAATGAAAAAAGCAAAAATCGTGGTGGTGCTGGTCATTGTTTTCGTGATCGGTTTTATCGGATGGCAGAACGCGGGTTTTGTCACGGATCAGCGGCCGTTCAAGGTCCTGACCTACGAATCCCCGGAGATTTATAACGGCGTGGTGATTCTGGCGGCATTCCTGCTGGGCGCGCTGCTGGTTTACATCTCGGGCCTGCTGGCCCGGTTTAAGGCCAGAAAAGAGATAAAGGATCTGACCGCTCGGATTGAGGCCTGCCAGATGGAAAAAAGCGCGCTTCAAAAGGAGAAAGCCGTAGCGCAACCACCGGACCCCGGCCCGGCCGACCCGGACGGGGCCGCGTAACCCGTCAACGGGCATATGGACAATCACCATGGAACGTATCCTGAACCCGGATATCTCATAAAATATCCGGGCCAATTTTTATGCAGGCGGTCTGAATATGGGCTCCACAGGCGCCACTCCCATGATGCAGCAGTACCTCTCCATCAAGGAACAGCACCGGGACGCCATTCTCTTTTACCGGATGGGCGACTTTTACGAGATGTTTTTTGAGGACGCTCAAACCGCGGCCCCGGTCCTTGAGATCGCCCTGACCTCCCGCAACAAGAACGACACCGAGCCCATTCCCATGTGCGGTGTGCCGGTAAAGGCCGCTGACGGCTATATCGGCCGGCTCATCGAACACGGCTTTAAAGTGGCGGTATGCGAGCAGACCGAGGACCCGGCCGCAGCCAGAGGCCTGGTCCGGCGGGACGTGGTGCGCATCGTCACTCCGGGCATGATCATCGACAATGCCCTGCTGGAAAAGGGAACCAATAACTACGTTGTCTGCCTGGCCCATGCCGACGGTGTTGTCGGGTTTGCCAGCGTGGATATTTCCACCGGCACGTTTCGGGTGTGCGAGTCCTCCGATCTGCGGGCCGTGCGTCACGAGCTGCTGCGCATCGCGCCCCGGGAAGTGGTCATCCCGGAATCCGGGGCCGACGACGCGGCGCTTTCGCCTTTTGTTTCCCTCTTTCCCCCGGCCATCCGGACAACCCTCGCCGATCGGGAGTTCGATTACCGCACCGCCTGCCGGCGGCTCACCGACCAGTTTCAGACCCGGTCCCTGGAGGGGTTCGGGTGCCGGGGCCTCAAACCCGGCATTGTTGCCGCCGGTGCCCTGCTTTCCTATGTAAACGATACCCAGAAACAGAAAGCCTCCCATCTGACCGGGCTGGAGGTCTACAGCATCGACCAGTACCTGCTGATGGACGAGGTGACCCGCCGGAACCTGGAGCTGGTGACCAACCTTCGCAACAATGGCAGGCAGGGCACCCTCATTGACGTGCTGGACGCTTGCGTCACCGCCATGGGCAGCCGCCTGCTGCGGCGCTGGATGCTCTACCCCCTGTTGTCCGTGGATGCAATCAACCGGCGGCTGGACGCGGTGGCCGAGGCCAAAGAGGGCCTGGGCACTCGAAAGGCGGTGCGCGAACTGCTCAAACAAGTTTATGATATCGAGCGGCTCACCAGCCGGGCCGTCATGGGCCGGGCCACTCCCCGAGACCTGCTGGCCTTGAAACAGACCCTTTTCGCCCTGCCGGGCCTGGTGACGGAACTGGCGGCTTTTGACAGTCCATTTTTTTCCTTTGCCGGGGAACCGGGGCCCGAAGGCCTTGATACGCTGGCCGGCCTGGCCGACCTGCTGAAGGCGGCGGTGCGGGAGGATGCGCCGGTTTCCATTGCCGACGGCGGTGTCATCAACCCCGGCTATCATCCCCGGCTGGCCGAACTGGTAACCATCAGCCGGGACGGCAAGAGCAGCCTGGCCCGGCTGGAGGCAACGGAAAAGGAGAAGACCGGCATTTCCACCCTCAAGGTGCGGTACAACAAGGTGTTCGGTTATTATATCGAGGTGCCCCGGTCCCAGGTGGGAGCCGTGCCGGCCCACTACGTTCGCAAGCAGACCCTTGTCAACGGTGAGCGCTACATCACCGACGAGCTGAAGGCGTTCGAGGAAAAGGCCCTGGGCGCTGAAGAGCAGCGCATTCGGCTGGAGCAGGAGCTGTTTGCCGATATTGCGGGCCGGGTGACCGCGTGCGGCCCGATGCTGTTTGCCGTGGCCCGGGTCGCGGCCGGAATCGACGTGCTGTGCGCCCTGGCCCAGGTGGCCGATGACCATGACTATGTCCGGCCCGAGATGCTGTCCGGCGGCGAGATCATCATTGAAGAGGGCCGTCATCCCGTGGTGGAGCGCATGCTTTCCGGCGAGCGGTACGTGCCCAACAGCATTACGTTGAATGACACCGACCGGCAGCTGCTGATCATCACCGGTCCCAACATGGCGGGCAAGTCCACGGTGCTGCGCAAGGTGGCGCTGTTTTCGGTCATGGCCCAGATGGGCTCCTTTGTGCCGGCCCGGCGGGCCGCCATGGGCGTGGTGGACCGCCTCTTTACCCGGGTGGGGGCCCTGGACAACCTGGCCTCTGGCCAGAGCACCTTCATGGTGGAGATGGAGGAGACGGCCAACATCATCAACAACGCCACGCCGAAAAGCCTGGTGGTGATCGACGAGATCGGCCGGGGCACCAGCACTTACGACGGCCTGAGCATCGCCTGGGCCGTGGCCGAGGCCCTGCATGACCTGCACGGCAGGGGCGTGAAAACCCTGTTTGCCACCCATTACCACGAGCTGACCGAACTGGAAAACACCCGGCCCCGGGCCAAGAACTTTCACATTGCCGTCAAGGAGTGGAACGACACCATCATTTTTTTAAGAAAACTGGTGGAGGGCAGCACCAATCGCAGTTACGGCATTCAGGTGGCAAGGCTGGCCGGCATTCCCGGCCCGGTGATCGCCCGGGCCAGGAAGATTCTGCTGGACATCGAGCAGGGCACGTACAGCTTCGAATCCAGGCCCCCTGAAAAGCAGAAGCGCGCGCCGGCCGGCCCGGTTCAGCTTTCCCTGTTTGCCCCGCCGGCGCAGATGCTGGTGGACCGGCTGAAAAAGATCGACATTACCACCATGACGCCCCTGGAGGCATTGAACTGTCTTCACGAACTGCAACAGCAGGCGCACGCCATACCGGAGACCGACGGATGATCTGCCGAAAACGCGCATCGTTTGTGATGATTCTCGGCTGCGTGGCAGCGGTGTTCTTTTCCTGCGCCTCTTCTTCGGCAAACCTCAAGACCCGGTTTTTCGAGGCGGAAAACTGCTATGCCGACCTCTCCCGGAACCCGTCCCGGCAGCAGTACCGGTCCTACTGGCAGCGGTGTATCAACGCCTTTCTGGATGTTTACGAGCAGGACCCCTCCGGTCCCTGGGCCGCGGCCGGCCTTTACCGGGCCGGGGTGCTGTATACCGAGATGTATAAACACTCCTACCGGTCCGCCGATCTTCAGGAGGCCGCCGACCTGTTCAACCGCATTGTTCACCGGTTCCCGGACAGCGCTTACAGCGCCAGGGCAAAGGAGCAGCTGGCCGGGCTTTCCGGCAAGACGACGGTGGTCAAAACCCCGGCCACGGCCCCGCCTTCCTCCTCGCCGTCCGGGGACAAGATAAAGGCCCGTTATTTTGAGGCCGAGCGCTGTTACAGCGACCTGGTCAACGCCCCCCGCCGCCAGAAATACCGCAGTTACTGGCAGACCTGTATCAACGGGTTTTACGATGTGTACGAGAGCGACCCCACCGGCCCCTGGGCCGCGGCCGGCCTGTACATGGCCGGAAAGCTTCAGACCGAACTGTACAAACACTCCTACCGCCAGACCGACCAGGACCGGGGAGTTGAACTGCTTCAACAGGTGGTGCGGGAGTTTCCCCGGAGTGCTTATAATGAAAAGGCGGTGGCCGTGCTGGGCGGTATTTCCGGCGCCTCGCCCCTGGTGGTGTCCGATGCCGTCTCCCCGGATGACCCGGCCGCGTCCCCAGGCGGTGACCCCTACTGCATGCCCCCGCCGGAAACGCCGGCTGCCCCGCCGGGGCCGGCCATTGTAGAGGGGCTGCGGTTCTGGTCCAACCCGGCCTATACCCGCGTGGTCATCGACACCAGCAAGCAGGTGGAATACAACCACAACCTGCTCAGGCACGATCCCCGCCAGGGCAAGCCCCAGCGGCTGTACGTGGACCTGGCCCAGTCCCGGCTGGGCAAGGACATGTCCCGCAGCATACCGGTGGACGACAACCTGTTAAAAGATATTCGGGCCGGCCAGTTCACCACCGATACCGTGCGGGTGGTGGTGGATATCAAGTCCTTTGAGGACTACGATGTTTTCTACCTGCAAAACCCCTTTCGCATCGTCATCGACGTGAGAGGGAAAAACGGGGACAAGGCACAGGTGGCCCGGGCACCGGATGAAGTGCTGCCGCCCTCCACCGGTCCCAAGTCCCTGGCCGAGCAGCTCTCCCTGGGCGTTCGGCGCATCGTGATCGACGCCGGTCACGGCGGCAAGGACGGGGGCGCGCCCGGATACCGGAAAGGGGTCCATGAAAAGGCCGTCACCCTGGCCCTGGCCCGGAAACTGGCCGACCAGATTCGACGGGAGATCGGGTGCGAGGTGATTCTGACCCGCACCTCGGACACCTTTTTAACACTGGAGGAGCGCACCGCTATAGCCAACACCCGCAACGCCGACCTGTTTATCTCCATTCATACCAATGCCTGCCGCTCCAACAACGCCTACGGCATCGAAACCTATATTCTCAACATCGCCACCGACGAAGAGGCCATGGAGGTGGCGGCCCGGGAAAACGCCACATCCACCAAAAACATCAGCGACCTTCAGGTGATCCTTCAGGACCTGATGCAGAACGCCAAGATCAACGAATCCAGCCGCCTGGCCGGGTTTGTGCAGGGCTCCCTGGTCGGCAACCTGAAAAAGAGTTACAGCCGGATCAAGGACAAAGGCGTCAAACAGGCGCCGTTCTATGTTCTGCTGGGCGCCCAGATGCCGGCCGTGCTGATCGAGACCGGGTTTATCAGCGATAAGACCGAGTGCGGCCGCCTGATCGACCCTGCCTACCAGGACAAGGTGTGCGAAGGCATTGTCAAGGGCATCAGGGAGTACATGCGCCACACCAAGATGGCGGCCTTCTCCCATGGCGGGGACGGGTAGGGGGGCGTTCCGCATTAAAAGGGAGCGGACGTTTATTGCCGTCCATAAAACATCCAAATCGTAATCGTGCTCGTACTCCTGATCGCAGTCATAGCAGCCGATCACGAGCACGCGCACGAAAAAAGGCTTTATCCGCGGATATGCTATTACAAAACAAAAAATGGCCGGGAAGTTGATTCTGTCGTTTCGACAAGCGGGCGGAAAAAACGGCTTGTGCAGGTATGTGAGTCCCCGGCCGACGCACAAACGCGAAAACGGGAAACAACGGCTTTGAGCGAGGCCATGGATGAACAGGGCCTTAAAACAGGAACGATCATCACCCTGGACAGTAATGAGAGGATAGAAACCGGCAAAGGCGCCATTGATGTGGTTCCTGCATGGCGGTTTCTACTGGACCTGCCGGACACGGTGGATTGATTTTTCGGCGGAGAGATACCGGTGAGTGCTGTTTCGTGCCCATCCATCTCCTGAGGGGACCGGGACTGCCAGAACGCAAAGTCGGTGGGCTGTTCATCCAATTCGTATTTTTTGACCACCTTGTCGATACTCATTCCCGCATGGTCCGCCGCCATCCCTTGTCCGCGACCTCCACAGGGCATAGGGCAGGGTGGTGTTGGTCAGGGCCAGGGTGGAGGTTCGGGGCACGGCCCCGGGCATGTTGGCCACGCAGTAATGGATCACCTGCTCCTCTTCAAAGACGGGGTTCGTGTGGGTGGTGGGCCGGGAGGTTTCAAAACAGCCGCCCTGGTCGATGGCCACATCCACCATCACGTCCCCTTTTTTCCGGTGGCGGCCACATGGTCGGTCAGCAGCTCGATCAGAAGCCGGCCGGTGTCGTATGCCGCTTCAAGCGATATGTCTTTGGGGTTGGCAAACCATTGCAGCTCCGTGCCTTCGTGCATGGCCACGATCATGGAGACATAGGTTTTTTTCGTGGCGGCCGGAAGCTTCTTAAAGACCTCCAGCCCGTCGATAAATTCGGTGATCTCTTTGCGAAACCGGCGAAAGGTGGCGGCAATGGTGGCCCGGACTTTGGGGTTTCTGCGCGACTCCACCAGGCATTCCAGAAAAAAACCGGTAAAGTCGTCGTTGATCATGCTGTCGCTGAACAGATAGTGAATGGCATACCGGAACTGCTCATCGGGATCTTTGCATTCTTTCATGTCATTTTTAAAATGCTGAATAATGAGGTCCGCGTAAACCGTGACCATCTCTTCGATCATCTCGTCACGGTCGGCAAAATAGTGGTGCAGCACGCTGGGCTGGACCCCGGCCTCTTTGGCGACTTTACGGATGGATGCCCCGGCAAACCCTTCCGCAACAACGCACCGGTAAAAAGCGGCAACGATCTCACTGCGCCGGGCATTTGCAAGACTCTTTCTTCCCAAGAAAATCCCCTTGCTTGATTGTTCGGTCACATGACCAAAAAATCAACACATCCGTGAACCGTGTCAAGAAAAAATTTTAGAAGACAATTTTTTTGCCCAAATCGGAGTGGGATCAGGACGGTTCAGGCGGCGGGCCGCTTTTTAACACGAAAGGCACGAAGGTCACGAAGAAAACGAAAACAGGAGGGAAAAATGGAAATCAGCGTGTCAATCGAAACACCGGTTTGGACATAAGCCGTGACGCCGATGGATACGGTGATCCGCAACCGCGAAAGTTCGCGAATTGCGGATAAAAATGGCGCGCCCGGAGGGATTCGAACCCCCGACCTACGGATTCGTAGTCCGGCACTCTATCCAGCTGAGCTACGGGCGCGTATTGGTTTAATTAAAAGATTGCGGGGGGAATGTCAATGATTTTCCCGTTTGGCCCATCTCTGGTCGATTTCCAGTTGCACGGCTTTGATCTGGCGGTCGGGCATGGTCTTGAACCGGGACTGGGCCTTGAAGTAGAGTTCCACGGATTTGCGCTGTTTGCCGGCCAGTTTTGCGGTGGCGCCGGTAAGGGTTGTTTTTCCGTTTTCGTGCTCGTAAAGCTCGAACAGGCCGGTTTCCACGGCCAGCTTTCCCACCTTGACCGTGTACCGGGGATCAAATCCCCAGCCCGGCGGGCAGGCGGTGTGAACGTGAAAATAGCGGGTGCCGGTCATGGAT
Organism: Thermodesulfobacteriota bacterium; assembly: GCA_034189195.1. GTDB lineage: Bacteria > Desulfobacterota > Desulfobacteria > Desulfobacterales > Desulfosudaceae > Desulfosudis. The sequence goes on along the minus strand of JAXHVI010000183.1, from coordinate 2,911 downwards.
TTGGCTTTGACCAGCTTGGTGTAAAAGTCCAGGGGGTAGGCCGAGGAGCAGGAGACCACGTAGGCAATGTCATGGGCCGCCACGATGGAGGCCACATCCTTGCGCTGCTGGCGCTTGCCGTGAATGGGGGTGGTGGTGGTCACGGCCCCGGCCGGGGTGGTGCCGGAGCGCTGAATGCCGGTGTTCATGTAGGCTTCGTTGTCGTAGCAGATATAGATCAGGTTCTCGCCCCGTTCGCAGGCCCCGGACAGGGCCTGAATGCCGATGTCGCTGGTGCCGCCGTCGCCGGCCCAGGCCACCACCGTGGTCTTGTCCCGGTCCAGGGCGCGGAGCGCGGCCCGGACCCCGGTGGCTGCCGCGGCGGTGGAGGCAAAGGTGACGTTGAGGCAGGGAAGCTGGGTGGCGGCAATGGGGTAGAGCCCCTGCATAACGGTGAGGCAGCTGGGCGGCACCACCAGAATGGTGTCCCGGCCCAGGGCCTTGAGTCCGATGCGATATATCTGGGAGAGGCCGCAACCGGCGCAGGCCCGGTTGCCCGGGTGCACCAGTTCCTCTTCCGGGAGGTCCAGCAGGTTGACGGTGGTCGTCATATATTTATATCCCTTTCATTTTAGTAGGGTAGCAACACGTTTGTTTATCGAAATCTATCGGGATCGAAATCGAAATTTATGTGCCGTGTTTCCATCTACATTTTAAGATCTATCCATGCGGGCTGTGCGTCGGTTTTGGGGGTCTGGCAGAAATTTTTAAAGGCCGTGTGCAGGTCTTCGGTTTTAATGGTTCTGCCGCCCAGGCCCAGAATAAAGTTGTCCACCTTCGGCCGGGCCGGGGCATTGTACAGGGCCGCTTTGAGTTCACTGGCCAGCGGGCCTTCATACCCGTAGCTGATCGCTTTTTCAAAAACGGCAATACCTTTGGTGTTTGCCAGGGCTTCGGCCAGTTGCTCGGCGGGAAAGGGCCGGAAAAGCCGCAGGCCCATGACGCCGGCGCGAATGTTTTCATTCCGCAGCAGGTCCACCACCTTTCGCATCTGAAGGGAAAGCGAACCCATGCACAGGGCCACAAAATCGGCATCGTCGCACCGGTAGCCTTCAAAAAAGGGATGGCCCCCCCGGCCGAACCGGTCCAGGTAGGCCCTGTCCGTCTCTTCCACCACGGTGATGGCCCGGCGCATGTCCTGGTGCAGGTCGTGGCGGATCTCCATGTAGGAAGGGGCCATATCGCCGCGCACGTCGGGCCGCACGTCGGGCAGTGTGACGGTGTTCAGGTTCATGGGGGTTGAGGGGTCGAGCAGGGCCGAGGGCGAGCTTCCGGCCAGAAAGGCGTCTGCCTGGTCCGGACCGGGCACGTCGAACGGCATGTGGGTGTGGGAGAGCAGGTAGCCGTCGTAGCAGACCATCACCGGCACACGCACGGTTTCGGCGATGCGGAAGGCCTGGATCACGGTGTCGATGATCTGCTGGTGGTTGGCCGCGTGCAGGTGAATCCAGCCGGTGTCCCGCTGGGACATGGTGTCCTGATGGTCGTTCCAGATGGACCAGGGCGCGCCCACGCCCCGGTTGGCCACGCACATGACCAGGGGCAGCCGGGCCCCGGCGGCCCAGTGGACCTGTTCGTGCATGTAAAGCAGACCGTTGGCGCTGGTGGCGGTAAAGGCCCGCGCCCCGGTGCTGGAGGCGGCAATGCACACGGCCAGGGCGCTGTGCTCGCTTTCCACGGGAATGTACTCGGCCTTCATCTCGCCGGACTCCACGAACTCGGAGAGCTTTTCCGTCAGCGGGGTCTGGGGCGTGATGGGGTAGGCGGCAATGACCTGTACCCGGGCCAGTTTGACGCCGGTGGCGGCGGCGGTGTTGCCTGAGTCTATGACGTGCATCTATAGTTCCTTATCTTACTCTTACATCGTCATTGCGAGCGAAGCGAAGCAATCTTGAACGGTTGCCAAGGAGATTGCTTCGTTCCTCCGGCACGGGCAAGCTGTTGCTTCGCCCGTGGCACCCGGCCAAGTGTTTATCATTCAACTGTTTTGTTGGGGGCTTTGTGGCCCAGGTACCTCACTTGACCCCTTGAATCCTCAAAGTTCCTCTTTTCTTTCGGTTTCCGCCACCATGGTGATGGCGCCGGCCGGGCACTCTTCAGCGCAGATGCCGCACCCCTTGCAGTATTGCAGGTCAATGGACGGCGGAATGGTCTGGGTGATCACCCCGTCCGGGCAGTGAAGCCAGCACAGAAAGCAGCTCCGCGTCTTTTTTTTGGCCGGAATGCAGCGACTTTCGTCGATGACCGGGTATTCCACCCGCCAGGAACCGGTGTTACCGCCGTCTCCGGGGCCGGGTTCACTGTGGGACGTATGGGCCGCAAAGGCCTTGTTTTTCATATCATACTCCGATTATTGTACGTTCATAGGCCAGCCGGGCCGCCTCGGCGTTGCGCCGGGCCCGCTTGCCGTCAAACTCTTTTTCAATGGCCGCAAGCAGGGGCTCGATTTCCACCAGGCCGGTGGCCCTGGCAAAGGCGCCGATAATGCCGGTGTTGACAATGGCCCTGGGCATCCCCACTTCCACGGCGATTGCGGAAACGTCGGCAACGGCCGTTGTGACATTGTCGAACACATAGGCGCCCACCGGTTTGTGGGTGTTGATGATGATGGTGCCGCCGGGTTTGATGCCTTGGGTCACGTTGGCCTCGGCGATCAGGTGTTCGTCCAGGATCACGATCACGTCGGGCTGTTCAAGGGGGGACAGATCGTAGATGTCTTTTGTGGAAAGCTTTAACGAGGTGAAGACCGGTGCCCCCCGCCGCTCGGTGCCGAAGGTGGGGATCATGGCCACGCCCCTGTAACCGGAGGCAAAGGCCACGTTGGCCACGATCTTGGCCGCGGTGATGGCGCCCTGGCCGCCCCGGCCGTGCC
>JAXHVI010000182.1:0-2380 GCA_034189195.1 Thermodesulfobacteriota bacterium | reverse complement strand
ATCTACTTTCATTGCGGCGGCTTGGATTTGTTCCCCCGGCCATCAGCACAACCATCTTTAAAATTCAAAACGAGGTAACCACTACATGTTGGGGCTACCCACACAAAAGCCGGATGCGGCACCATTTTTACTCCGTGCCCCAGTTTCTGACCTTTGCGATGGACCCGCTTTCTGCTGTTATTTGCACCTGGATGGTGTTCGGCGTGCTGGGGTTTATGGGCTTTTTTGTTCTGATGCGCAGGGGCTTCGGCGTGTCGGTGTCTGTTGCGTTTTTCTGCGCCACGCTGTTTCTGTTTAATGGTTTTTTTGCCTCCAGGATGCGGATCGGTCATATCGATTACCATTCATTCATGCTGGTCCCCTGGTGTGCCTTTCTGCTGCTTAGGCAGCGGCCGGCCGGCGCATGGGGCCGTTGGATGCGGGCCGGGGACACGATCGGGGTCGGTCTGATCATTACCTACATGCTTTTTTCAGGGGCGCAAACCGTCCTGCCGGCTTTTGTGCTGACGGTTCTGGTCGTTTGCTTGATTTATATTTTTTATTGTCCCGACTGGTTTCCCATAAAGGTCTTTGCTCTGGAATACGCAGGCGCCTGCGGTATCGCCCTTTCGCTGTCCGCCGCCAAGCTCTCCGCGATTTTTCATTTTCTGAGCCATTTCCCCCGGCTGCATTACACGCTGCCACAGTTCGATGGCATCGCGAACACGCTTCCCGCCGTTTATCGTGCCCTTTTTACCGGGTCAGCCCATGCGTTCTTTACGAGTCACATGGTTCATCAGCCTTTTCCCCTGGGGCCCCATGAGTTCGATTTCGGCCTGACCCCCGTGCCTCTTGTGTTGATGGGAGCCGCGGTGATTCTGCTTTTAGCGCGGGTTGTTGCCGGCCGGGACACAAGTACTTTATTCACCGGTAGGCTTTTTCTTTTTCCGGTTATCTGCCTGTTACTGGCGGTGCCCGTGCTGTTGAACACATATTATCCGGTGTGGGGAGAGTTCTTAAAAGCCGTTCCGGTCATTAAAAACAGCACCCAGTGCGTCCGGTGGTTCTGCATGTATATCCCGGTCGTTATTCTCATGGCCGGCATTGCCATGGAAAAAACCCCGGTTTCTCTAAAAACACGCTCCGTGCTGGCTGCTGCGGGCGCGGCAGCGGTGATCCTCATGAACATGACGGCGGACCGGGCGTACTATCATTCACAGAGGTATTCGCCCGAGTCTATTGTTGACGCCTATCACGCAGTGAGAAGCGGGGAGGTGCGGCCAATGATCACCCATATCGGCGCGTGCGTCGACGAGAACGGAAGGGTGGACTGGCGGATCAACCGGAATGACACGATGACAGAGCATCAGTCTCAGATGTTCTGTTACGACTCCATATTCGGATATTTTCTGGAGACCTTTCCGTTTAGGGGAATAAGGCCGGGGCCGGTGCTGGCGGCTGAAAACGGATATCTGAACATCAAGAATCCGGCCTGCTTTGTTTTCCCGGAAGCCAACGGATGCCGGCCGGGCGATCATTTTCGCGTGGACCAGATCGAAGATGCGTATGCCTTTACCCGGTATCAGCCGTTTCCTTTCAAGGTCTCTTCTCTGCAGCGCGTGGCAAACGGGATCACCGGGGGCGCTGTGGCAGTGGTTTTCCTCGTGTTTGGGATGGTATGCTGGCAGCGTTTTCGATTGAGGAGCCGCGCCTGAAACCAGACGGCTTTATACCGATGCCCGCAGGGCCGGCTCCAGCTCCGGGTAACGGAAGGCAAAGCCGTTGGCCATGAGTTTTTCCGGCACGGCCCGCTGGCTGTTTAGAATCAGCCCCCCCACTTCACCGGCCGCCAGTTTAAGCGCGAATTTGGGCACTTTTAAGAAAGCGGGCCGGTTCAGGACACGGCCGAGGGTTCTGGCAAAATCGGCGTTCTGTACCGGGTTGGGCGCGCAGAAGTTGACCGGGCCCTTTACCTTTTCATGGGTGGCCACAAACACCATGGCCGCAACTAGGTCGTCAATGTGAATCCAGGGAAACCATTGATTGCCGGTACCCAGGGGCCCTCCGGCAAACAGGCGGAAGGCCGGAATCATCTTGGACAGGGCCCCGCCGCCCGGCCCCATCACCACGCCGAACCGGGTGGCCGCCACCCGGGCGCCTTTTCCCCCGGCTTCGAAGGCCTCCCTTTCCCATGCCACGCAGACCCTGGCCAGAAAGTCGTCGCCGGGGGTGCCCGGTTCCGTTAACACCGTGTCGCCGCCGTCACCGTAGTATCCCACGGCCGAGGTGTTGCACAGGGTAATGCCCGATGCGTCGGCAGGCAGGGCTTCCACGACGCGGCGGGTGGTCATGATGCGGCTGTCGTAGATCAACTGCTTATAGGCCCGGGTCCATCGGCGAA
>JAXHVI010000181.1:0-3270 GCA_034189195.1 Thermodesulfobacteriota bacterium | reverse complement strand
TTTGCCCAGCCGGACATTGACAACATCATCCGGTCCAAGGCCGCCATGTACACCATTCTGGAAACCCTGACCGCATCAGTGGGGCTTGCCCTGTCCGATATCGACACCTTTTACGTGGCCGGCACCTTCGGCTCCTTGATCAACCCCCGGTCGGCCATCACCATCGGCATGCTGCCCGACCTGCCCATTGATCGGTTCAGGGTGCTGGGCAACAGCTCCCTTGAAGGCGCGGCCCTGCTCCTCTCCTCGCGCCGGCCGGTCACGGAAATCGCCGCCATCCGGAACCGGATCACCTACCTGGAACTCAACGTGAACCAGGAGTTCATGAACCGGTTCAGCGCTGCCAAGTTTCTGCCCCACACCGACACAACCCTTTTTCCGTCGGTGAATGTTCCCGCATCAATGATATCGCATCAATCAGGCTGTCTTTAAAAAGAATCGATCTTCACCAATAATAAACTACGAAAAATCAAAACGGAGCCTTCTTCACCCATGACCATTGCCCCCCTTGCCTTTGTATCCGAAGGACTGACCCTGCAGGGTGCGCTCCACCTGCCCGACCGCCTGCCCGCTCCTTTTGTGGTGGGATGCCACGGGCTGTTCGCGGACAAGGAATCCCCCAAGCAGCAGGCCCTGGCCGCGGCCTGCTGTGAAAAGGGGCTGGCCTTTTTTCGTTTTGACCACCGGGGATGCGGCACAAGCGACGGCGATTTTGCCGCTGCCACCTCTCTTGAGGCCCGGTGCCAAGACCTTAAAGACGCGGTGCAGGCAGTGGCCGGTCATTCTCAAACCCTTGGCCCTGCCGGCCTTTTCGGCAGCAGCATGGGCGGGGCCGTGGTGCTGGCGTCGGCCCGTCAGTGGCCCGGCATCCGCATTGTTACCGTGGCCGCGCCCCTGGAAAGCGAACCCGTGGCCGCCGCGGTGCAGCTGTCGGACAACCCCGCGGCCGGCTCCCTGCCCCCTTCTTTCTATGACCGGGCGCTGCGGTTCAACCTGGCCGAAGCCGTTGCCGGCCTTTCAGACGTGCTGCTGTTTCATGGAAAACAGGATGCCGTTGTGCCGGTGGAGCATGCCCGAAAAATATACAACCTGTGCGCCGACCCCAAAGAGCTGGTGCTCTTTGAAGGCGGTGACCACCGCATCAGCACGGAAGCCGATCAGGCGGTATTTGTGAAGAAGGCGGTCCACTGGCTGGCCCGGGGATAGCCCTCTTAAGCATGACAAAGATTTTTCCCGGACGGTGTGGTTCGAAATTCCGAATCGCGGCCCTTCTGTTTTATGTTTGAAAATAATCGGGTCTTATGGTGTATTAATAAAAATCTGGGCTTGAACAACCACCTTCCTGAGGTGTGTATCCGCAAGTTATACGGGGCCTGCCTTATACAGCCATAAAAAATCAGAGGATCACAGCAGCACAAAGAAAACAGAAGGAAAAACGCCGGAAGTTATCAAGAGCAATGCCCGTTTTTAAAAGGTCTTATATGGATACCAACTATACCCCCCTGATACGGCAGAACCTTTCTGCTCTCTACGAAAACCTGCCGGATAACCTGGCCTGCATGCTGCCGGCAAAACAGGACGGAGACCGGTTTGTTTTCCCGGCCTTTGGAAAAATATGCACCCTGTCGCCGGAAGGGGTGTTTCTGGGAAAAGAGATGCTGCACGACGCCCGGGGCATTATTCTCTCCCTTTACGCGCTTCATGCCGCGGATGAGCCCGCCGACGTCACCGTCTTCAGGGCGTTCAAGGAGTTTGAAAACACCATGCCCTATGCCGGAGCCTTTGCCACCCACACCGAACAGGTGCTGGCGCCCCATGCCGGGGCGATCAAGGCCCGGCTGACAACCATCAAAACCCTGTTAAACGGCGGAAACGCACCGGCCGGCCTGGGCGGGGATTTTTCCTTTGTGGCGAACCCGGTGCCCAAAATTTTTCTCTGTTACCTGGTCTACGAGGCCGATGAGGAGTTTCCCGCGGCCGTGACCTGCCTCTACTCGGCCAATGCCGCGAATTTCCTGCCCATCGACGCCCTGGCCGACGTGGGCGAATACACATCCAGGGCCATCATCGACCTGGTGGCCGGGTTGTAAACAGAAAGGAGTCACCATGAAAATCGCCGTCACATCCAAGGGGACCGACCTGGAAGCGGCTGTGGACCCGCGTTTTGGCCGGGCCGCTTATATCCTGATTGTGGATTCGGACACGTTTGAATTCGAGGTGATCGACAACGCGGCCAACGTCAACGCCTTCAAAGGGGCCGGCATTCAGACCGCCACCTCCATCCACGACAAGGGGGCACAGGCCCTGCTCACCGGCTACTGCGGACCCAATGCCTTCAAGGTGCTGGACGCCGCCGGCGTCAAGGTGGCCAATGACGTGGCCGGCACGGTGCGCGAGGCCGTGACCGCCTTTAAGGAAGGCCGGGTCACCTTTGCCGACAAGGCCAATGCCGAAGGCCAGTGGTAGCCCGGCCTTCAGACTGAACACGGGCAAAGCCCGCCTGCGGTGGCGCCCGTGGCACCTATTGTCGGCCGATTTTCTTTACCGGTCGGCGCGGGTCAGGCGGCCTGCCTGAATTTTATTCCAGCCCGGATGTTTCAAGCGTCGAATTCGGGTTAGCGCTTTTGCACCATTGATCCTTCCTGCCCTCCCCACCACCAGCCTGCTGATTGTAAAACTTTTGCAACACCCGAAAGATCGCTTTTTGGCGCAACCGGGAACTGCTATGCTTTACCTGTTCTGAGTTCACCGATCATCCCGGATGTTTCGTCAAATCTCCGGCCTGGACACGCAATTGCTTCTTTGCGGTATTGAAACAACATTGAAAACGAATAAAGAAGGACAGACTGATGAATCTGCTGCTGACATCTGTTTTCGGCCCCTATGGCGTCGATGACGCATATGGCCGTAAGGAAAACATCATGGAGTTGTTCCATAACCAGGTTACCCGGGAACAGGGGGTTTTTTCCCTTCGCATAAACCACCAGAGCGGCGGGCTTCACCTGATGGCCGAGAATGTCCGGGTGCCGACCATGGTCCTTGATTTTCCGTCCCAAAAACGGTTCCGGGATGAGGTTAAAAAAGGATACGACTATATCGGCATCTCCTTTATTGTTCCCAATTTCGCCAAGGCCAAAAAAATGGCGGAGATCATCCGGCACGTCTCCCCGAAAACAAAAATTATTCTGGGGGGCCACGGCACCAGCATCGGCAACATTGAAGATCTGATTTCCTGTGACCACGTATGCCGGGGGGACGGGGTAAAGTTTC
>JAXHVI010000180.1:0-2582 GCA_034189195.1 Thermodesulfobacteriota bacterium | reverse complement strand
CAATGGTATCCGGCGTTTCACCGGGCAGACCCAGGATGAATGACACATGGGGCAGGACCCCGGCATCGGCGCAGGCCTTTACCGCGGCCTCCACCTGTTCCAGGGTAATCCCTTTTTTAATAGTTTTCAGAATCTCCGGGTTGGCGGTCTCCACGCCGAAACTCACGGCCACGCACCCGGCCTCTCTCATTTTTTTGAGCAGATCATAACTGACCAGGTCCACACGGGCAAAGGAGGACCACTGAATGTTCAGGTTCCGCCTCAGTATCTCGTCACACACGCCGAAGCAGTGGGACCGGCTTGCGGTAAACAGATCATCGGCAATGTTGACCTGGGAAAAACTCAGGCCCATCAGGTATTCCATCTCATCGACCACCGACACCGGATCCCGGTACCGCACCCTGGCGCCCACCATTTTCCGGCCCACGCAGAAGATGCATTTAAAGGGGCAGCCCCGGCTGGTGGTCATGCTCACCGGCATGTTCAGGGCACTGTACCGGCCCAGGGGCACCAGGTGACGGGCCGGCAGGGGCAGGGCCTTTACGTCAACGGCATATTCCCGCACCGGCGTGGAACAAATGCCGGTTTTATCCCTGTAGACGATACCGTCAATGGTCTCCCACCGCCGATCGCCGGCCAATTCTTCGGCGATGCGTACCACGGTGTCATCACCCTCACCCACCACCACCATGTCCAGCTCGGGCAGGGCGTCAAGGGCCTCGCGGGCGCACATGGAGACATGGGGCCCGCCCATGACAATGGGCAGGTTGGGCGCAACAGCCCGAATATCCCGCACGATTTCGGCGGCATGGTCAAAGGTCATGGTGACCGCAGTAATGCCCACAAAATCGGGGGAAAAGGCTTTCACTGTCTCTTCGATTGCCGTCCGGCTGTAGGGGAACACGACAAAATCGGCAAGCAGCGCCTCCACTCCGGCCCGCTCCAGCTCGGCTGCCAGGTAGGCCAGCCCCAGGGGTGGAGAGGGGGTTTCAGAGATGGGATAAAACGGATTGACCAGCAGGCATTTCATGGCTTTTTCAACTCACTTTTGCCCCAAACGGTTTTAATAAACATGGCAGGGCAGCGATACCTTTGTTTATCCAAATCAAAATCGGGATCGAAAACGAAATTTATGTACTTCCGTGCTCCCAGAAAAATTTTCCTGTCCTGTTTATCTGCGTACTTTTCTCCGGAGTGAAAAAAAGCAGGGTCCGGGAAACCCGGACCCTGCTGGTTTGCATCGGAAGGGATCAACCGCCTAGAACAGGCCGGAGACCTTGCCGGTGGCCGGGTCGACGTCGATGCGCCGGAAGGCCGGGTTGGAACCGGTGCCCGGCATCAGGCTGATGGTGCCTGCGCAGGGGCACAGGAACTTGGCTCCGGAGTAAATCAGCACGTCGCGGATGGGCAGCCGCCATCCCTTGGGCACGCCCTTCTTGACCGGGTCGTGGGTAAGGGAAAGGTGTGTCTTGACCATCATGGTGGCAAAGTCGGCGTACTTGGGATCGTTCTCCAGCATTTCGGCCTTGGCCGTGGCTTCCGGAGACCAATCAACGCCCTCGGCGCCGTACACTTCCCTGGCGATCTTATCCACACGGTCGCGCAGTTTCATCTCCAGCGGATACAGGAAGTCAAAGTCATTGCCTTCTTCACAGGCATCGATAACGGCATCGGCAAATTCCAGTGCGCCTTCGCCGCCTTTTTCCCAGTGTTTGGACTCGGCGCAGCGGGCGCCGGCCGCCTCGGCAGCCTTCTTGACGATGGCCACTTCAGCATCGGTGTCGGTGTAGAAACGGTTGACGCAGACCACCGGGTTGATGCCGGATTTACGGATCACGCCGATCATGTGGACCATGTTCTCAACGCCCTTTTCCACCAGTTCCAGGTTCTCCTTGGTGTAGGCGTCATCCAGGGCCTTGCCGGCCACGACCTTGGGGCCGCCGCCGTGCATCTTCAGGGCGCGGATGGTTGCGGTAAGAACGGACACGTGGGGCTTGAGGCCGGAGAAGCGGCACTTGACGTTCCAGAATTTTTCAAAACCGATGTCAGCGGCAAACCCGGACTCCGTGACATGGTAATCCCACAGTTTGAGGCCCACGCGGTCGGCGATGATGGAGCTCTGGCCCACGGCGATGTTGGCAAAGGGGCCGGCATGCACCAGGCAGGGCTGGTACTCGGCGGTGCTCATGAGGGTGGGGTTGATGGTGTTGCGCATAAAGGCGGCCATGGCGTTGCCCACTTCCAGGTCACGGCAGGTGACCGGTTTGCCGGACTTGTCAAAGGCCACGGTGATGTTGTTGATGCGCTCCTTCAGGTCGGCCAGGTCGGTGGCCACGGCCAGAATGGCCATGAGCTCGGAACCCACGGCAATGCCGAACTTGGACTGCATGGTGAAACCGTCGGTGCGGCCGCCGAGGCCGATGACGATGTTGCGCAGGGCCTGGGCGCAGAAGTCAATGATCCAGCCCATCTCGACGCGGGTGGGATCAATGTCCAGACGACGCATGCCGGTGAGGCGCTGAAGCTGCTCGTCGTTGTAATTGCGCTCGTGCTGCATGCGGGCGGTCATGGCCACCATGCCC
>JAXHVI010000018.1:0-16699 GCA_034189195.1 Thermodesulfobacteriota bacterium | reverse complement strand
GTGGGGGGCGGGTTTCTGTTTGTCCCTTTTCTGACCAGCATTGCCGGTCTGCCCATGTTTCTGGTGGCGGGGACCTCTTCCCTGGCCGTACTGGTCGGCATGATCACCAGCATTTTTACTTACATGTTCGTGGAGAGCATACCGGTATACTGGCCCCTGATCGGAACCGAACTGCTGGGGGTGTTTGCCGGTTCCATGATCGGCCCCCGAACATCCAAATACATTCCGGATATCTGGCTGAAGCGGCTGTTCGTGCTGCTGGCCCTCTATGTCGGCCTGCGTTACACCACCAAAGGCTTTCTGGGGTTCAGCATCGTACCGCCGTTCTGATGGGATGTTTATCTTCTGTTTTTCCTCCGGTCCGCCATTGCGGGCCGAGGGTCTTTCCCCGCGGAACCGGAAGGCCACGGATAAAATATTGCTTTTCAAAGAGTTCGCGGCTAACTTGTGAATCAGGTGGACAAATAGCAGAAAACACCGGAGCACACCATGTACCCTTACATTGATACGTTTCTTATCTTTTTTTACAGAATATCGGACATACCCATCTTCGGCTACCTGTTCGGGACATTCTGCCTCTGCCTGCTCTGCGTGCTGATCGGCCGGGGCACCTACGCCCTGGCCGCCGGATGGAACCGGAAATGGATCGGGGCCCACCGGCGGGAAATGGTACGCCTGCACAACCTTTCCTTAAAGGCACTGGTTTTCAAGGACAAGCCCGCTTATCAGGCCTGTAACAAAGAGGCCAACGACGCCTTTGGCAAATACTTTTTCGCGCAAATGGCCATGGGGATGTCGACCCTGTGGCCGGCGCCGTTTGCCCTGGCCTGGATGGAAACACGGTTTTCAAAGGTGACATTTCTTTTTCCCGGAATCGAACGTCCATTCGGGTACTTGACGACATTTATTCTGCTGTTTATTCTTGCAAATATAACTTTTTCCGTTATCAGAAGACAGGTTCCGGCGCCGGGAGCCGCTTCCGAAAATGAGAATGAACCGGCGGAAACAATGATGGCACTGGATGACCTGTGATGCCGGGACGTATTTCAAAACAACCGCAAAACAGCTGAATGTCGTGAAACTCAAGTTCATACCGTCCGTTTTTTTACCGACACTGATGGCGGCTGCCGTGCCCGCCGCCGCCACCCAGACCCATGGCGGCCCGGAAGGACTGGTGGTTCACCAGTTTTCCCATATCTTCTTTTTTTTCTCCATGGGGCTGCTGATCTACTGGATTCGGACCCGCGGCCTGCACCGGCAAACCGGCTGGCGGTATATTCAGTTTGCCGCCGCCCTGTTTATGGTATGGACCCTGGACGCCTTTGCAACCCACCTGATGGATGAGCATTTCCTGTGGGTCCAATTAACCGAAACGGGATTGTGGCAGGCGCGTATCGAAGCCGGCAATCTGTTTGTCTCCGCTGTTTACTACCTTGCCAAGATGGACCATCTCTGGTGTGTGCCGGCCCTGCTGTTCATGTATCTGGGGTTAAAGCGCCTGAACGTGGAATCCCGCGGCATCCCTCCGTCGCGGCCGATACCCGGGGAACCGGAAGAATGACGATTACCACTCTGCCCATCTGGTTTACCGACACGGCGGGCGCCGCCTGCATGATCGTGCTCTCTTTTTTATGCATTCATCACGCCCGTCAACTGAGCCGCCGCGACCCGGCCAACATCGTCTGGACCTATCTCTCCTGGGTTTCTTACTGTCTCTGCGGCTTTGCCATTTCCCGGTCCGTCGGCCATATTCTCAAGCAGATGCTGCTCCTGTCGGACAACCTGGGAACATGGGCGCTGATCAGCCCTTACAGCGGCAGTGTCAACACGTTTCTGCTGATCATTGTGTCCGCCATTACCCTGTTTTTTGAACGTGTCTGGCAGATATATCACCGGATTTCGGCCGACCGGGCCGCCCTGCAGGAAGCCCATGCCCGGGTGCTGGAGCTGAATGAAACACTTGAGAACCGGGTGGCCGAGCGCACCCAGGCACTGGCCCTCTCTGAAAAGCAGATCGCCCAGGCGGATAAAATGGCCTCCATCGGTCAGCTGTCATCGGGTATCGCGCACGAAATCAACAACCCGCTGGGCGTTATTCTGGGTTATACCCAGCTGCTTTCACGGAACGAAAAGCCGGGTTCTCAAAAACATGAAGACCTGAAGGTCATCGAAAAGAACGTCAAGGCCTGTAAAGCCATTGTAGAAGACCTGCTCAATTTCGCGCGAAGCGCAAAGCCGCGACGGGGCAACGTGGACTTAAACGGGCTGATTGACGACGTGCTGGTCTTTATTCAGCGCCAATCCGGGCTGGAGGCCATTTCCATCATAAAACAGTATGATCGCAATATGCCGGCGGTGACCCTTGACAGTGAAAAAATCAAGCAGGTGCTGATCAATCTGCTGATGAACGCGCAACACGCCACCGGTAACAAAGGCACCATTACCGTCAGCACGGCCTGGGACACCGACAACGACCGGGTGCGGATTCGCGTCAGAGACGACGGGTATGGCATTGCAAAGGAAAATCTGGGCCGGATTTTTGACCCCTTTTTTACCACCAAACCCACCGGTGAAGGCACCGGCCTTGGCCTGTCGGTCAGCTACGGCATCATTCAAAGCCATGGCGGGCAGATTGAAGTTGCCAGTGAGCCGGGGCTGGGCACGGAGTTTACCATTACCTTGCCGTTAACCGGAGAGCAGGTATCGAAATGAATCTCAAGTCCATATTGATCGTTGATGACGAAACCGACATGCTTCAGCTTTTGAAGCGAACGCTGGAGCCGGACCTGAACTGCCGGGTGGAAACCGCGACCTCGGGAAAGGCGGCTCTGGAGCAGATTGCGGAAAACCACTTCGACCTGGTGCTGGCGGACATCAAAATGCCGGGCATGGACGGGCTGGCCCTGCTGCACCACATCAAGCAGGACATACCCGACCTGACGGTGGTGATGATGACGGCCCACGGCTCCATTGAAAAGGCTGTGGAAGCCATCAAGCTGGGCGCCTATGATTTCATCACCAAGCCCTTTGACCATGACTCTTTGCTGGTAAGGCTGGAAAAGGCCCTGGAACGCAGCTCTCTGCTTAGGGAAAACCGGCGGCTTAAAATAGCATGCGGCACCACTCATGTTTTTCAGGAGATCCTGGGGCAGAGCCGGCCCATGCAACGGGTGTTTGAGACCATCCGTATGGTGGCGAATACGGATCTGACCGTGTTGATTACCGGGGAGTCCGGTACCGGCAAGGACCTGACGGCCCGGGCGGTCCACGCCCTCAGCGCCCGGTCCGAAGCCCCTTTCATTCCGGTGAACTGCCCTACCGTACCGGAGCAGATTCTGGAAAGTGAACTTTTCGGGTATCGCAAGGGCGCTTTTACTCATGCCACGGGAAACAAGCGGGGCCTGTTCCAGGAGGCGCACCGGGGAACCATTTTTTTAGACGAGATCGGTGACGTCAGCACCACGATTCAGACCAAGCTGTTGCGCGTGCTTCAGGAAAAAGAGATCAAGCCCCTGGGGGACACGGGCACCATCAAGGTGGATGTTCGGATCATCGCCTCCACCAATCAGGACCTGCAGACAAAGATTCAGAAGGGTGAATTTCGGGAAGACTTCTTCTTCCGGCTTAATGTTCTGCCCATTCACCTGCCTCCGTTAAGAGAGCGACGCGAGGATATCACGCTGCTGGTCACCCATCTGCTGGAAAAGCATCGCGTCAAGCTGAATCGTCCCCATAAACAGGTTTCAGCTGAGCTGCTGCGCGTTTTTATGGATTATCCATGGCCGGGCAACATTCGGGAGCTGGAAAACGTGATTGTGCAGGGGCTCATGTTTTCAAAATCCGACGAGATTCTGCCGGAAGATATCCAATTCAGGGATGGTGCAAACAGGTCTGTCCCTTCAGGCGCCGGCCGGCCCAAATTTTCTGACCTGCCCTATAAAGAGGCAAAGGAGTCGTTTCTGACCGATTTTAATCATTCATATATCGGCCGTCTTCTGGAAAAAACAGGCGGCAATGTCACCCAGGCGGCACGGGAGTGCGGCCTGGAGCGTCAGGCCCTGCAGCAGATTATGCGGCGCTATGACATTCATGGGGAGGATTTTCGATCCTCCTCCTGATGCCGGCGCCCGGCATCAGGTCTGGGTCAGAATCTGTTTTGCCAGCAGGGTGTCCTTCAGGTAGGCGTGGTCAGGGGACTGGAAAAAAGCCTTGAACAGGGCCAGGCTCTGGGCACGCATCACACCGGCAAGAATCTCCACTCTTTTTTCCCTGTAAAGCGGGGGCAGGGCAGACAGGTCGCAGCCGGTGCCCCCGCCCATCATGTCTTCGCACCCATAGACAATTTTTGAAATCCCGTGGATCAGAATGGCGCCGAAGCACATCAGGCAGGGCTCCAGTGTGGAGTAAAGCACCAGGCCGGCCCGGTCCGGGGCCGGGTCCAGTGTCGCCAGGTGGCGCAGGGCCGCGATTTCGGCATGGTCGGTTTCATTGAACCGGTTTTTCCGGGTACCCTGCCGCGCCCCGGCGGCCACCACGGTTTTGCCGTCGGCAATCACGCACCCCACTGGGAATTCTCCAGCGTCCAGTGCCTGTCCGGCCTGTTTGAGGGCAATGGTCATAAAGTGCTGATGATCCATGAAGACTCCCTTGTTTGTAAGATTTTACACAGACCCGGCCGGGTTCATTCCTTAATCGCCGCGGCAGCGGCAAAATCGGCTGTGCCGGCATATCCGGAGAGCCGATCGGCCCGGTCCCCGGGGTCCGTCCACCGGCGCACCGCAGATCATCTGCACCGGTCTTGTGCTCATGTAGCTCACCATGTTCAACAGCGCGGTTCTGCCGCCCTGGAAAGAGGAGCCCCGCACCACGCCGTAGCCGAACCGCCGGGCCACGCCGGCGGCGATATCGCCGTCTTTGCTGCTGCTGATCATGATACCCGCGTTTTTCAGTTTTCGAAAATAGTAGAAAAAGAAAATGGCATTACTGTTCACAACTGCGCTCTTTCTGCATGCGGCTTAACTCCAGGTCCAGGGCCTGAACAGAGAGCAGGATTTCCCGGAACGACAGGCCCAGGGACACCAGCATGAGAACCAGGCAGGCGCTGAAGATGATCTTGCCGGCCAGCAACTGGCCGGTAAAAAGAATAAACATACACAACACGCAGCAGAACAGGCTGGCCACGCCGAATGCCTGCATGTTCCGGATCAGGTAGAGCCGTTTTCTTAAGCTTTTGATTTGCCCCATCAGGATGTCGTCCGGATGTTCCCTGTACTGGGAGTTAAGGTTCCGAATGCGGCTGCCGATGGTGTTGAACCGGTTGGTATAGGCCACCAGCAGCAGCGAAATCGCCGGAAACAGCAGCGCGGGTGATGTGAGTGTGATGTCCATAATCTCCTGATCAAAATCATAACAAGCATACTTGAAAAGCCCCTGTTTTACAAGGAGCACCGCCGCCCGCCGGCCGGGAATCAGTCAACGGCAGGTTCGGGAAAAATGTTTCATGTATTTTGCAACTTCAACTTGCAATTTGCATAATTTTGATGTATTGGTTTTTCATGGCTCTTATCAACCGCACCATTGAAAAGGTTTTACGGACTTTGCCCCGCCAATATCCGGTTGTCACCATAACCGGTCCGCGGCAAAGCGGGAAAACCACGCTGTGCCGGAAGGTTTTCTCCCGTAAGCCCTATGCCAATCTTGAATCACCAGACATCCGCCAGTTTGCCACGGATGATCCACGGGGGTTTTTGGCCCAATACCCGGATGGCGCGGTGCTGGACGAAATTCAACGGGTACCCGACCTTGTTTCTTATATACAGCCCCTGGTTGACGAGGACAAACGGGAAGGCCTTTTTATTCTGACCGGCAGTCAGCAGTTTGAAGTCAGCGACACCATCAATCAGTCGCTGGCCGGACGCACGGCGCTTGTCAAGCTGCTGCCCTTTTCCATTCAGGAACTGCAGGCCGCCGGTACCCTGCCGGACATCGACAGCCTGATCCATCACGGGTTTTATCCCCGCATCTGGGATAAACGGCTCAACCCGGTTCAGGCCCTGGGCGACTACTTTGAAACCTATATAGAACGGGACTTGAGACAGCTTGTCGCAATCAAGGATTTAAACCTGTTTAATCGTTTTGTCAGGTTATGCGCCGGACGCACCGGACAGTTGCTGAACATCAGCAGTCTGGCCAACGATACAGGGGTCTCCCACACTACCGCCGGCAACTGGATTTCGATTCTTGAGGCCAGCTATGTTCTTTTTCTGCTTCAGCCCTACCACCGGAACATATCCAAACGGCTGGTCAAATCGCCTAAACTCTATTTTTATGATGTGGGCCTGGCCGCCTTTCTGTTGGGAATTGAAAACGCGCTTCAGGTATCACGCGATCCGTTAAGAGGCAATCTTTTTGAAAATATGGTGATTGTTGAGGCATTGAAATACCGGTTCAATCAGGGCAAACGCAGCAACCTCTTTTTTTACAGAGACAGCGGGGGCAATGAAGTCGACCTTTTGTTTGTGAACGGCAACAAAATATTTCCCGTTGAAATCAAGGCCGGAATGACGATCACCCGGGAGTATTTCAAAGGTCTGAAGCATATCGCCACGGTTTTTCCGAAAGACATGCCGAAAGGCAGCGGTCTGGTCTACGCCGGCGATAAAAAACAGCAACGGACAGGTGTTTCAGTTGTGCCCGTCACCCACCTTCCAAACCTTTTCGTCCAGAGCGAAGAATGATGCGCCAGCCGGTCAGCGGATGCTTTGGGCCACCCACCGCTTGATCCGGGAGATGGTATCCCAGGAGAAGGGCTCTTTTGTGCAGGGCAGAATGGCGTTATTGGTGAATATGGGATCGGATTCAAGATCGTACCGGGAGCTTTCCACGGCCGCGGGCCACAGGGCCGTGTGGGGCAGGGGGGTGTAGCAGGTGGGAATCGGCGTGATCCCGCTTTGCGCAACCACGGAAATGGAGTCCTTGATATTCTCCATGGATTGGCCCGGCAGGCCGGCCAGCAGGTAGGCCCCGAGGTGCCGGCGGTCAAACCCGGCCTGTTTCAGGCAGGCCGCGGCCTGTTCAAATTCCTGCGCTGTTACCTTGGCGTCAAAGTTTTGCCGGTTGTCAAACGATGTGGTCTCCAGCCCCAGCCGCACGGTTTCAAACCCCATTTGCCGCATCAGGCCGGCCACGGCAGGCGTAATCTCCCGCACGTGCAGGGCGTTGGGCGTGTGAAACCGCAGTTTCCATCCTTTGGCAATCACCTGTTCGGCCATGGGCACAAAGTGGCGCTCCGGGTCGATCAGCAGGGCGTCGTCGTAAAACGCGAAATCCTTTATCCCGTGGGCTGTGTGCCGAAAACCGATCTCTTTCACCACGGATTCGGGCGCGCGGCGCTCCATGGGGCCGGGGTGCAGAAACCGGTTGGCGCAGTAAGGGCAGGAAAAGGGGCAGCCCCGGGTGGTCAGCAGGGGCGCGTAGTTGATCTTCCGTTGAAGGTCTAGGGCCGGAAACGGCAGGTCGTTGAATAGAGCCGGGTCAACGTCCGGAGCCAGTGTCATGCCGGTGTGCGCCGCCACGATTTCGGGCAGGTCTTTTTCCGACGCCCCCGGCATCACGGCATCGGCTCCGCTGTTTGCCCGGGCATGGTCCGGGTACAGGGTGGCATACACCCCGCCCAGCACCACCGGCACATCGGCAAACACCTGCCGGATCGCCTGTATGGTTTCCGAAACACCGGGATACCAGTAGGTCATGACCGAGGTCACCAGCACCAGGTCGGGCCGGGCCGGCAGGTTGCGCAGGTCTTGGGCAAACCACTCCGGCGCGATGCCATACCGGCAGAAGGTGCGGCGAACGTCTTCAAGCCCGGCAGGTTTGGCAATGGGGGTTTTCATGTAGGGGCCCCGGCCACACCGGGAAAAAGGGTCGGCCGTTTGCGCCCGTGGATGAAACCGGTCCGTGCAGTCCACGTAAAACACCCGGCACCCACCGGCCCGCAGAACACCGGCCAGTGACAGCAGGCCCAGGGGTTTGGACCAGACGTCATAGGCGGCAAAGTCGTGAATCCAGGGGTTGATACACAGTATGGCGGGAAGACGGGGTGTCATGGCGCCGGGGCCGGTTCGGGAAAGTCCAGAGCCGCTTCAAGGGTGCCGTTTAACTCCAGGTGACCGTAAATGCCGTCGCGGTTGATTCCCAGGTGGCTGAGTTTCGGTGATTTTACGGACAGGTCGGCTTTTATCCCCGGCGGCACGGCCAGCCGGGTAACCAGCCGGTCAATGGCCCTGTCCGCCTTTGCAATTTCCCTGTTCAGGCCAAAAACCAGGCGCGTCCGGGCCTGGTGGGCCACGCAGGGGGCCGCCACCCAGTGGGCCAGGCCGGCCCACCACCGGGAAAAGGCCGTGTCATAGGTCACATCGTCCAGTTGCACCCGGCCGGCCTTTACGTCATACACCACCCGGCCGGTCAGGTAGACCCGGGCCTGGGTTTTTATGCCCAGCCGGTCGTGGGTAAACGTGGCAAACGCGATGGCGGTCAGCCGGTCATCTTCGGCTGAAAGCACCTGGGCCCGGTCCACCGTTACGCGCAGGCCTTTTACCAGGTCATGGCCCGTGCCGGTCACTGTTTTTGCCAGGTAGCTGTTGACGGCAGCGGTGTGAATCTGAAACGGCACCCGAATGCGGAACCGGTTGGAGACCGTTTCCAGTATGGATGCATCCGGCAGGGGGGTTCCCGGCACATGGGGCAGGGCGCTGGAGATGCCCATGTCAGTTTTCAGCACCACCCGCAACCCCAGTGTCAGCCCTTCATCCCCCTGGGCCGCAGGCGGCATCAGCCCCACCTTTTGCGGCGCCACCCGAATCCAGACCGGCGGAAAATCGTGAACCTGCTCCACCCGGTGCATCTGCGCCCACGCTTTGGTCACCTCTTTTCGCACCTGGTCTTTGGCCAGCACCTTTTCCACCAGTTTGTACCGTTCCTTTTGAATCTTTTTGGTGAGTTTTTCTTCAAGAAAGGTGCGCAGGCTGATCTTGCCGAAGTTTTCAATGGGAATGGCCGCCTCATTCATCTGTACGCTGAAATCCAGCGTGGGTTTCACCTGCCAGTCCGGCAGAAGGTTTACCCCGATGCGGCCCGATATGCGGCCGGCCACGTCGGCATGGGCGCTGGCCGGAATCCGGGCCACCACCAGGTTGACCTTTCCCCTGGCCCGGACCACGCCGGTGACGTCAAAGGAAAAATCAAATCCGTTTTCCACAATGGAAATGTCGATGGGGCCCCGCTTCAGGTCATAAACGATTTCATCGGCCACCAGCAGGTCGGTGGGATCGTCATCCACGTCCTGGTAGGTTTCCGGCACATGCTGTTCCAGGGCACGGCCCAGGTCGTCAACACCCATGAAAAGGGGAATGTTCAGAATCGTGATGCCCGGTTTAGCCTGTGTCTCCGCCGGGGCCGCCGGCACCGCCGTCGCCCCGGCGGCAGGCGCCGGATAACGGCTGCCCAGGTAGATCCGTGTGGCCACCAGGGCCGCGGCCAGCACCAGGGAAACCAACACCACTGTTGTGAGAACTATTTTGATAAAGTGCATGGACAGTTTCGGAATTGTTCGTAGTGACGCCGTCAGGCGTTTTGCAGCCGGGCAGGACCGATGCCCTTACGGGCACACTACAAACGGTTTTGTTCCGCACGTCATTACCCAGTCAAGCTGGACGATGACGAATGCGCTAACCCGCATATTGCACGGGCTGATTTGGCTGCAGGTGCAAGGCGCAGGACGCGAAGCGGTAGTCAATCCACCGCGAGCGGCCTGCAACACAGCAGATGCGGCCAAAGCACCCCGCACACCCCATCAGTCGTCTTCGTCGGTAAAATACTCCATCGACGTTTTTTTCAGCTCCCGGCGGCTGAACAGCACACTGTAGCCGGACACGCCCGCGGCCTCGGCCATCTGCCGGGTGGTCTCAAGGCAGTTCTCCTCGGAAACGGCATGCACCATGGTGTACATGTTATACGGCCAGTCCGGCACCGGGTCCCGGCGGTAGCAGTGGCTCACCGCGTCAAAGGCGGCAAACACCCTGCCCACGTCCTCGATCCGGTCCTCTTCCACCTTCCAGGCCACCATGGCGTTGGCCGTGATGCCCGATTTCTGGTGGCGCAGGGTGGCCCCGAACCGGCGGATAATGCCCCGGTCCCGCAGGTCGGCAAGAACGGCGATCAGGGCATCCTCGGTCATGCCGAGTTTTTCGGCAATTTCCAGGTAGGGCCGCTCGGTGACGGGAATATCGCCCTGAATGGCGGCAATCACTTTTTTCTCTGTTTCTGATAACATGTTCCCGATATTCGAAGAAGCGCCCGGTAAAGTCAAGCCTTTTGTGTCGCGCAACAGGTGGTTGAAAAAAGCGTCAATCTGTTGTAGAAATTACGAATTCATATTTCATCTTTTATCAAAAAAGTGTCGTGCGCATCATGGCGGAAAACCGGAAAAAAACAGTCTCTTTGGTGCTGGGCAGCGGCGGGGCCCGGGGCCTGGCCCACATCGGCGTGATTCACTGGCTGGAAGAACACGGCTACGACATCCGCTCGGTTACCGGCTGCTCCATGGGCGCCCTGGTGGGCGGCATCTTTGCTGCCGGCAAGCTGGACGAATATGAAACCTGGGTGCGCGGCGTCACGCGAAGAGACATCCTGACCCTTATCGACCTGTCTTGGGGCGGCGGCGGCCTGGTCAAGGGAGACCGCGTCATTCACACCATGATCGACCTGGTGGGGGCAGTCACCATCGAGGAGCTGCCCATTGCCTACACGGCCGTGGCCGTTGACCTGAAAAACGAAAAAGAGGTGTGGATCCAGTCCGGCCCCCTGTTTGACGCCATTCGGGCATCCATCTCCCTGCCCCTGTTTTTTACACCCTTCCGGTTCAAGGGGGTGCCGCTGATCGACGGCGGCGTGCTTAACCCCGTGCCCATTGCCCCCACCTTTGGCGACGGCACAGACATGACCATTGCCGTCAACCTGGACGGGTCGTCAAAAAAGGAGACAGCGCCGGCCAAACCGGTGCCCGAATCCGAGCCGGCCTTCCCTTTCGCGGAAACCATCAGCCGGTTGATTAAAAAATTCCGCAAAAGCGAAGCACCCGACGAGCCGGACGACGAAGAAGACTGGGGCATGTTCGACGTTGCCTCCATGGCCTTTGACGCCATGCAGGGCACCATTGCCCGGCTCAAGCTGGCCGCCTACCCGCCCACCTGCGTGGTGGAAATTCCGAAAAACGCCTGCGGCCTGCTGGAATTTGACCGGGCCGCCGAAATGATCGACCTGGGCTACCGGTCCGCGCAGGACCGGCTCTTCTGCCTGTTCGACCCGGATGAAACCAAAGACCGGCAGGCGGCAGGGCCGATCGAAAAAGTCCAGCCCCCGGCGGACAAAAAGGAGAACCATGACGAATAAACAACAGCCTACCCTTGAAAACGACCTGGTCCTGATCCATTTTGAGGATGTGCCCATGGTCTTTGCCCGGGTGGAAACCATCGTGGCCGACCATAAAAAAGAGTGGTACCAGGTCAAACTGCTGATCCTGGCCGTGCCCCTTCAGGTGGTGACCTGGATTTTAAAAGAGAAATACATCAACGGCGGCGAGTTCACCATGGAGGGAAAAAGGGTGCGCATGGAAAGGGTGGTGTGCCCGGAAGACCCCCTTCCCGCAACTACCGCCCCCCCCACCCCTTCAGGCAAATCCCCCTCAAAACGCAAATCCACCGGCCAGCCCGGCCAGGTCATTTCGTTTCCCAAAAAAATCCTTAAATAGCACGGCTCCCGTTATCGGAACGCCTGCCTTAGTATCATGCAGCAGGGCGCACCCAACCGCCAGGTTCCCTTTCTGTCTCCATCCTCGAACTGGGGTAAAATTTGCTCTCCGTCGATAAGGCGAAAAACGAACCGTCGACAATTTGTCGACAACTGAAATTTTCTAAGCCGCCTGTGCGGCGGTCAACGATTTTGTACCTGAATTTTGCACGTAACTTCCCGCAAACAGCCTTTCGGCCGAATAAAAATCAATCGACGGTAGACATTCTCATTTGCCGATTCACATTTCGGTCACCTTCAAGCCGCGCCCATTAAGCATCCGGGCGGCGGCCACGTCCAATAACTTCCTTTTTTTTATTGTTCATATCGTGCAAAAAAATTTTTGCTCGTTTTACGCAACAGCAAAATTCCGCCGCCAACCGCCATCTTCCAACCATGCTTTTGGTTTGTTCCGGGCCTCATCCAGAAACAGGTATAAATCTTTCAAAAACAACCCCTTGGGCCCTTGAATCCTTGAGCCCTGCGAACCCGCCGAATTGGAGAAAATCCATAAATATTCGGGTTAAGCGGTTTCCGGTCCGAAGGGCCGAAGCTTTATGATCAGTTGCGGCAGCAGAGTCAGGGCCGCCATCAGGGCAATCAGCATGGCCAGACCGGTGAGCAGGCCAAAGAGAATCGTGGGGATGAAATTGGACAGGGCCAGAATGGAAAACCCGATGATGATGGTGATGGAGGTATAGTACATGGCATAGCCGATGGTGTCGTGGGACCGCTCCATGGCGGTATAGTAACTGCCGGTTGCCGCAAACTCCTCCCGGAACCGGTGAATGTAATGAATGGTGTCATCCACGGCAATGCCCACGCTGATGGAGGCAATGGTGATGGTCATCATATCCAGCGGGAACCCCAGCCACCCCATCACCCCCAGCACCACGGCAATGGAGAGCAGATTGGGAAGAATGGCGATCACCGACACCTGGAAGGAACGGAACAGCACCAGGAACATGCCCATCAGGGCGATCAGCACCAGCCCCAGAGTCAGTATCTGGGAGTCAAACAGGCTCTGGAGCATGTTGTTGTAGAGCACCAGCATGCCGGTAAGCCGGGTCTGACCCGGCGCAAATCCCAGCTTTTCAGTCAGGTCATGATCGATCTTTTCCAGCAGCTGATTTCTGCGCAGGGAGGGGGCCGTATCAATGATGCGAGCCATCAACCGGGCCTGGTTATGCTCCACCGATACAAAGGGATTAATCAGCTGCACCCTGTACTGGTCGGGCATTTCGTTGTAAATCAGGGGCAGTTCAAAACTGTCCAGGGGCCGGTCATTGTTCAGCCGCTGGGCCACCTTGAGCATGGTGCCCAGGGAGAGTACCTTGCCGGTAACCGGCAGGCTTTCCAGGTAGTCGTGAACCTCCGTGATCCGTTGCATGCGGTGGGGAGTAAACCAGTACTGGGCCTCCTGGGTACCGGCTTCAAACTCTTCAAACATGTCAAACGTATCAGCGGCCGTATCCGCGGTGGCATCTGCTCCGGCAGGGGCGGCATTTTCGTCCGCCGGAAAATCAATGATCACATCCAGGGGCGTGGTGCCGCCCAGCTGCTGGTCGATCACCTTCATGCCCTGGTAAATCTCGGTTGAAGGCTTGAAGTAATTAATAAAAGCGTTCTCCACGGTCAGCATGGAGATACCGGCCACGCTGAGTACCAGTGCCCCCAGGCTGATCAGGAGTATCAGGGTGCCGTGAAAACGGGTGAACCGGGCCGTGCCGGCGGTAAGCAGGCTTCCCCCCGCGGAAACCGGGGGCGGCGGTGTTTTGGGCAACAGGGAGAGAGCCACCGGGAAAAACAGAAAGGTGACCAGCAGGGAGACCACCAGTCCGCCCACCATCATCCAGCCGAAGGCGATCACCGGCTTGATGTCGCACAGCACCAGGGAGGCGAATCCGGCCATGGTGGTGAGCGTGGCGTAGATACAGGGTTTCAGCTTGGACCGCACCGTTTCCATGACCAGATCTTTCTGGTCGGCATCGGGCTGATCGGTGAGCAGTTCCCGGTACCGGACGATCAGGTGAATGGCCACGGCCATGGTGATGATCAGCTGCAGAGAGATAAAATTGGAGGAGATCACCGTGACCTTCCAGCCAAAAAGGCCCAGCAGCCCCATCATGGCCACCACGGCAAACACGCAACAGAGCATGGGCAGCACCACCCAGCGGACCCGGCGAAACACCAGGCCCAGAACCCCCACCAGCATGCAGAAGACGCCGGTGCCGAAAATTTTTAAATCGTTTTTGATGAACTGAATCAGGTCGCTGGCGATCATGCTCACGCCGCCCAGAAACAGGTCGGCATCCGCCTCGTGGGCCGCCATGATGGACCGAATTTGGGCTATCAGCTCCCGGTTGTCCCGGGTATACGCCTTTCTGGCCTCCAGAACTGTTTTTTCCAGATGGCGCAGGGTATCGTCCTCTTCCGGCAAAAGGCCAGTCTCCCGCTTTTTATTGCCCAGCCGGTCCCGTTCCATGACCAGGTCGATATAATCCTGATCAACTTCTAAATTGATCTGAATGCCGGTGGTCCTTAAATCCGGGCTCA
This sequence comes from Thermodesulfobacteriota bacterium, assembly GCA_034189195.1. Classification (GTDB taxonomy): domain Bacteria; phylum Desulfobacterota; class Desulfobacteria; order Desulfobacterales; family Desulfosudaceae; genus Desulfosudis. The sequence continues at coordinate 2,299 of JAXHVI010000018.1, read as the reverse complement.
CCAGCATCCGTTGATACAAGGGGCTGGTGGAGAGCTCCTTTCTGGCCAGATCCAGGTCCACACCCGGCGACGCAAGTGTGGGCAGGCTGCCGGCCAGATCCTTGATGGCCACCGGCGGGCTTTCCAGCAGCGGCACATCCAGCAGTGTGACCACCGACGCCACCGGCGCCAGGGCCGCCAGTTGATCCCGCAGGGCAGCGATATCGGCCAGCACACCAGGAGACAACAGGTCGGCCTTCGGGGTGTAGGCGATAACCAGAAAATCCCCTATACCGTAACGGCCGCTTATCTCCCGGGCGTATTGAATGTCTTTGTCGTGTTCGTTGACCAGAGTATCGGCGGAGGCGTCGATCTGAAAATTTCTGGAAAAACAGGCCAGCACCGCGATGCACAGCACAAAGCAGACCAGCATCCGCCAGGGGTGGCGCAGCAGAAAGGCGTAGAATCGATCGATCAGCGGCATCAGTCGGGGCATTATTCCGTAACCGGTTTTTTGAGTTCGGTAAACAGGTCTTCCATTGTTCCGTTTTTTAAAATGGCGTTGAACTGAGCCATGTAACTCTTGATGAAGCTGACCCCCTCCACCTCCACGTCATACACCTTCCAGGCGCCATGGGAGGGATAGAACTTGTACAGCACCACTATGGTCTTTTTTTCCGTTATGATGTTCATGGCCGCATAGACCTTGTTGCCTTCCAGCACGGCCTTTTCATAGGTCACCTGCTGGCCGGAGTAGAGAGCGGTCTTGTCCAGGTAGGATCGCTTGAGCCGCTGTACAAAAAGATCGACAAACTCGGCCTGCTGATCAACGGAGAGTTTTGACCAGTGCTGCCGGCCCAGGGTAAGTTTGGCCATCAGGGGAAAATCGATGACCGGTTCGATGATGGCCATGATCCGGTCCTGTTTTTCCGCCTGGGACAGGTCGGTTTTTTTCAGAACGGCCAGCACGGCGTCCAGCCGTTCCTTCAGAAGCACCTCCACCTCGCGGGTCTGCCCCCCCCCGTCCTGGGCCGCAGCCGGCCCCATGGCCAGCGGGGCGAGGACTGCAGCCAGGCCGAAAAAAATTACCGGAAAAAATCGTCTCATGGTTTATTCCTCTATCTCTTTTATACGATACTGTTCATAACCGTCCCGCATCAGGACATACAGGTCAATGGCATCTCTGGTCATGGCCTCATACTGACCGATACGCAGCGACGTTCCATTGACGGTCCTCCCTATGGAAAGCGCCAGGGCCGTGTCCGAATCCTCCAGGTAGGCCACGGGATTTAAAAACCCATCGGCCACCCGGCCCACCGTATCCCGCACGTTGGAGGGGCCGAACACCGGCAGCACCACGTGAAAACCGCCTCCCAGACCGTAACGGCCCAGGGTCTGGCCGAAATCCTCATCGCACGGCCCGATCTCCATCCACTGCTGCGCCGGGTCCCACAGGCCGCCGATGCCCAGAGTGGTGTTGATCAGAAACCGCGCCGTCTCCACCCCGGTACTGTGCACCTTGCCCTGCAGGGCATTGTTGACAAACCGCGCCGGAAACCCCAGATTTTCAAACGCATTGCCGATGCCGCGCCGCACCGGCCTGGGCACCACCACCTTATACCCCCGGGCCACTGGTTTTAACACCCAGTAATAAAGCCGGTCGTTTACCTGGGTCATCATCCGGTTATAACCGGACAGCGGATCAAACACCGGTGGCGGCTCCGGTGCATCAAACTCGTCAAAATCGTCAAAATCGCCGAGGTCATCGGATTCGCCCGCGCCGCTCACATCACCGGCGTCTTTCGGCCTATCCGGCCCATCAGCAGAAGGTGGCCCCCCTGAATTCTCCGCCGGTTCATCGGTTTTTTCCCCGTCTGGTTCTGAAGGCCGGCCGGCCGGGGGGGCGATATCACGGGCCGGGGACTCGGGGCTGTCAAGATAAAAGGCCGTGGCTTCAAGGTTTATGCCTCCGGGCTCCATCTCACCACAGGCCGGGCCGGAGAAAAAAAGAAGCATTGAAACCAGCCACAGCGCCAGCCACTTGACCCGTTGTCCGATTCTGGCTCTCTCCCGTCCCATGCAATAATCCTTTCATCCGCCGGAGGTAAAACATTCTTTTCTCTTATCATCGTTTCGAAATAAAAAGCAAGGCCGGTAAAGGCTTACCCCTTACGGGAGCCTCACGCGGAACAGCTGTCCGGACAAAGCAGTTATGATGCCGGAGTTTTTTTTGTTGACACTATACCCGGTTTATGGATTAAAAGTAAAGATTTTCTATCGGGTCTGCCCGCGTAGATCCAAAAAGTAACACCACATAAGG
>JAXHVI010000179.1:42371-86388 GCA_034189195.1 Thermodesulfobacteriota bacterium | reverse complement strand
ACAATAAAAATCGTAACACCACGGTTCATGATTCCGGTTCCTTATGAAAAATCGTTTATCCGGTATTCTTAATATACTTGGGGCACACCGGTCAATACATCTTCCGGTGCCGGCAGCCGGCCGGGTTAAATGAGGAGCCGTGGACGTCCTGGCCAGGATCACACCACGAAGGACTTTTCCGACCGGATATCGGCGTCCCAGAAGGTGATCTCGGTGCGGTAGCCGTCCAGGTCCACCCGGGCCGTGGTGGTGTAGGGAGGCATGTTCCACGTGAGGGCCACCCGGTTTTCCGGTGTCTCCTCAATGACCAGATCGCCGTCAAAGGCGGGATAGCTGCTGCGAAACCGCATCAGCCGGATCAGCCGCTGCACCACCTTCCGTTCCACGGCCACGGCGATCTCGTCCAGGGTGTAATTGTGCCGGTTGATGTCCCGGCCATTCCGGCTGGCCTCCACCAGGTCCACATCGTTTTCTCCGGCCAGCAGTCCCACGTAATAGACATGGGGAATGCCCGGCGCGTAGAACTGAAGGGTCCGGGCCGCCAGGTAGGAGTCGTCGTTGCGCTCAAGCGCCGAATAGTAGGTGCAGTTGACCTGGTAGATATCCAGGTTCTGATAATCGGCGGTGGAATAGATGCGCTTGACGTTGGACCCCTTCTCATACAGACCGTCCACGGTGCGCTCGATCTCCTCCGGGCTCATGAGGTCGGCCACGTCCACCACGCCCAGGCCGTCGTGGGTGTCCAGGGTGGTGAACTGCCGGCGGGGACAGATGCGAAGCCAGTGCAGCAGCCGCGTGTTGGTGTGATGATAAAGGGTGTGCAGCACCAGCATGGGCAGAGCAAAATCATAGACCCAGTAGCCTTTTTCAGCCAGCTTCAACTGGTAGGTGTAGTGCTCGTGGACCTCGGGCAGCAGCTGCACGCCGAAGGGGGAGACAAACCCCTCCAGCATTTCCAGAAGCTCCCACACCTCCGGCTCGACAAAGAAGCAGTTGGTGCCCAGGCGAATGGTGGTGTAGGCAAAGGCGTCCATGCGAATGAATTCCGGCTTTCGACGGGAAAGAAAAATAAGAAAATCCCGGAACAGCTCCCGTGTGACCGGGGACTGGACATCCACGTCGATCTGCTCGTAGTCAAACGTGGACCAGATGGTCTCCCGGGAACCGTCGGGCCGTTCAATCACCTGATAGGGAGGCGATGGTTTTCTCGTATAGACCCTGTCCAGGTCTTCCTTGCGAATTTCTCCGCCGGGCGCCAGCTTGTTGAAACTCAAGAACATGTCGGCATATTCGGATTTATCGCCTTTTTCAATGAAGTCGGCCACGTACTTGGACTGGCGGGAGATGTGGTTGACCATGAAGTCAATGGTGATGTCAAAATCCTCCTGAATCAGCTCGATGTCGCGCCAGGTGCCAAAGGCGGGGTCCACCCGGTAATAGGTAACAGGGGCAAAGCCCCGGTCCGCGGAGGACGGATAAAAGGGAAGAATATGCACCCCGCCGGCGGCCTCGGCAAAATAACGACGCAGCACATAGTGCAGCTCCTGAAGGTTTTTTCCCAGGCTGTCCGGGTAACTGATAACCTGAATCCGGTTTCTCAGGGTCATGTCTTTTTCCTTTTTTCGCCGCTCTCTTTTTCCAGAAAGCGGTAATGTTCCAGCCCCTCGATAATGCCGCCGGCGCAGGGGGCCTTGGCAAAATAGACGTTGCGGCGGCCCCGAAGCGGCTTAAGCTCCGGGCTGTAATTCCCCACCACCACACCATGAATGTCGCCCCGAAGCATCTCCTCGTCATTGCCCGAATCCCCGCACACCAGGAAATGGGAAAGGGGCACCTGCCACTTGTAGGCCAGGTAGCGGATCGCCTTGCCTTTTGATGCCCGGAAGGGAAGGATATCCAGGTATTTTTCATGGGAGTAGATCAGGGTATACCGGCACTTTTCCCGTGAAAGGATCTCGTGGATCAGGGGAATGCGGTCCTTTGCCGGCGCCATGTTGTAACTGATTTTAAACGCCCGCTGGGTCTCTTCCCGCTGATACTCCAGAAACGGCAGGCCGGCCAGCAGGTCCACGATCTTCTCCCGGTTCCAGCCCTTGGCGATATGGGTGGCCCAGCCGTTGGAAAAGTGAAGTTCCCGGCCGTAATAGAGCTCGGCCCCCACGGAAGCGATGATAATATCCGGGGGCGCCACGCCCAGCTCTTCGAGCACGGCCACGGCCGATGAAACGGTGCGGCCCGTGGCCACGCCAAACCCCATGCGGTTCCGGTTCTCCTTGATAAGGCGAATCAATTCCTCCAGCCGGCTGTTGTCCGCGCCGGCCAGGGTGTTGTCGATATCGGTGATCAGAAAACGGTCCAGCCGCAGCAGGCGCCGGCCAATGGCGTTGGAGGGCCGGGCCACGTCCATGCCCTGTTTTCCCGTCTCTTTCAGGGTTCGGCGCAGGGCTGTTACATACCGGTCCACGTGGCTTTCCCAGGTATAATGTTTTCTCGCGTTTATCACCCCGTTGCGCGAGTAGCGCTTCCAGGTGTCCGGCCGGGTGAGAAGCGTCTTGATGGCGCCGCTGATCTCCTCCGGGTTCAGCGGGTCCACCAGCAGGCCGCAGTCGCAGTTGGCGACGATATCCCGGGGTCCGCCGTCCTTTGTAGCCACAAGGGGCAGACCGGTGGCCGCGGCCTCGATCAGGGTGAGGCCAAAGGGTTCGGTCAGGGCCACGTTGACAAACACCCCCTTGCGTTCGGCGGCAATGCGATACAGCTCAGGCACCTCGTGTTCAAAATCGTGCTGCTTGGGAATGGCCATCTTGCCGTACAGGTCATACTTGTCCATGGAGAGCAGCATCATGGTCAGCACGTCCTTCTCGTTGTCGCCCATTCGGGTGATGTCTTTTCGAATACCGGCAAACACCGCCAGGTTGGCCATGGAGGAAAGCTCCCGGTCCGAGCCAAAGGCCTGAATCAGGCCGGATATGTTCTTGCGCTTGTCCGGCCGGGACAGGGCCAGCACCAGGGGCTTGTCCGGCTGCATGAAAAACCGGTTCATCTCCTCGATCACCGAGGCCCGGGCAAACAGGGCCGCCTCGGTGCGCTCGTTGTCCCCGGCGATATCGTGGTAATAGGGATAGAAACGGTCCACGTCGATACCCGGCGGAATCACGGAGAACCGTTCCGGCAGGTGATGGTCCGTGTAGGCGCCGTACTGCCTTTCCACCTCCTGGTGCGTGCTGGCCACCACCAGGTCGCAGCTCTTGAGCACATCCTCCTCCACGCGAATGCGGTGGTCGATGCGGTATTTTTTTATGATGTCGGACTCGCGCATGCCGTCCTTGAGCAGCCGCTCCTTTTTCTGGCGACCCAGGGAGTGGCCGGTGAACACAAACCCGATGTCAAACAATTGGGCCAGCTGGGACGCCACATACCCGGCATCGGCATAATGACCGTGAACAATGTCCGGCACCCGGTCCTGGGTGCGGATAAACTGAATGGTCTTGTCCACGTACTCATCCAGATGGGGCCACAGCAGCTCCTTGCGCAGATACTTGCCGCCGCCGCAGGGTATGCGCACGATGCGAAACTTGTCGTTGACCTGGACCTCCGGTTCGGCATAGTCACTGGAAACCGCCTTGTCCGTAATGCGCCGGGTCAGCAGGTCCACCCGCTCCACGTCCTTGTGCCGGCTCAGGTGGCGGGCCAGCTCCACCACGTACAGCACCTGGCCCCCGGTGTCGGCATCCCGGCCCAGCTCCATGCTGCGGTGCCGCACCAGGCCGTGAATGCTGAACATCTGAATATAAAGGCCCCGTTTTGTCATCGGCTATCTCCGGTATGTTTGTAAAAAAATTCGGGCAGGCGGCCCTGCCGGTAAAAGTCGGGTGAATCGGGCACCGCGCCCTGAATGCCGCAGATGCGGCCGGCAAACTCCGTGGCCGCCTCCAGAATATCTGAAAGATGCCGGTTCTGTAAAAATCCGGCGGCCGTGACCGCGGTAAAGGCATCGCCCGCGCCCACGGTGTCCACCACCGGCGGGCCGGCGGACCGGGACGGCAGGTCGACGCGGGCCTGATCATCGAGGGTAAACAACCGGCCGCCCCGGCTGCCCAGGGTAAGGGCCACCAGCACCAGCCCGCGGGCTTCCATCAGGCGACGAACCATGGTTTCCGTATCCCCCTGAATATCAAACATCTCTCCGATAACGGCCAGCTCCGCGTCGTTGAGTTTCAGCAGGCCGGCCTGTTGCAGGGCGCCATCGACAATTGCCCGGTCATAGCCGCCGGGTCGAAGGTTGATGTCGCAGAAAAACCGCGTTTCCGGCGGGGCCGCCTGAAACATCTCTTTCATGGCATGCCGGCTCTGCTCAGACCGCTGGGCCAGGGTACCGAAATAAACCATATCCGGTGGAGTGCGCATCAGGTCCATGACTTGATCGGTGCACGCCAGATAGTCGTAGGCTGCCGGCGCAACAATATCAAACCGGTGTCCCCCGTCCGCCTCGGGATGGACTATGACCCGGCCGGTGGCACACTCGGGATCAATCTGAACGTTTTCGCGGGACAGCCCGAACCATTTCATCAGGTCCAGAATCGCCCTGCCGTTGGCATCCTTTCCCACCCGGGTGACAAAGTGAACGGGAAACCCCATGTTTGCCAGGTGAACGGCAAAATTAAACGGGGCCCCGCCGATCCGCTTGTCCGCGGGAAAGATGTCAAACAGCACCTCGCCGATGGCCACCACCATGGGTCACTCCCTTGTCTTCTGGTACCGGACGCCGGCACGCGGAAAGAGAACCGGGCCGGCCGGCCCTGGATGCATCCACGAAAAGTGCCCGCACTGCATGGGTTGAAAAAAAGAAGCGGACCGGTGCCGGCAACGGCCCGGCACCCGTATATGCGATATCCGGGAAACTCATAACATGATGCTAAGGTAATACAAAACCGCGGGGCCCGTCAAGGCGGGGAAAAACGCATGGCGAGAAAGAGGTGCGCGGCGGTCTCCGCCTGCCCCGCGTATGGCACGGGTTGTCTGGGCAAAAAAACAAGGCCAGGCCAGGGTGGAAACGCCCGGAGAATAACGCTTTGGACCTACACCATCTCTTCTTCGGCCTGCTGGTCGATGATGAAGCGGGAAGTCAAGTTCACGGTCTCGGTGGTCACTTCCCGCATGCGGACCGTGCCGGTGCTGACCTCCTGGGTCTTGTCCGCGATCTCGCTGGCCGACTGGTCGATGGCCAGAATGTCCTTGGTGATCTCGGCGGCCACCATGGAGGACTGGGCCACGTTCTCATTGACCTCGCCGATGCCGGTGGAGGCCCGGGCCACGTTGTTGGCGATCTCCCGGGTGGTGGTGGTCTGCTGCTCCACGGCCGTGGCAATGGTGGCCACCACCTCGTTGACGTCGTTGATGATCTTGGTGATCTGGCTGATCTCTTTGATGGTGCCGGCCGTGGAGTTCTGAATACCCTCGATCTTGCTTTTGATCTCCATGGTGGCCTCGGAGGTGGCCGAGGCCAGATCCTTGATCTCATTGGCCACCACGGCAAACCCCTTGCCGTATTCACCGGCCCGGGCCGCCTCGATGGTGGCATTCAGGGCCAGCAGGTTGGTCTGGTCGGAAATCTCGGCGATGGTCTCCAGCACCTCGCCGATCTCCCGGGCCGCCCGGCCCAGCTCTTCCACCTGGTCCGACGCCTTCTGTGCCTGGGCCACGGCCCCCTCGGTCATGACGCTGGCGTTCTCGGAGTTGCGGGCCACCTCGGCAATGGTGGCGGTCATCTCCTCGGTGGAGGTGGCCACCATCTTGATGTTGGACGAGGCCTGCTCCATGGCCAGGGCCACGGATTCCATGTTGGCGTTCATCTCCTCGGCGGCGCCGGCCACGGCATTGGTGCGGCTGCGGTTCCTTTCGACGGTCTTCTGCATGGATTCGGTCAGGGCCAGCAGGCCGCCGGCCGAATCGTTCACCACCACCGATTTGTCCCTGACCACGGTCATGATGATCTGAATCTTTTTCATGAACTTGTTGAACCACTTGGCCATCTGGCCCTTTTCATCGTGGGGGTAGTCCTTCAGGCTGCGGTTGAATTCCCGGACACGGGCGGTGAGGTCGTTTCTGGCTTCAAAAATGTCCACCGACATGTTCCTGCAGATTTCGATGATCTCGTAAACCGGCCCCAGCACGCTGCCTGTCACGAACCATATGATCACGCTGTTTAAAATGATCATGATGCCGCCCAGTGCCCAGAAGGCGCCGGCGGAGCTGCTCATGGAAAACATGAGCCCCAGCATGATCACGGTGACCGGAATCACCAGCAGCAGCAGCTTGGTGCGAACACTCGCCCGTTTTATTCTCTCAGGAAGCATGGTTGACTCCTTGTATGAAAATGTAAAAAGCCGGCCGGTGGCCCTGCCCTGTAACTCGCTTGTTCCATAAGACTTTATGCAATATTCCCGGGCGTGTCAAGCCCATTGCCCTCATAGCCGGCCCTTTCTCAGGATCGCGATCAGCAGCCACACGCCCATGATGGCGGCGCCGGCAAACCCGATGATGCCCAGCAATGACATGCCGAACACCAGAGGGGGAATCCTGGTGGCGATGATCATGGCCGAACCGATGAGCAGGGCACCGATGATGATGGAAAAAGAGAGGCGGTTGCTCACCTGGTCCAGGGTGGACAAAAGCGCCTTGAGCCCCCGGATCTCCATCTGAAAAGCGATCTTTTCTCCCTTTATCATCCGGGTGATGTCCAGCAGCTCTCCGGGGAACTGGCGGGCAAACCGGCCCAGGTCGGCAGCGGTTCTGGCTGTGGCCGAGGCGATGCGAAAGGGTGAAAACCGGGCCAGCTTCACCCGCCGCAGAAAAGGCGTGGCATGGATGATGATGTCAAAATCAGGGTCCAGCCGGCGGGCGATACCCTCCACCGTGGCAATGGCCTTGATCATCAAAAACACGTTGGGCGGAATGCGCAGCCGGTGACGGGTGAGCATCTCCAGCAGGTGGTGGAGCAGGCTGCCCAGGTCCATCTCCTTTAACGGCTTGTACAGGTGCTGTCCGATGAACTCGGTCACGTCCCTTTCCAGGGCCAGCCGGTCGGGCTCGTCGTCCCAGATGGCCAGCTTGAGCAGCACATCCGTGGTGTCGGAAACATTCTGGTGGACCAGGGCGTCGAGCAGGTCGACAAACATCTCCCGGTGCTTCAGGGCCACGTTGCCCACCAGACCGAAATCCAGGGGACAGATCACGTTGCCGGGAAGAACGAAAATATTGCCCGGATGGGGGTCGGCATGAAAGAAGCCGTGGTTGAAGACCTGTTTTAAAGTGACGTCCGTTCCCCGTTTCGTGAGAAGCTTCTTGTCGTAGCCTTCGGCCTCCAGCCGGGCCACGTCGGATATCTTGATGCCGTCGATATGCTCCATCACCAGGACCCGGCCGGTGGTGTACTCCCGGAACACCCGGGGCACATGAATGGTCTCATCGCCGTAAAACTGCCGCTTGAACCGCTCGATGTTGGTGGCCTCGATGGTGAAATCCAGCTCCCGTTCCAGTGCCCGGGCAAACTCCTCCACGATCTGGACCGGCCGGTGCGGGGCAAACTCCTCAATGTTGCGCTCCATCAGGCCGGCCAGGTACATCATGATCTCCAGGTCGGCCTCCACCGTCTTCTTGATGCCCGGCCGCCGCACCTTGACCGCCACCCGTTCCCCGGTCAGCAGCACCGCGGAATAGACCTGGGCAATGGAGGCGGAAGCAATGGGGGTTTTATCAATGGAGGCGAACACCACATTCACGGGCCGGCCCAGGTCCTCACGCAACACCCCGGAAATGGGGTCAAAAGGGGAGGACGGAACACTGTCCTGAAGCTTGGTCAGTTCGTTTACCAGGTCGATGGGAATCAGGCCCGGCTGGGTGGACATGACCTGGCCCAGCTTGATGAAGGTGGAGCCCAGCTCCTCAAAGGCCATGCGGACCCGTTCGGCCCGGGAGAGCCGCTCGGTCTGCTCCCGGTGCTGCCTTGAAATCAACTGCATGCCGATTTCAAGGTACTGCTCGATTTTCAACAGCTCGACAAACTCGCCGAACCCGTACTTGAAAAAGATGGTCAGTATCTGACGATACCGGTTCAGGTGGCGGTAGGTCCTGCCGATGATGCCGATTTTGCGTATGCTGAGCATCAACTGTTACCGGTCGTCATCGGCGGCGGAAGAATCTTCAATGGCAAGGGTTTTGCGCATGTGCTTGATCTCGTCCTTGACCTCGGCCATCTCCTCCCGGGTCACGAAATTGGCCTTGGCCAGCAGGTCCCGGACGGTGCGCTCCACTTTTTCCTCCAATTTCTCTTTGGATTCATCGTATCGCTTCATAAAATCGTTGACGAATTTTTTCCCCTCATTTTCCGACAGCTCGGCCCGCTGCACAAGGTCGGAGGCGAGATCCTCCACCTCTTCCTTGGTTTTCAGGGCCAGGCCGATGCCTGCGAACATGGCTTTTTTTAAAAGATCGATCATGAAAACGCCTCCTTTTTTGGTGAACATTCGGGCAGGTGACCGGCGGATCAGACGGCAAGGGTCACTTTGTTGCGCCCGCCGGCTTTTGAAGAATATAAGGCATCATCGGCTTTTTTAACAAGCGGTTTTTTGTTTTTGGCATGAATGGGGAACCCGGCCACGCCCAGGCTGATGGTTACCTGAAGATATTCACCGGGAGCGTGTTCCACCCGAAGCGCATCGACGCGGCGGCGGATCTTTTCCGCCCGGGCAAAGGCGGCCTCCGGCCCGGTCTCGTGAAGCAGCAGGGCCATCTCCTCGCCGCCGTACCGGACCACCACGTCTGAGCTTCGGAGCTTATGCACTTGTTAATGTCAAACCCCAAACGGACATTGGCTTTTTTGGAATGTTTCCGGTAGTCGGCCCGGGTCATGGACAACACGGCGTCGATGAGAGATCCGTCGATGGCGATGGGATTTCCGTGATGACGATAGCGATCGGGCAGGACCCTGGATGCTTCACCGCAAAGGCCGTTGTAAACGAACTGGAGTTGTTCCGGCCCCCGGTTGTTGACTGACTGCTTCGAAGAAGTTGCTTTTTTCGATGCCGTCCTCGGGAGCGATATGTTCACGGGCAAAGCCATCTTCCTTGGGAACCCGGATAAGATGTCTGCCCGACGTATGTTCTTCGAGATGGTAGAAGATCAACGCCTTCAACTGGTCTTCGAATTCCATTTTCAATGGCCTGTCGCCTTTGGATTGAAGCACCGGCGCCGTTGGAACAAGTTTGACGGCCGGTTTATACAGTTTTTTAAATGACGGTGGTCGGCGGTGTTTGCGTGGCGTAAAGGATTGCGGAGTGATTTATAACTCATTGTAATAGTTGGCAATATTACAAGTCGCCGCGAAAATTTTTTCCTGAAAGTCAAGCAAAAAATTTACTTTTCACTTTCGATTTTTATTGAAATGTCAAGGTAAAAAGGGAAGGCTATGATGAATAGCTTTTTATCCGCTCGATGATAAGCTTCTCAAACTCTTTGGCGGTTTTAAATGATCCCGGTTCATCGGCCAGCCGGTCCCGGAGAACACTGTCTTCCCACAGTTTCCGGCGTAAAGAAGGATCGGTCAGAATCCGGTCGGCCAGCTGCCGGTCCCCAATGAACAATCGAACCGCCGTTGGAGATGTGGCCACCTTTTCAAACACCACCCCGGCCAGCGAACTTTCCTGTTCGAACAGCCCATGGACCAGCCTTTTTTCTTTTGCGATTTCATCCACCAGCCACCTTTCACCCATCAGCTTGTCCATGGAGAAAAAAGTGTCAAAGGGCTTGTCCGACAGATAGGCGACAACATCTTCCACCTCCTTCCGCTGGGTGCCGGCAAGCCCCTTGGCCCCCACCATGTTCAACAGGTCCATCATGCCCTGGCGGATGCTTTCAAAGTCGGAGCGGGTGGCATATACATTGTCCACGATCCGGCGGGTGGTGGTCATTTCAAAGAGCATGTCCAGCAGCACCGGGTCGATGATGTATTCACCGACCCGCTTTTTTAAGATGTTTGACACCCGCTTTTTGTCGTCCAGCATGCGCTCAATCATCGCGTGCTCCGGCGACGCCAGACCGGCCTTGACGTATTTTTTCTTTTTCACCATCTCCCGAAGCCCGGCAATATTGATGGCCGGGTAGTGTTTGATCTGGAACTCGTTGGCCAGGCCCACCGCCACGTTTCCCCCGGGGTCGGAGCGGTACTGGTAGGTGACCCGGGTCTTGTCTCTGCCGAAATATTCAAAATAGTACTGGCCCTCCAGGTCGGAAAGCCGCAGGCAGCAGGACTGCTCGGGAAAATCAAAGTTTTCTGCCAGCTGGAAGGTGAGCAGGGCCGTCCCGTTCTCAAAGTTATAAATCGACTGGTTCTCCACCACCATGTCCCGGTCCTTGTAGGGAAACGGCGCGCTGATCACGGTACGGATGATATAGGTGTTCCGGTCAATGGTTTTGAGGATCTCGGCATGTTTGCAGTTGGCCATCCATTCCGGATAGGCCGGAATATCCCGAAACACCTCGCCGATGATCTCGATCTTGGCATCCACAAAGCCCACGCCCTTGAAGGTGCACACCTCGGTTCCCGGATGGGTCATGCGGTAGGTGTCCACACCGTCGGCCGACCCGATCAGCTGCCACTGGCCATCGTCGGCGCCGGCCAGGGAAACCGCCACAAATAAACCGCATAAAACAATCACGGTCCTGAGCGTCAACCGCATAAAACCTCCCTGAAATTAAAATTCACCGCAGAGACGCGAAGGACGCAAAGAAAATACAGGCCCTGCGCGTAAAGAAACAATCGTTTTGCACGAAACGAAATACAGTAACCGGCCCTATTTTTCAGTCTTTGCCGCTTTCTTTTTCTTCGGCCGGAACACCCGGTTGAGTTGGTTGACGGTCTCCATGAACCAGGCAATGGCTTTGGCATCCCCTTCCAGCAGCAGCACGCCGTTGACCACGGCGCGATAAAGGGCTTTGGGCTTTCCCATCAGCATGTCCATCATGGCCCGGCCCCCGGCCTGGCTGTCTTTCCAGATCAGGCCGAAGTCCCTGGGTATGGGATGCCGGCCGGAGCGCAGCCTGCCGTTGACGCACCGAAAGTAACGGGCCGTCCCATCCTCTTTGGATCCCATGATAAACACAAAATCGGTTTCTGCCAGCCGGGCGGAAAATTCCCGGTTGATCATGCCGGCCACCCGCATCACCCAGGCAAAGCCAGCCATCAGCAGGGCCAGCCGAACCCGGTAAAACCATTTTCTGATAACGTCCATGGGTCGCTCCTGGTTGTTGCGAATCGCCCGAATAAAAGGGCGGGCTGAGTCCGAATAGGGTAGCCCCCAACACCAGCACTTTTTCATCCCGCCGGCGGCCCACTTGAAGGGGAGACTTCTCTTTTGCAACATACGGTTGCCGGCGACGGCCTCCGGCAAAACGCCCTGTTATTGATTCGCCGGCCGGCCATCGCCGGAAAACCGCTTGCGCGATCTATGTGAAAAGCGGTTGCAGCATCATGGCAAAGGCCATCTCGCCGTCGGTCTCCATGCGGCCCCTCATGAAAAGCCGAATGGGATTTTCCTCGCCCCGGTTGATCCGGTTGGCGTCCTCCATGGAGAGGCGCAGGCCCATCTTTGGGGTCTGGGCGCCGTTAAAGGTGCCCGAAATATCGGAGACCGTGCCGTCCGGGTTTTTGATCGCAAACACGCCGGTGCCTTTCAGATCCTCCTGTGCCCCCGCATTTGGACATACTCCGCGGTCAGCTTGGGGATGAATTCGGTTAACAGATCCCTGACATTGACGGTAATGGTAAAAGTCTGATCTGACATAATGGCGATGCATCAGCGCTTCTGTTTTTGACCAAAACATTTTATACAATTGTATAATAACTTTCTGCCGCGGGATGTCAAGATGTTTTTGTACATACGTATATTTATTTTTTACCCTCAGCCATTATCAGATATTTCCCATATTTATAACATCACAACAGTTGACAACCGGCACGGGCTGGCCTATGATCCGTCTCATGAAACCTCAAAAAGAAAGCACGCCGCGAACAACGGCAAAAAGGCCGGGCCAGCTTCCGGAGTCAACGCCCAAAAGCGATGCCACCCGTGAGATGATTGTTGCCGCGGCCCGCAAGGTATTTGTCCGGCACCCCTACCACAAGGCCAGCATCCGAACCATTGCCGCCGAGGGAGGTTTTCATTTCTCCCTGATCAACCACTACTTCACCAAGTCCGAACTGTTCGGCGCCGTGGTGGCCCAGGTGAGCCAGGAACTGCTGGACAATTTCATCTCGTGGCTCGAGGGACTCTCGGTCATGTCGCCGGAGGATGGCTTTTCCCTGTTTCTCGACCGGGCACTGGACCATTTTTTCAAACATCCGGACGTGCTGCGCATTCTGATGAAAAACGCGGGAGAGGCCGATTCGGAAGAGACAACACGGGCCTTTGACCATTTTACAAAGTATGTGTTTGTCGGCAGTGATATTCTTGTCGGTGAACTGTGCATGGAAAAAAACATAAACGACACCGTGGTGTGGTTCTACGGCGTGCTCAATCTGCTGATCAACTTTGTGGGCGCGGCCCACTACCACTGCCAGGTGCTCAGCATGGACCACAACGGCCCGGATTTTCGCAAGTGGGTGAAAAACTGCCTGATGTACCTGTTTACCCCCACATTAAAAGATTTTTTTCCGACAGGACAATCCGCCTGATCATACAACGACACGCCTCTCCATGAAAAAACCGGCAACCAGCACACGAGGTAAACATGCACTCTGTTGACACGGCAACCCGGCTCTGCGCGGTCATCGGCAACCCGGTGGAACACAGCCTCTCCCCGGCCATTCACAACGCCGCCTTTGCCGCCCGGAACCTTAATTTTATCTATGTCGCCTTTCGAGTGAAGGATGTGGGCACGGCCCTGGCCGGCATGCGGGCACTTGAAAACTTCCGGGGCATGAGCATCACCATTCCCCACAAAATCGAGGCCATCGACCATGTGGATGAGATCGAGGACCTGGACCGGGCCATGGGCGCCATCAACACCGTGATCAATGAAAAGGGCCGGCTGACCGGTTCTAACACCGACGGCCCCGGCGCGTTAAAGGCACTGGAAAACGCCGGGGTGAGCATGGCCGGCAAAACCGTGCTGATGCTGGGGGCCGGCGGCGTGGCCCGGGCCATTGCCTTTACCCTGGCGTGGCAGGCCGGCATTGCCGAACTCGTGCTGCTGGACATTGACAGTGCCCTGCGGGAACAGCTTTCATCGGACCTGAAAAACGGAACGTCCGCCGCCATCACCGCCACAGGCTTTGAGAATAAAGCCCTGGCCCATGCCATGGCCCGGGCCGATATCGTGATTCACTGCACCCCCGTTGGCATGCATCCCAAAACCGATGCCTCCCTGGTGCCGCCCGACCTGTTCCGGACCGGCCAGGCGGTGTTTGACGTGGTTTACAACCCCCTGGAAACAAAACTGCTGGCCGATGCCGCTGCCTTTGGCCTGAAAACCGTCTCCGGGGTGGAGCTGTTTGTGAACCAGGCCGTGCTCCAGTTTGAACGGTTCACCGGCGCAACCGGGCCGGTGGAGGTGATGCGCCGGGTGGTCATGGAGCATCTGAAGTCATGAACATTGTACTGATCGGCTACCGGGGCACCGGCAAAAGCGAAGTGGGTGCCATGCTCTCCCAACGGCTTTCCATGCCCTGTATCGGCATGGACGCCGAAATCGTCAGACGGGCCGGGTGTTCCATCCCGGAAATCGTGGAAAAACAGGGATGGCCGGGGTTTCGGGACGCAGAATCGGCCCTGGTCCTTGAACTGGCCGGCCGGGATAACCTGATCATCGACACCGGCGGCGGTGTGATCGAACGTCCGGGAAACATGGCGGCCCTCCAAAAAAACGGAGAGGTCTTCTGGCTTACCGCTTCCGTGGATACCATTGTGTCCCGTATTCACACCGACACCCAGCGGCCTTCCCTGACAGGGGGCAAAAGTTTTACCGACGAGGTGGCCGAGGTGCTGGCCCGGCGAATTCCTCTTTACCGGGCCTCGGCCCATCATGAGATTGTCACCGACGGCCTTTCTCCGGCCCGGGTGGCCGACACCATTGTCTCCCTTCTGCAAAAACGCTCCGGCCGGCCGGCATGAACACAACGACCCGCATAAAAGCGTATCTCCCGGCCCTGGCTGTGGGCCCGCTTTTTTCCTCTTTTGGCTTTTCACTGACTGCCTGAGCATCTCCGGCTAACCCGGCTCAATGAATGTCCCGCAGCAACCGGACCAGCTCCACCATGCTTTTTGCAATCACCGCCGGATGGGCGCCCGTGGCTTTGCCGGCGGTTCTGGGCCGGTGGCCGCGCACCGGCACATTCACAATTGCAAACCCGGCCCGCCGGGCCCGGATCAAAAACTCGGCGCTGAACATGGCGCCCTGGCTTCTGATGTCGTTTTTCAGGGCGTCGATCACGGCCTTGCGCAACAGTTTGAAGGCGCAGTTGATGTCCCGGGCGCTTTTTCCAAAAAACAGGGTTATCAGCATATGCCATCCCTGGGCATACAAACTGCGAACAAAAGGGTCCCGCCGGGGATATCTGTAACCGGCGGCAATGTCGGCCCGGTCCATCACGGCCAGAAGAGACCTGATTTCTTCCACGTCAAACTGCATGTCCGCGTCGGTGAGAAACACCAGCTCCTTTTGCGCGGCGGCAAACCCCGTGAGCATGGCGGCCCCGGACCCCCGGTTCTGTTCATGCCGGATCAGCTGAATACGGGAATTTTGGGCCGCCTGATTTTGCACAATGGCCGCGGTCCGGTCGGTGCTGCCGTCGTCCACCACCAGGATCTCGTAATCGAACCCGTTGGTGGCCATGACACCGGTCACATGATCCAGCATGGGGCCGATCAGGACCTCTTCGTTGTAAGCGGGAAGCACAATGGAAACAGAAGGATTCATGGGTAAGTGTATGCCACAATCCCCGGGTTCCCTCAACAGAAAAGGGCCTGTAGACAAAACAGTCCCGGTTATGGATTTCTGGTTGACGCGCCCGACCCGGCCGTACCAACGGCCTGCGGATTTAAAAAACACACAGAAGAAAAACCGCTTTTTTCTGAAAATTTACATGTCGCATGAAAAATATTTAACTTTACAGAACGACACCATAAGTGCAAACTACAACTTACCACTTTTCATAAAGCAGCCTTTCAATCCTCAATTTACGCAAAAACAGGAGGCGGCATGAAGCAGACGGCACTCTCACTAAAAGACAAACTGGTTGAATTGCGGAAATGGGAGAAAACTTATAAAGCCCTTCAGAAACACCTGGATAAACAGCCGGTGGGTTACCCGGCCACATTTTCCGGGGTGGAACGACGGATCCTCAAAGCCATGTTCAGCATTGACGAGGCCCGGCTGGCAATGCACATGGAATGCTGGCAATTTGAAACAGCGGATGCAATTTTCAACAAAGCCGGCGAAATATTGGGAATGACATTGGACGAGGTCGCCGGCCGGCTCTCTGCAATGGAAAAAAAGGGCGCCATATTTGCCAAAAAATCGGTAAGTTATGGATGGACACGGGCTAAACTTGCTGTGCAACTGTAAAAGAAAAGTTTAACTCTTTGCGTACCTTGCGCCTTTGCGGTGGGAAAATAAAACCGCAATTTAAAGGTCCTGAATACCGGAGAAACAGTTGGAACAAAAAGTATCCATCCCATGCGGCGACATCATCCTGTCCGGCCTGTTTGACGCAGGGCACGGCAAAAAAGGCGTGGTCATCACCCACCCTCATCCCCTGTACGGCGGCAACATGTACAATCCGGTGGTGGAAACCATTGCCCGTGCCTACCGGGAAAAAGGGTATGCCGTGTTGCGGTTTGATTTTCGCGGCACCGGCGCCAGCACCGGGCGGCATGATGACGGCGAAGGCGAACAGGAGGACGTGGCCGCGGTCGTGGCCTGGATGAAAGAGCGGGGATTTTCGCCGGTGGCTCTTTCCGGGTATTCGTTCGGCGCCTGGGTGATCGCCCTGTGCGCGGCAGGCCTGGCAGGCGTGGACCATATTATTCTGGTGGCCCCGCCGGTCAATTTTGTGTCGTTTGACGATGTGGCATCAATTCCGCAACTGGTCGGGGTGGTGGTGGGCGAGGAAGATGAACTGGCCGGTCCGGGCCCGGTAGGGAAGCTGGTGCCCGGCTGGAACAAAACCGCCCGGCTTTCCGTGGTCCAGGGGGCAGACCACATGTTCTGGGGGTTTGACCGGGAGTTGCAGGCCCGGATTGAGGAGATGATCGGGTAAGTTACGGCCCCGACTGTACCGGCCCTTCTTTTTACTCTTACTCTTACTCTTACTCTTAATCTTAATCGAGTAACAGCTGACAAGGGATTAAGCGTAAGAGTACGAGCAAGAGTAAGAAAACAGACAAGGACGATGATATATACCATCGCTGAAGGAGGCACTATTGAGCACTGACGCCCAGTTTATTCACCTGTGCCCCTGGTGGACGGCCTGTTTTTTCGACAACCCGTTGCGCCGGCTTTTTCATAATCCGCGCGTCCTGTTTCCAGCGTATCTGAAGCCAGGCATGACCGCCGTGGATGTGGGATCCGGCATGGGATATTTTTCCGTCATCCCATTTATCCATGACAGACGTCCCGGTCATGCACTCTCCAGCAGTTCCAAAAGCTGTCGGTCGATCCTTTCGGCCAGTGCTTTGTCTTCCATAAGATGCAAAGCCGATGGGATCTGCGTAAAGACAGCACACGTCTTGATCAGCTGATACACAAAAGGCAGGCGCATGTCCGCCCTCAGATCTGATTTTTTCAAAAAATGTTGGACTTCGTCTTGCACCTGTCATTTTACATATTATTTTATAATGGAATTATTTCCTGCTGACAGGGTGATCAGGTGACGGGAGGATCGGCCTTGTGGATCAAACAAGTACGATTTCGTGATACTTATCAAGGAGGTCCGGGTTCAGCTCGACCTTAGCCAGGAGGATTTTGCAAGGGAGATCGGGGTGAGTTACGCCACCGTCAACCGGTGGGAAAACGGGCGTTTTTTACCATCCAAGATGGCATTGAAATGTGTCGAAACCTATTGCGACAGGATGATCGATCGGGGAAGGCTGTTGTTGCCCGGCGACCTGTAAAGGAGGCATTATAAGCCGACGCAACCCCAATAGATATGTTGACATTTTGTTGATTCTGGGAATTTCGGGCAAGTGGAGCGAGATATTCTGGGATTGGCTGGTGACAGCCTGTTTATTGATAAAATCCAACGTACTTTTCAGGCGGCTGACGCCGACCTGCTGACCCGCGCGCACGTTTTTGCGCAGGGAAAATTATGTGGTAAAAATTCAATAGGTTATAAGGCCGTTAATCTGCTTTTTGACCAGGACGCTGACGCGACCACCATCGCCGGCGCGCTCCTGGCCCCCCTTATATGGCAAAACCTGACCGATATCAGGCATGTCCGGGAACATTTCGGTCCGGATGTGGCCACCGCGCTTGAAGACCTGCGGGACTCATTTTTTATACCGACAGACGACCAGCCACGTGAAAGTGAAAACATTCATGCGTTGTTGATGTCTATTGACGGTATTCCCCGAAAGGCCATTCTTTACATTACATTTCGCCTGTTGGCCTTGGAATGTGCGACCGACACGTGTGAGACGACAGCCCGGCGGATGGCCCGGGAGACCCTCGACCTGCTGGTGCCCATTGCCAACCGCTTGAGCCTGGGTGATTTGCGGCGTCGGTTGGAGGACGCCTGTTTTCACGTCCTGGACCCGCAATGCTATGAAAAGCTGAGCGAAAAAGTCTCGCCCATCCAGTCGGAAGACGACAAGTGCCTTGATATCCTTCTGGCCGGTGTTAAACGGCTGCTGGCCAACAGCGGCATTCAGGGCCGGGTCCAGGGCCGCACCAAGAGCCTGCACGGGATTCGTCGTAAAATGACGCGCACCGGCAAGACACTGGAAGAGATCATGGACCGGGTCGGGCTGCGGGTCATCGTGACAGCGGTTCCGGAATGCTACTCCGTGTTGGGACTGTTGCACACCCATTTCAAGCCGATTCCCGGCACCTTTGACGATTACATCGGTCTTCCCAAGGACAATGGCTATCAATCCCTCCACACCTGTGTCTATCCGGTACGCGAGATTTCCCACAAAGCCATCGAGTTCCAGGTGCGCACCGAATTGATGCACCTGGAGGCCGAGCACGGCACGGCGGCGCATTGGCGCTATAAAAACGAGGCTGCGGCTGCTGAACGCAACCATCATCGGACGCAATGGATGGAAGGTCTCGTCCGCCAGCATCGGGAATCGGTCAGCAGCGAGGCGTTTATCGAGCAGTTGCATCGGCAGGTGTTCCGGGATCACCTTGTGGTGTTTGGCAACGGCGGCCGGATTGTCAGACTGCCGGAAAACGCCACGGTGCGGGAGTACCTGAAAATCATCAATGTCCATGTCCCCCAGGATGCGACGGTGAAAGTAAACGGCCGCGTCGTCGCCTTGGATTGCGCACTCAGGGACGGGGATTCCATAACGGTTCCGGAGGACAGACCAGCGGTCGGTTCTCGATTTGCCGAGATCACGGCGCAAAACGCATTATCCGTTACAGGGGCATTGCCTCCATTTCACGCGGAGGCCGGCGACCGGGAATCGTCAGCCAAGAGGGTGTCCACGGACCCGTGACAGGAGAAATGAAATGACCAAATCGGGAAACCATCCTTCGTACCCACATAAAATTGCCTTGATCGGCAATCATCTGCCGCGCCAGTGCGGCATCGCCACGTTCACCACGGATTTGCTGGCGGGCCTGGCTGAAGAAAATCCGAGCGGCGAGTGCTGGGCCGTGGTGATGAACGATATCCCCGAGGGGTATCGGTATCCGGCCCAGGTGCGTTTCGAGGTCAACCAGCGTGTTTTGGCAGAATACCGGCTGGCCGCGGATTTTTTGAACATGAACCGGGTGGAGGTAGTTTGCCTCCAGCACGAATTCGGCATTATCGGCGGAGAAAACGGTGCACATGTGTTGGAGCTGCTCGGCAACCTGCGCATGCCGGTGGTCACCACCCTGCATACCGTGCTTCGGTCGCCGTCGGCCGGCCAACTGGCCGTTGCCAGGCGCGTGGCCCAGCTTTCCGACCGCCTGGTGGTCATGAGCCGGCATGCGAGCGGGATTCTTCAGGAGGTGTACGGGGTGCCGGAAGTGAAAATCGCTCATATTCATCACGGCATTCCCGACGTTCCACTTTGGGATCCGAATTATTTTAAAGACCAATACGGTGTCGAGGGGCGTAAAGTCATGATGACTTTCGGCCTACTCTCGCCCGGCAAGGGAATCGAAACCGTGATCGACGCACTTCCAAGCATAGTGACGCGTTATCCGGAAACCGTCTATATCGTTTTAGGGGCAACCCATCCTCACGTGAAAAAGGAGCAAGGTGAGTCTTACCGTTTTTACCTGCAACGCCGGGCGAGAGAATTGGGAGTCGGCAACCATATAATCTTTCACAATCGTTTTGTCGAAATAGAAGAGCTCTGTGAGTTTTTAGGCGCGACAGACATATATGTGTCGCCCTATCCGAACCCGGATCAGATCGTTTCCGGAACCCTCGCCTATGCCCTGGGCACCGGCAAGGCAACCGTCTCCACCCCGTACTGGTATGCCGAAGAGATGCTGGCCGAGGGTCGCGGTCGACTGGTGCCGTTTAAGGATTCAACAGCGATGGCGGAGCAAATTATTGATCTCTTCGACCACGAAGTGGAGTGCCACGCCATGCGCAAACGGGCTTACACCTTTTGCCGGGAGATGATCTGGAAAGAGGTGGCGCGCCGGTACCTGGAGCTGTTCAACGAGGTGAAAGCGGAGCAGGCCCGTTCCCCCCGGCCGGTTTTCCGCGCCAAGACCATGGACATGGCGCCCCGTGAGCTGCCCCAGCCCAAGCTGGATCATCTCATCAGACTTACGGATGACGTCGGCATCCTGCAGCACGCCAACTATATCGTGCCAAACCGCTACCACGGCTATTGCACCGATGACAACGCCCGGGCGCTGATCGCCGTATTGATGGCCCGGGAGGTGCTGACCGATGGCGAAGTTATCACCAATCTGGCCTGTACTTACATCAGTTTTCTGCATCACGCGTTTAACGAGGAGACCGGCCGTTTCCGCAATTTCATGGGGTATGACCGCCGGTGGCTGGAGGAAATCGGTTCCGAGGACAGCCACGGCCGGGCGGTCTGGGGACTGGGCCAGGCGGTGGCCCTGGCGGAATCGGCCGCTATCAGGGACGCGGCCCGGCTGGTGTTTGAAAAGGCGCTGCCCGCCCTGGCGGACTTCACCTCTCCCCGGACCTGGTCTTTTGCCCTCGGGGGGATTAACGCCTACCTGACCCGCTTCAGCGGTGACAGCGAGGTTCGGCGTGTGCGGGAAACCCTGGCCGATAAACTTTTTGAAAAATACAAACAGAATGCCTCCGACCCATGGCCCTGGATCGAGGACCGGCTCACGTACGCCAACGGCAAGATCGCCCAGGCCCTGATTCTCTGCGGCCGTCACCTGGACCGCAACGAGATGCTCCAGGCGGGACTGGGAAGCCTGGAATGGCTCATGACGGTGCAGACCGACCCCAAGGGCCATTTTGTTCCGGTGGGCAACCACGGCTGGTACCCCCGGGGCGGTGAAAAGGCGCGGTTCGATCAGCAGCCCATCGAGGCGCTGGGCATGATCGAGGCCTGTCACGAGGCTTACGAGGCAACCACGGATGAAAAATGGTTTTTCCACGCCCAGCGATGCCTGGAGTGGTTCCTGGGCCGCAACGATCTGAACGCGCCCCTGTATAACCACAAGACCGGGGGCTGCTGCGACGGACTCAACGCGGACGGGTCCAATCGCAACCAGGGCGCGGAATCGACCCTGGCCTGCTGCCTGTCCATGCTCCATCTCAACCGGATGCGCAGCAGCCAGATCACCGTGGAAGCCGCGGCGGAGGAAACCGCCATCAGCCAAGAGGAGCAATCGGTACATGTCCAATAAGCCCATTGTAATGGTCAGTTCCTATCCGCCGCGTTTATGCGGCATCGCCACATTTTGCGAGGAAGCCAGGGAGTTTATCCAAAAGGCAAACCCGGATCGAAAGGTGCTGGTGATCAGCCACACGGACGGCACGGGAGAAGGGGTGCTGCCCGTTATTGACATGAAAAGGGTCGACTGGTGGAAACCCGTGGCCGAAGAAATTGAACGATTGAAACCGTATGCCGTTCATATCGAACACGAATACGGCCTTTATGAATATTACGACCCGCGAGGCGTGGGTGACGGCAATGACGGCTTTCTCGATCTGCTGGAGGCCATCAGCGATCATCCCATCGTGGTCGAACCGCATACGGTCCATGGGCGGCTTCGGGATTTTGAGGCGGACTTCGTTTATAAATTGACCCAGCGCAGCCACGTGGTGCTGTTTAAATGCCATTACCAGAAATGGCGGCTGGATTGGACCTTCCAGGGCCGGGGGTGGCCCACGCCCCGCAACATCATGGTCGTGCCCCATGGGGCACGCTCGGACAAGCGGTGGGGCGTACATGAGATCCCCTCGTTAAGAAAAGATTTCGGCCTGAAAGAGACCGATTTGGCAGACCATTTGGTGGGCATGATCGGCTGGATTCAGTCCAACAAGCGGTGGGATATCCTGCTATCCATGTGGGAAGATATCCATCATGAAATCAAGTCCCGAACCGGTCAGGAATGGGATTTGCTGGCCGCCGGGACCATGCGTGATCCCAATCACCGGCAAGATTATGAAAAGTGGAAAACGGAAATTCAAAACCTAGAGCACGAGGGAATCGCCCATTACTATGAGTTTATCCCGCGTGGCGACGACTATTATAAAATAATGGCGATCTGTGATTTTATTGTTCTGCCTTCCATCGACGAGACCCAGTCCGGCACGTTGGCGCGCATCATCGCCTTGAATAAGCCCTATATCACCACCGCCCCCATGGAAGGGCTGACCGCCCAGACCCTGGAAAGCGAGGGCGGATTGCTTTTCACCACCAAGGAGATGCTGCGCCGGAATGTGATCAAACTCGCAACGGATGAGACACTGCGACTGGAGTTGGGAGAAAACCTGAAACGCTACCTCGATCATGTGGTCTGCTGGGAAGTGGTGGCCCGGCAGTACAACGAGGCCTACAAATTGGCGCGCAAGGCGGTTCGCACCGGCCGGCCCGCTGTTTTGGAGTTGGAGTTTTAAACCGGAGCGGAGGAAGAAGAAAAAAATGACCGATGCAAGATTCCAAGAGCTTTTTACAAGGCACAGCGCCAACCCCATCATCCAGGCAAGGGACCTTCCTTATCGGGCCAACGCGGTGTTCAACGCCGCCGCCACGCGATGCGGCGACGACACCCTGCTGCTCATGCGCGTGGAAGACCGCCGCGGGCTTTCACACCTGACGGCGGCGCGCAGCCGGAATGGTATAACCGACTGGCAAATCGATGCCCGGCCCACCTTGCCGGCCGATCCGGAAAATTATCCCGAAGAGATCTGGGGGATCGAAGACCCCAGGATCACCCGCATCGACGAGATGGATCTATGGGTCGTGGTGTACACGGCTTATTCCCGGGGCGGTCCGCTGGTTTCCCTGGCCACGACGAGGGACTTTCAGACGTTTAGGCGCAAGGGCGCCGTGATGCCGCCGGAAGACAAGGATGCGGCTCTGTTCCCGGTCCGGTTCAACGGGCGCTGGGCCATGCTTCACCGGCCGGTTCCGGGATTCGTGGGTGTCGGGGCGCATATCTGGATCTCCTTCAGCCCGGACATGAGGCATTGGGGCGATCATCAAATACTTCTGCCGGCGCGCAAGGGCGGCTGGTGGGACGCCAACAAGGTCGGTCTTTCGCCGCCGCCGCTGCGAACCGAAAAAGGCTGGCTGATCCTCTACCACGGCGTCCGCAACACGGCCTCCGGGTGCATTTATCGATTGGGCCTGGCGCTGCTGGACCTGGAAGACCCGACCCGCCTGGTGGCCAGGGCGGACGAATGGGTGTTCGCGCCGGAAGAGGTCTATGAAACCGCCGGCGACGTGGACAAAGTGGTGTTTCCCTGCGGCTGGATCGCCGATGGAGACGATATCCGGATGTATTACGGCGGGGCGGACAAATGCATCGCCCTGGCCACGGCGCGGGTGTCGGAACTGCTCGACTGGCTCGAAAAGCACCATCAGCGGAATATACGCGTGGGGGAACAGCCATGAAGATCGCCATGTTGTCACCCATCGCCTGGCGCACCCCGCCGAGACACTACGGCCCCTGGGAGAATGTAGTCTCCCTGCTGACCGAGGGCCTGGTGGCGCGCGGGATCGATGTGACCCTGTTTGCCACCGGCGAGTCGCAGACCCGGGGCCGGTTGAAAAGCGTCTGCCCCAGGGGTTATGAGGAAGACGTGGAAATGCTGCCCAAGGTGTGGGAGTGTCTGCACATTTCCCATTTGTTCGAGCAAGGGGACGCCTTTGACCTGATTCACAACCACTTCGACTATCTGCCGCTGACCTACTCCGGCATGACCGCGACGCCGGTGGTGACCACCATCCACGGTTTTTCGTCGCCCAAGATCCTGCCGGTGTACAAGAAATACAACGGAAAATGCTTCTATGTGGCCATCAGCCAGGCCGACAAGTCGCCGGAGCTGGACTATGCCGCCGTCATCCATCACGGCATCGACCTTGGCCGGTTCACCTTCAGGCCCGATCAAGGAGACTATTTGCTCTTTTTCGGCCGCATCCATCCGGAGAAAGGTACTGCCGAATGCATCGAGGTGGCCCGCCGCGCCGGTATGAAGCTCGTCATGGCCGGCATCATCCAGGACCGGGTCTATTTCGATACAAAGGTTGCGCCCTATTTGGATGACGACCGCATCGTCTATGTGGGCAGCGCCGGGCCGGAAAAACGCGACGAATTGCTGGGCGGCGCCTACGCCCTGCTTCACCCCATCGGGTTTGACGAGCCCTTCGGCCTTTCCGTGGTGGAATCCATGGCCTGCGGCACCCCGGTGGTGGCCTTTTCCAGGGGGAGCATGCCGGAAATCATCGCCCACGGGGAGACCGGTTTTCTGACCGCCGATATCGACGGGATGATCCAGGCCGTAAGCGATGTCAGGGATCTTGACCGCCGCAAGTGCCGTCAATGGGTCGAGGCGCGCTTTTCCGTGGAGCGCATGGTGACGGATTATATCCGGGTGTATGAAACCATTGTCGAAAGAGCGGAGGACGATTATGGCAGGGTCTAAGAGACCGATCGTTCGGCGTTACGAGAAAAACCCCATACTGACCAAGCACGATGTGCCGTACCCGGTGGAAACCGTGCACAACGCCGGTGTAATCAAGCACAACGGCAAATATGTCATGCTGTTTCGGTCCCACCTGCGCAACGGCCGGTCGATCATCGGTCTGGCGGAAAGCAGTGAGGGCGTGCGGTTTACGGTCCGGCCGGAGCCGTTCATCACTCCCGCCAAGGCCGGGCCGTTCGCCGAGTACGAGGCCTTTGGCGTGGAAGATCCGCGCATCTGCCCCATGGAGGGCGGCTACCTGGTCACCTACTCGGCCTATTCCCGGCACGGCGTGCGGGTGGCCCTGGCCAGAACCACGGATTTTGAGCACCTGGAACGGATCTCCCTGATCACCCAGGCGGATTATCGCAACGTGGTCATCTTCCCTGAAAAAACAGGCGGCCGCTACGCCCGGCTGGACCGGCCCCATTCGGAAATCTCACCGTGGTCCATCTGGATTTCCTATTCGCCGGACCTGGTGCATTGGGGGGATGCCAAGGTCGTCATCAAGCCCATGACCTACCATTGGGATGAAATGAAGGTCGGACCGGGGGCCACGCCCATCAAAACCGAGAAAGGATGGCTGAACATTTTTCACGGCGTGTTTAAAACCATGGACGGCGCCGTCTACCGGCTCGGCGTGGCCCTGCATGACCTTGCCGACCCGTCAAGGGTCTTGGGCGTGGCCGACGATTGGATCCTTCAACCCGAGGACCTGTGGGAGATCAGCGGCTACGTGCACAACGTGGTTTTCTGCTGCGGCGCGGTGGCCGAGGACGACGGCACGATGAAGATCTACTGGGGCGGCGCGGACACGGTGATGTGCGCCGGCACGGCAATGATTGCCGATTTGGTGGATTTGTGTCTCTCAAATCCCCGTCCCGCGCTTGGATGAGATGAGGTGTTGAAATGGAAATCATCAAAAAGGACCGCTTGGAAGATGTCAAACACATTGTCGAATCCATGATGGCACAGCCGGAAGCGATGACGGTTTCCGGCATCAGGAGTCCACCCTGATTCGAGGGCGCATGCGTTCGACAGTGTTTATGTGTAAACCATCAATGTTTTTAGGAGGTGAGTGCCATGCTGATGAGAAGTTTTTTAAATACACCGGCATGGGACTTTGATGTCACAAAGCCCTTTGCCGAATTTGAACGACTGCGGCGAAGGATGGACCGTTTGTTTGACGAATGGATGCCGTCTACCTGGAAGGCCGGAAGGACCATGGGCGTGTTCCCGTTGGTCAATCTGACCGAGGATCGTGAAAGCTATATTTTGCGGGCGGAGATTCCCGGTGTGAAGGCCGAAGACCTGGACATCCAGGCCACAGCCAATAGCGTCTCTATTTCAGGTGAGCGTCATATTCCCCAGGAGGAGGAAAATGTCAGCTACCACCGGCGGGAGCGTGAAGGGGGTCGGTTTTCACGGGCCGTGGCGCTATCCGGTGAGATCGATCCGGACAAGGTTGACGCCAAACTGGAACACGGCGTGCTGACCCTGCGGCTGCCCAAAACCGAGGCGTCCAAAGCCAAGCGGATTCCCATCATGCTTTCTGACTCTTAATGGAAGGGGGGTGAATGCCGGCAGTTCAGCATATTCGAGGTCATCGACCAGGAACGTATTGACGTCCGGTTGAGCGACGGCGTGCTGCGGCTGACGCTGCCCAAGGTTGAAAGCGCCATTCCGCGGAAAATTTCCGTTGCCGCCGGATGATGACACCGTCCATTGGCAAGGCCGCTCAATCGAGCGGCCTTGCGGGATGCAAATAATCGTTTTGAATATTAACACGTTCAATTTAAATCGCAATTGGAGGAATGGCAATGAAAATCAAACCCTTGAATGACAGGGTCATCGTGAAGCGCGTGGAGCAGGAACAGAAGACCTCCGGGGGCATCATCATCCCGGACACCGCCAAGGAAAAGCCCCAGGAAGGGCTGGTCGTGGCCGTGGGACCCGGCAAGCGGGACGACGAGGGCAAACGAACGGCCATGGAAGTCAAGGAGGGGGATCGCATCCTGTTCGGCAAGTATGCCGGCACCGAAATCAAGATCGACGGCGAGGAGCACGTCGTCATGCGCGAAGATGATATTCTGGGAATTCTGAACTGAAAAGGAGGAACAAGCCATGTCTGCAAAAATGATCGCCTATGGATCAAAAGCCCGGGAGTCCATGCTCCAGGGCGTTAATATTCTGGCCAATGCCGTGAAGGTCACGTTGGGTCCCAAGGGCAACAACGTGGTCCTGAACAAATCCTGGGGATCTCCCACCATCACCAAGGACGGTGTGACCGTGGCCAAGGAGATCGAACTGGAAGACAAGTTCCAGAACATGGGAGCCCAGATGGTCAAGGAGGTGGCAAGCAAAACCAGCGACACGGCCGGCGACGGCACCACCACCGCGACAGTGCTGGCCCAGGCCATTTACAACGAAGGCCAGAAGCTGGTGGCCGCCGGAGTAAGCCCCATGTCCCTCAAACGCGGCATCGACAAGGGGGTCGAGGCCGTGGTGGCCGAACTGAAGAAGCTGTCCAAACCCACCAAGGATAAGAAGGAGATCGAGCAGGTGGGCGCCATCTCGGCCAACAGCGACGAGACCATCGGCCGATTGATCTCCGAGGCCATGGAAAAGGTGGGCAAGGAAGGCGTCATCACAGTCGAGGAGGCCAAAAGCATGGAGACCACCCTGGATGTGGTCGAGGGCATGCAGTTCGACAAAGGGTATCTATCCCCCTACTTTGTCACCGATTCCCAGAAAATGGAGGCGGTGCTCGAGGATCCCTATATTCTCATCCATGAGAAGAAAATCTCTGTGATGAAGGACCTGGTGCCCCTGCTGGAAGAAGTGGCGCGGGCCGGCAAGCCCTTGGTGATCATCGCCGAGGATGTGGAAGGCGAGGCCCTGGCCACCCTCATCGTCAACAAACTGCGGGGCACCTTGAAGGTGGCCGCGGTGAAGGCGCCGGGCTTCGGCGACCGCCGCAAGGCCATGCTCGAGGATATCGCCATCCTGACCGGCGGCCAGGTGGTTTCCGAGGACCTGGGCGTCAAGCTGGAGAATATCAAGGCCAAGGATCTGGGCACTTGTAAAACGGCCAAAATCGACAAGGACAACACCACCATCATCGACGGAGCCGGCACCAAGGCCGCCATCGAGGGCCGCGTCAAGCAGATCCGTGCCCAGATCGAGGAGACCACCTCCGACTATGACCGCGAAAAGCTCCAGGAGCGGCTGGCCAAGATCATCGGCGGCGTGGCGGTGATCAAGGTCGGCGCGGCCACCGAAACCGAAATGAAGGAGAAAAAGGCCCGCGTGGAAGACGCCTTGAACGCCACCCGGGCCGCCGTGGAGGAGGGCATTGTGCCCGGCGGCGGCGTGGCCCTGGTGCGGTGCGTGAAGGCTCTGGAGAACGTCAAGGTCAAGGGAGAGGAGAAAAGCGGCATCTCCATCCTGAAGCACGCCCTGACCGAACCGTTGAAGCAGATCGCCAGGAACGCCGGCCACGAGGGCTCCGTGGTGCTCAACAAGGTATTGGAAGGCAAGGACGACTTCGGATTCAACGCCCAGACCGAGGAGTATGAAAACCTGCTGGCCGCCGGCGTCATCGATCCCACCAAGGTGGTGCGCTTTGCCATCCAGAACGCCGCCTCGGTGTCCGGCCTGATGCTGACCACCGAGGCCACGATCGCCGAAAAGCCGGAGAAGAAAAAAGAGCCGGCCATGCCACCGGGTGGAATGCCGGGCGGCATGGATGACGACATGTATTGATTGCAGGTTAAAGACGATACCCCGCCTGGAACGGACCCAAGGTCCGCTCCAGGCGGATGATCAGGAAGGGGT
Source organism: Thermodesulfobacteriota bacterium (assembly GCA_034189195.1). Taxonomy (GTDB): domain Bacteria; phylum Desulfobacterota; class Desulfobacteria; order Desulfobacterales; family Desulfosudaceae; genus Desulfosudis. Next base: position 58,202 of record JAXHVI010000179.1, on the reverse strand, counting down.
AAATGGCACGTAGAATACCTTGATTCGATCTCGGCTTCCGAAGCGATTGCGCTTTTGATGCGCCGGTACCGCTGTCCGGACTATGTCACCCGCCACATAGCCGCTGCCTTTTTGAGCCAGGCGGCAAGAAAAGTACCAAAAGAATCACGCCGCAGGCGTGACAGCTTGGCTTCTGGCTTGCCACGCCGCAGGCGTGGCTTCCCTCGCGCAAACGCTTTTTTCGGCGCGGGCAGGAACTCGCCCGCTTCGCGGTGCTCAAACAGCCTGCCCGCTTTTTTTTTCGAAAAAAGCGTTTCGCTCGGCTGCGCTGCAATGGGCGGGGATCGTCGTTATGGCGGCGGCCTGTTTGTAGTGACGCCGCAAGGCGTTTTGCAACCGGCCGCGCAAGATGCCCTTACGGGCACACTACAAACTTATCCCGCCCGGGGGCGTCAGAAGGACTGAAGATCGTCTTTATTCGTGCTCATGGCGGCTCAGTGTTATTGATGATACATCGTCATCATCGATAGCATGATTTTATGTTGACATTTCACTGGAATAGTTTTTAGTATCCGAGAAAAAGAGGGGGGGATAGGCGTTTTATGCCATGACAAATAATCGTTGTTAAAATCAAAACAAATGAAACAATATCGCGAAAAAATAAATTTCTCAATTATTCGAATCAAATCGCTCGAATCACTAATGAGGGTATTTGATTTGATTCATTCTCATTATTCATCAAAAAATGTTCCCCAATATTTTAATAATCTTGACGAGGTTTACACATCTTAGTGATTCAGCAAAAAACGAATTAGGTGAAATAGAAAAGGCGTGGGCACCTTTATCTAAAATAGTTACAAGAATCCGTCACAATATGGGTTTCCATGGTGGTTATCAAAAAACAAACAACAAGCGGCATAAAGGCACTACATGAAACAGAAGACGATAATCTTACTGAAGACATTGTTCTTTTACTTGAAAAGCTATCGTCATTCAGTAATACATTACAAAATGAAATAAAAAAATTTTAACATTGGCCTTCAGCGAATCGCGGCCAAAAAGCGGCCGCTCCCGCTGAAGCCTGCGTCGGGCACCGAGAAAAGGAGATGATATATGGTAACAGCACTGCGTAAAATTTATCAGCTGAAGGTAAGTCTGAAGGATGCAAAACCACCCATCTGGCGCCGCTTTCTAATTGAAAGCGCAGTGACCCTTCCACTGTTTCACGATGCGCTTCAGATAATAATGGGGTGGACGGATTCCCACCTGCATCAGTTTATAGCCGGTGGCCGGTATTATGGGGTCCCTGACCCGGAATGGGATCTTATGAAGACACATGACGAGAGAAAGGTCAGGCTTAATCAACTGCTAAAGAAAGAAAAAGATTCTCTTGTTTACGAATATGATTTCGGCGATGGCTGGGAGCACAAAATAACGCTTGAGAAAATACTGCCGTTTGATCCCAATATTGTTTTGCCGGTGTGCGTCAAAGCCAAGGGCGCATGCCCGCCGGAAGACATCGGCGGCATGTGGGGCTACTACGATTTTTTGGAAGCATTAAATGATTCTGAGCACCCGGAGCATGAAGAAAGCAAGGCATGGGTCGGTGGAGCGTTTGATCCCGCTGCCTATGATATTGACGAGGTTAATCTGTTACTCAGAAAATATGCGAAGTAGTGCCGTCCAACGGTCCGCTGCATCGTCGCCATAACGCCCGGGATGAGTGAATACGCCAACACCCGGGCGTTAATTTTTTCGAAAATTTTCGCTCTTGACATACGCTTCATGTAAAAATACAATCTAGACAGACTAGACGGAAAAAACGGAACAAGAGGTGCAATTATGGGAAATGTCTGGCAACTTCAGGAAGCAAAAAACAAGTTCAGCAATCTGGTAGACAGGGCCCGCCATGTCGGCCCGCAAGTCGTCACAAAACATGGCAGGGAATCGGTCGTAATTATTTCCATTGAAGACTACCAGAAACTCAACAGGCCGGCGTCTGATTTGATTTCTTTTTTTAAACAATCCCCCCTTTCCGGCATAAACCTTGACCTGAAAAGAAACAAAAGCGCTTCAAGGGACATTGAATTATGAAATATCTATTGGATACCTGTGTCATTTCAGAAATCATACGGCCCAGGCCATCCGCAAAAGTCACCAAATGGATCAAACAGGAAGACGAAAACAATTTTTTCATCAGTGTTTTGACAATTGGCGAGCTTCACAAAGGAATCGAAAAACTTGACGAATCGAAAAGAAAAGAGGCGTTGCATAACTGGGTGGATAATGACCTCAGGGAAAGATTTCGGACAAGAATCCTCGATATTGATATACAAACCGCGGTGACCTGGGGGAAGATCCAGGCAATGACGGAATGCGCAGGCAAACCAATGCCGGCCATAGATTCTCTTATTGCCGCAACAGGCATCACGCATCATTTAACCGTGGCAACCCGCAATGTTTCAGACATGAAGGCAAGCGGCGCGGCACTTATCAATCCATGGGGATAACCAGAAAAATATGGTTCATCTCCCGATAAGTGGTAGCAAAGACTTGCATAATTTTCAGTGCAGTCGATGGCTTTGCAAGGGGCCAAGGGTTCAAGAGGTCAAGTAAAAAGCCATAAACAAATGCTTAATGAACTCCCGAACGTTCTTTTTATGGTTTGAAATCAGGCATTATTAACCAATGGGTCAATTCCCTTTGGAATAACAATAGAACACTAACAAAAACAGGCACAGATCCTTGATAACGATTTCAATAACAAACCCTTGGACCCCAGAAGCCTTGAATCCTTGAACCCTTAAAAAAATGTGCGCAAAATTCCGGGCACTGCCCGGAGAAAGCCGCTTCTATTGAAAATTGAAAAGACACCCACCAAAGAGATATCAATGCCGGCATGCAACGGCTGTGGATTATGTTGCAGGGATTTCGCATACATTCGGCTCTCTCAGGACGACATCAAGACGCTTGAAACCTTCACGGGACTGACTCCGGAAGCATTTGCCGACAATGTTGATAAAGCCGGGGAGAAGCGTTTTATGAAATTCCAGGAGAACGGAGATTGCATTTTTCTGACTATAATAGATGGCGCCAGTTTATGCAGCGTATATGAAGCAAGACCGGCGGCGTGCAGAGACTATCCATCAACCGATATTCAAAAAGAAACCTGCCGTGTAAACAGTAACCGGTGATGGTGACGAAGAGCACACAAGTCCGGGGCTGGCCCTACAGAACCCCATCCTGTGTCTTGCCTCTGTGGCCAAATCAATTTGTGAAATATACGGAACAGGCACCGGCCAGAAACGGCCGGACAATGAAATACCCTCCCAGGATGAAAATCCCCACGCCGGCCAGGCGGCGGAACCAGACGCCTGACTGCTGGAACCGGCTGTTTTTCAGCACGCGGCGCACAAGGGCCGTGCTGGAGCCGGCCACGGCAATGGGAATGCAGTGGCCGATGCCGAAAAGCGTGATAAACAGGATGCCGGTGGCGATCTTTTCCTGAATGGTGATCACGGCCAGGATCGGTGCGATAAAACCAAAGGTGCAGGAGCCGGAGAGCACGCCGTAGGCCAGGCCCAGGGCAAAGGCGCCGGTCATGCCGCGCACGCGAAGCCGCGCCATCAGGGTGCCGGACATGGAGCAGGCCTTTACCCCCAGCATGTCCAGGGCCACCCAGATAAGAATGGCCCCCACCAGGAGGGTCCACCAGGGGCCCACGTCACCGAGCATGCGGCCCAGCAGGGCGCAGGCGATACCCACCACGGCGATGGTGATAAACAGGCCGACGGTAAAGGCAACGGCGTAAAAGGCCGCGCTCCGGGGGTGCAGGCCCCGCTCCTGGCCCGCCACATAACTCACGATCAGGGGGATGGATGCCATGTGGCAGGGGCTTAAGGCCACGCTGACCATGCCCCACAGAAAACAGCCCGGGGCCGCGATGCCGATGCCGCCGGACATCCATTCGTTAATTGAAACCAGAAACGTCTGGATCACAGTGCTTTTTCTCCGGGAACGCCCAGTTTTTCAAGCATTTCAATGATGCTTTTCTTGTCCAGAAATCCGACGTTGCGTCCTGCTTCCCGGCCCTCCCGGTCGTAAAATATCTGGGTCGGAATACCCCGGACGCCGAATCTTTGCGCCTGATCTTTGTGTTTATCCAGATCAATAAAAATGATGGAGGCCCGGCCCGCGTACTCCTGCTGCAACTCCGCGATGATCGGTTCCATCATCTTGCAGGGGACGCACCAGTGGGCGCCCAGATCCACCATGGTGACCGTGCCGGGAGTTGGAATGGGCGGCACCCCGCCCGATTTCGCGACATCATCGGCGGCGGATGAACAGGCAAAACAGGAAAACAGAATTCCCACAATAAACAGCCGGGTTATTCGTGTCATGAACGTTCCTTTCTTGACGAACTGATGGGGGTTTGGGACCCGGTAAACTGGAAAAACAGCAGGTATCCGGCGATCACGAGAAAAACCGGGTCCCGGACCAGGTACCAGGCCGTTGCCGGCGGAGATGCCGGGTCGGGCCGGGTGGAAAAACAGCCGCAGTGCACATCCAGGCCCCGGAAGTGGTTAAACAGAAGGGCCGCGAAAAAAATCCACAGCAGGCCGTTGGCCCAGACCAGGGCGCCGGGCAGCCACAGGCCGGTGATCAGGCAGAGCCCCATCAGAAACTCCAGCCAGGGAAGGACCAGGGCCGCCAGGTTGATCAAGGCGTCCGGCAGGATCTGGTAGTTGTAGATGATCCGGGCAAATTCGGCCGGGGCAAAAAGCTTGTCCGCGCCGGCATACAGAAAGACGCCGCCCAGAAAGAGGCGGGCCGCCAGCGGCAGCCAGGCAAGGGGCATGCTGCGATGAAAGGCTGTTGTCATGGCGTCAGTGTTCCTGTTCACAGGATGTCATCTGGCAGAGCAGTTCTCCCCGGCCGCAGGCCCGCGTTTCAAACTGAAACACCGGGTGGTCGATGCCGAAGCCGGCCAGCAGCCTGTCGCCCAGGGTGCTGGCCAGCTGTTCAGTGCCGCTGACCATTTGGTCGGCCACCACCACATGACCGGTCATGGCAACGGAACAGCCGCCCATGGCCCATGCATGCAGGTAGTGAACGCTCAGAACGCCGTCCACCGCTTCCATGTCGGCCCTGACCTTTTCCAGGTCCAGTCCCCGGGGCGTGCCGTTCATCAGCACATGTACCGCCTCTTTAAGCAGCAGGACCGCGTTCCATGCGATATAGGCCACGATGGCCAGGCTCAGGACCGGGTCCAGCCATGGCATATCCGCCACCCGCATGACCAGGGCGCCGGTCAGCACCGCCGCGGAGGTGAGGGTGTCGCCCACCATGTGCAGAAAGGCGCCCCTGGCGTTGAGGTTGCGGGCCGAATCCCTGTGCAGGAGCCAGGCCGACAGGCCGTTGCCCGCCAGCCCGGCCAGGGCCAGCCATGCCACGATACCCAGGCGAATGGGCTGCGGATTGGCCAGCCGATCCAGGGCTTCTGTTGCGATGAACAGGGCCGCGCCGCCCAGCAGGGCCGAATTGATTACAGCGGCCAGGATTTCCATGCGTTGCAGGCCAAAGGAGTGGCGCAGGGAGGGCCCCCGCCTGCCGGCCCGGTGGGCCCCGTAGGCCACCACCAGGGAGGCAAAGTCACCCAGGTTATGCACGGCGTCGGAGATCAGGGCCACGCTGCCGGCCACGATGCCGCCGGCGATCTGGGCCGCCGGAATCAGGAGGTTGATGGCCATGGCCGTCAGCAGGCGGCTGCCCATGGTTGTTTCACGGCTGTGAGAATGGTTATGACCCATGGCGGTCCTCTTTTTCCACCGGGTATCCATGGCGGGTCCATTGCCCCCAGCCATCGGCCAGCACCTTGACATGGACATATCCCATGCCGGTCAGCATGCGGGCCAGGTCTTCGCTCAAGGTGCAGGCCTCGCCGTCACAATAGACGATCACAATGGTTTCCGGATCGGGAACGGTTGTGAAAAACCGCTCCTCGTATTCATCAATCAGTATCCACGGAACATTCAGGGCCCCCGGAATATGGCCCGCAGCAAACTCCTCGGGCAGCCGGGCGTCCACAAACACCGCTTCCCTGCGGTCATACAGGACCACGGCTTCATTCAGGGGGATGACCATGCTTTCCCCTGCGGCGGCTGAAAGCCGGGCCGCCGGAGACCAGTCCGCCACAAGGGGAATGCCGCCGGGCCGGAGCGCATTGACACCCAGGGCCAGGACCCAGGCGATCACCAGCAGGAAAAGTCCCTGCCGGAGCGCCTGTCTTATCGTGCTGTCTGTGGTGGCGTCACTCACGGGCGGTTTCCTTTGGCAACGGTTCGGTTGATTTGTTTACGATAAGTCTGTTTTCCTGAAAGTCTACCCTTTTTGGTTTAGGGTATCAAACCAGTGCCGGGTCCGCAGGCAGATTTTTACCAGCATGAGCATCACCGGTACCTCGATCAGCACGCCCACCACCGTGGCCAGGGCCGCGCCCGACGAAAGGCCGAACAGCATGGTGGCCGTGGCAATGGCCACCTCGAAATGGTTGGAGGCCCCGATCATGGCCGCCGGGGCCGCGTCCTCGTAAGACAGCTTGAACAGCCGGGCCAGGCCGTAGCCCAGGGCGAAAATCAGCACGGTCTGAAGAAACAGCGGAACCGCGATCCAGACAATGGTCAGGGGGTTTTCAACAATGACATCGCCTTTAAAGGAGAAGAGCAGCACCAGGGTGGCCAGCAGGGCCGTGATGGTGACAGGGGTGAGCACATGCAGAAATTTTTCCTGAAACCAGGTTTCGCCTTTGGCGGAGATGACCCATCGCCGGGAAAAATACCCGGCCACCAGGGGCAGGGCCACGTAAATGCCGATGGAAAGCAGCAGCGCCTGCCAGGGCACGGGCAGCTTGCCCACGCCCAGCAGAAATCCGCCCAGCACGCCGTAAAGCACCAGCATGGTAAGGGAGTTGATGGCCACCATCACCAGGGTGAGGCCGTCGTTGCCTTTTGAAAGAAACCCCCACACCAGCACCATGGCCGTGCAGGGGGCGATGCCCAGCAGGATACAGCCGGCCAGGTAGCTGCGCCAGAGCGGGACTTCCATCATCTTGACGCCGTCGACCATCACCACCGTGCCGGCGCCGTGGGCCGCGCCCACGGGCAGGTCCAGGCCGAAGGGCATCTTGACCAGGTCCACGGCATCCGGGCCGATAAAGTTGTAAAACAGGGTGCCCAGGAAAAAGGAGGCAATGGCATACATGGTAAAGGGCTTGACGCACCAGTTGACAAACAGGGTCAGAAACACCGGTTTGCCGCTTTTGCCGGCCCGGACCACCGAGGCAAAATCGATCTTTACCATGATGGGGTACATCATGAAAAAGAGGCAGACGGCAATGGGAATCGACACCACCGGCGCGCCGTTTACATAAATGGCCAGCCCGTCCAGGTAACGGGCCACGCCCGGCGCCGCCTTTCCCAGGATGATGCCGGCAAGAATGCACAAAAACACCCAGACGGTCAGATAGCGCTCAAACAGGCTTGTCATCTTACGGTTGTCGGCTTTTGCGTTCATGTTTATTTCCTCTTTTTATGATGCGGCCAGGTTGCCGGGCATGCCGGCCACAAAGTCCCGAATTTCGTCGCGCACCCGGCGGTAGTGAACCATGGCCGCTTCGTCGGTGGGCTCGTTTTTCGCCAGTTCCGGCGGGTCGTCAAACCCGGCGTGAATCCGTTTGACCGGGCCGTAAAACATGGGGCAGGTCTCGTTGGCATGGCCGCACAGGGTGATCACGTAATCAACGTTTTTATCGGTCAGTTCGTCGATGGTCTTGGAGGTCTGTCCGCTGATGTCAACGCCTGCCTCGGCCATGGCCCGCACGGCCAGGGGGTTTAATCCCTTTTTTTCAATGCCCGCCGAGTACGCCTCGATTGTATCCGGTTTTAATTTTTTCGCCCAGCCTTCGGCCATCTGGCTGCGGCAGGAGTTGCCGGTACACAGAAACAAAACCCTGATTTTTTGATCCATCCGTATCCATCCCTATCAGTTGATGTTATTTTGTCAGCCAGGCCAGCACCTCTTCTTTTTTGGGGATCTTGCCCACGCATTTGACCTCTCCGTTCACCACCACGGCGGGTGTGCCGAACACACCGTATCCGGCGATTTTCATCAGGTCGGTGACCTTTTCCACGGTGGCGGCCACGCCTGCTTCGGCAACGGCCTCTTTAACGATTTTTTCGGCCTGCTGGCATTTTGCGCAGCCGGGACCCAGCACCTTGATTTCCATGACAATTCCTTTTTTCCAGATTTTGAAAATTAAAATTCACCGCAGAGACGCAAAGGACGCAAAGAAAAATATGGACGCTACGGATAAAGCGGAGAACACCTTTTCGCGAAGCACAGCACAGCCCTTTGCGTTCTTTGCGGTTCAAAAACAAAAAACGATCAGCCGGCCATCACGCCGTAGGCCATGCCGGCAATGGTGGACATGACAACGATAATGGCGCAGAAGACCGCCGTCTTTTTTATTCCCAGTACGCTGCCGATGACCAGCATGTTGGGCAGGGACAGGGCCGGCCCGGCCAGCAGCAGGGCCAGTGCCGGGCCCTGGCCCATGCCTGATCCCACCAGGCCCTGAATAATCGGTACCTCGGTGAGCGTGGCAAAGTACATGAAGGCACCGGCCAGTGACGCGATCAGGTTGGCGGACAGGGAGTTCCCGCCCAGAAGCGACGCAATCCACTGCTCGGGAATCAGGGCCGGGTGGCCGGGCCGTCCCAGCAGAAAGCCGGCCACCAGGACCCCGCCGGCCAGCAGGGGAAATATCTGCTTCATGAAGTCCCAGGTGGCCTCAAACCAGTTTTTCGTCTCTTCTTTGGTGTACCAGGCCTTGACCATGAACCCCAGAATGACCAGCAGGGCGAGGGTGATATACCACTTGGCCGCGAAAATGGCGGGCCACAGGCCGGTGGCACCGGGGGCCGGCTTGGCAAAGGCGGCAAAAACAAGAATCAGCACCATGGTGCCGATATACAGGCCGTCCTGCAGCAGGGTGCGTTCTTTGGCGCCTTCCTCAGGCACGTAAATCTGCCCGGTGGTGCGGGCCGCGTCGTCCTTGCGGAAGATGAACGCCATGAGCAGGCCGGTGATAATGGCAAAGATCACGGCCCCCACGGCCCGGGCCAGGCCCAGTTGCCAGCCCAGAATTTTGGCGGTGAGGGTGATGGCCAGCACGTTGATGGCCGGGCCGGAATACAAAAAAGCCGTGGCCGGGCCGATGCCGGCCCCCCGGGTGTAAATCCCGGCAAACAGGGGCAGCACCGTGCAGGAGCAGACCGCCAGAATGGTGCCCGACACCGAAGCCACCGAGTAGGAAAGAATTTTGTTTGCCTGGGCTCCGAAGTATTTCAGCACCGACGCCTGGGACACAAACACGGCAATGGCGCCGGCAATGAAAAACGCCGGAATCAGGCAGGTGAGCACATGCTCCCGTGCATACTCCTGGAGCATGAGAAAGGCCTCCAGGCCCGACTGCCGGACCACCGGGTGGGTCCATGGTATATAGTAGGCCCCGGCAAAAACAGCGACAATCCACATCAGCTTGGTTCGTTCCTTCATTTAACACCCTCCTGTCGGCAGTCCGGTTTTAAGCCGTTTGTTCAGGCTGTTGGGCCGATTCGTTTTTTGGCGATATACCGGTGCAGCTTTTCGGGCCGCAGATATGCTCACGGTGAATGGCGGGCAGTTTTTTTGTCAGGTCCCTGACCTCGGCATCCTCTTCCAGCCAGTGGCGCAGGTTTCCCAGAAGGCTGGCCGCGTAGGGATTTGCGCTTCCATCGGCCAGGCGGTAGTTGACCCAGGGCCCCTCTTTGGCGCAGGTGATCAGTCCGGCCTCTTCAAGGATTTTAAGGTGCTTGCTGGCCGTGGACTGGGCCAGGCCTAGGGCCGCCTGTATCTCACATACGCATAATACCCGGCGTTGCAGCAGCTTGACCATTTTAACCCGGTTGGCGTCGGACAGGGCCTTGGTCACTTTGATAAATGATTTCATGGTTGCCTCCATATCGCTAAATTGGAATATAACGATTTAATCAACCGGTGTCAAGAAAAAAATCGGGGCGGGGCGGACAAGTTTAATCTTGCCCACGCTTCGTTAAATGATTTTTTTTTGTTTTGTTTGTCCATGTACTTTTCTTAGCGGCAGGAAAAGTACCAAAAGAACCGCGCCCCGCAGCTTGGCCACACCACAGGCGTGGCTTCCCTCGCGCGAAGAATTTTTCGGCGCGAAAATGAACTCGCCCCGCTTTCAGCGTGGCTCAGACAGCATTTTCGCTTTTCCCGAAAAATTCACCCGCGTTCGGCTGCACTGCAATGGGCGGGTGCCGTCATTGTGGAGACGGGCCGGGCTTACAACATCAAGGTTTGTAGTGTGCCCGTAAGGGCATTCGGCAGGATGGTTTCAAACGCCTGACGGCGTCACTGCAAACAGGGAAGCGTCATGAAAGTTTTTTTCATGTTGGATCATCAGATGTCTTCAGCCGGCGAAGCCGGGCAATGACGGGTGTATTGGCGGGCAGGGGGGCGATGCCGACTTGGAGAAGGTGGAAGCTTATGGACGCCACACACTTGACCCCTTGAATCCTCGACCCCTTAAACCCTTTGTCGTAAAAAAACGGCGCGCCCGGCATACACCGGACGCGCCGCAGGAGGAAACAATCCCAAAGGCCTACCTGCCTGCCATCATGGCCGCCACATCATCGGCAACCGTACCGATGGGCTTGATGTCGAACTTGTCCACCAGGACCCCGGCCACGGTGGGGGAGAGAAAGGCCGGCAGGGTGGGCCCCAGGCGAATGCCCTTGACGCCCAGAAAAAGCAGGGCCAGCAGCACGGCCACGGCCTTCTGCTCGTACCAGGCGATGTCGTAGGAGATGGGCAGGTCGTTGATGTCGGCCAGCCCGAACACCTCCTTGAGCTTCAGGGCAATGACGGCCAGGGAGTAGGAGTCGTTGCACTGGCCCGCGTCCAGGACCCGGGGAATGCCGCCGATGTCCCCCAGGTTCAGCTTGTTGTACCGGTACTTGGCGCACCCGGCGGTGAGGATCACCGTGTCCCTGGGCAGGGCTTCGGCCACCTCGGTAAAATAGCTTCTGGACTTCATGCGGCCGTCGCACCCGGCCATGACCACGAACCGTTTGATGGCGCCGGACTTGACCGCGTCCACGACCTTGTCGGCCAGGGCCAGGACCTGGTGGTGGGCAAACCCGCCTACGATCTTGCCGGTTTCGATCTCCGTGGGGGGCACGCATTTTTTGGCTCGCTCAACAATCGGGGAAAAGTCCTTGGCCCCGCCGTCCGGCCGGTCCGCGATGTGGGCCGCGCCGGGATAGTTGACCACGCCGGTGGTAAAGAGCCGGTCCTTGTAGGTGTTGTCGCCCTTGATGGGAATCAGGCAGTTGGTGGTCAGAAGAATGGCGCCGTTAAAGGACTCAAAATCCTTGTTCTGGTGCCACCAGGAGCCGCCGTAGTTGCCGATAAAATGGCTGTATTTCTTGAAAGCCGGGTAGTAGTTGGCCGGCAGCATTTCACCGTGGGTGTAGACATCCACCCCTGTGCCCTCGGTCTGGCGGAGCAGCTCTTCCATGTCTTTCAGGTCATGGCCGGAGATCAGAATGCCGGGGTTTTTGCCCACGCCGATATTGACTTCCGTGATTTCCGGATGGCCGTAGGTGGCGGTGTTGGCCTCATCCAGAAGGGCCATGGCCGCCACCGCGGTTTCGCCGGCCTTCATCACCAGGCCGACCATATCGTCCACGGAAAGCGCTTTTGTGGTGGAGGCCAGGGCTTCCATGAGAAAGGCGTAAATATCGTCCTTTTCATATCCCAGAATGGCGGCATGGTCGGTATAGGCGGCGACCCCTTTGCACCCCAGGATCAGCAGCTCCCGCAAGGAGCGCACGTCTTTGTTGGCCATGGCGGTGATGCGCACCTCGTCGGACAGGGCCTTGGCCATGATGGCCGCCTTGTCTTCCGATGCCCAGGTGGCGCAGTCGGGAAGCGTGCCGGACACGGCAGACCCCGCCTTTGCCTTTACGGCATCCCGCACCGCCAGGCCTTCTTTGATCCGGGCGATAAGCACGTCATCGTCCCAGGCCACGTTGGTGATGGTGGTAAAAAGGGCCTTGCAGATAAAATGGGCCGCGCTGCGATCCAGAGTGCCGGCGGCATTCAGGGCTTCGCCGTAAATCGCGATCCCCCTGCACACGTAAATCAGCAGGTCCTGAAGGTCTGCGGTCTCTTCGGGTTTGCCGCACACGCCCTTGACTGTACAGCCTTGGTTTTTGGCTGTTTCCTGACATTGAAAACAAAACATGTTCACGCCTCCTGTTTATGGGTTGGTAAGTTGCTTGCCTTTGTCGGAACCCACTTTATGTCAAAGGCCGCCCCCCTTCCTTGATTTAAGTCAAGACGGCAAAACTTTTTTTATTTTTTCATTCGTGCGGTGGCACACAGCGCTGCCAGAACTCCAGGCGATGCCCCTCCGGATCAAACAGGTAAAAGACCCTGGCGTTCCAGGCGTGGGATTTGATTTCACCGGGCACAAGACCGGCGTCGCGGAGCGCGTTCCATGCCGCCTGGAGATCGTCCACCTCCAGGGACAGGGTCATCCCTTTTTCCGGTCCGGTCCGGACCGTTGCATGGCGCGCATCGGCAATGCTCAGCCGGGCACTGCCGGTCAGGGCAAACTCCACAAACCAGCCGGTTGAAAAGGTGACGCCCAGCCCCAGCCCCTCCTTATAAAAAGAAACGGTCTCTTCCCACCGGGCACAGTAAAGAATTGTGTTGGCACTTTCAAGAGGGGAGCGCATGGTGGAGTTGCCCTGTTGAATTTGACGCGAATCAGGCTGGTAATGTCACAGGTTTCGGAAAACGGGCTTTTTTATCTTCTTAACAAAGTTTTATAACAGAAAACACCGCCCCTGCGCAACCTGTTTCCCCGCCGGTCCCGATTTCGATTTGGAGGGGCCAAACCTTTTTGTTGACACCCCAGCGGAATTTGCATATTTTCCTTTAGCCTGAATTTTTAATTTTTTCGTTTGCCATTGCATCACAGACGCCAGGCGGAACAACCACATACGGGAACGCCATTGAAAGTCGCCCTGCTTGCCTCCCCCTATCCCCTGGCCGAGGGACCCTCTCCGCCCCTGGGCCTTTGCTATGCCGCGGCCGCATTTGAGGCCGCCGGTGCCGATGTTCGCCTCTTTGACTACATGGTCCGGGCCTGGTCCCCGGAAAAAATGGAAGCCGAACTGTCGGCCTTTGGACCGGATGTCATCGGCACCAACTCGGTGACCCTGAATTTTAATGCCGCGGCCAATCTGCTCAAAACCGCCGGGCAACTTTTTCCCGAAGCCATTACGATCATGGGCGGGCCCCATGTGAGCTTTGATTACGGGAATACCCTGACCCGGTTTCCTGAGATTGACCTCATCGTGGTGGGCGAGGGAGAAGCGACCATTGCCGAGTTAACGCCGGTTATCAGGGATCGCAAGGCGTGGCCCGGCATTGCCGGCATCGCTTTCAAAGAGGGCGAGGCCGTGCGCTTTACCGGCTCACGGGATCTGATCGGCGACCTGGACCGCCTGCCCCTGCCGGCCCGGCATCTGCTTCCCATGTCCCGGTATCTGGCCATGGGGTTTCCCGCAAGCATCATCACCAGCCGGGGATGTCCGGGTAAATGCATCTTCTGCCAGGGCCGCCGCATGGTGGGCAGCCGGGTGCGCAACCGCGATCCCCGGCGCGTGGTGGATGAGATTGAAAGCCTGCTGGCCTTCGGGTTTGAACGGATCAACTTTGCCGACGATTTTTTCACATCCAACGCCAGGCGCGTACGCGAGGTGTGCGCTGAAATCGAGCGCCGGAACCTGGAGTTCTGCTGGACGGTGTTTGCCAGGGCCGATTCGGTGACCCCGGAACTGCTGGCACGAATGCGCCATGCCGGGTGCGATACCATCTTTTTCGGTTTTGAATCCGGCAACCAGGAGATGCTCGACCGCATCGGCAAAACCATCACCCTGGACCGAATCCGCCGGGCCGTGGCCGATTCCAAAGCCGCAGGCATGCGGGTGTTCGGCTCCTTTATCGCGGGCCTTCCCGGAGAAACCGCCGAGACCCTGGCCGCGTCGGACCGCTTTGCTCGGGAACTGGGTGCGGAGTACGGCTATCACTTTCTGGTGCCGTTTCCCGGCACCGACGTAAAAGAGCATATCGGCGACTACGATCTTGAACTGCTTTCCGACAACTGGGACGAGTTTGACGCCAACCGGTCCATCGTGCGCACCTCTTCTTTAAGTCCGCAAGCGATCGAACAGTTCGTGGAGGAGTGCTACTTTAAAGAAATTCGACAAGACGAGGAGCGGATCGAAAGAGAGTTTTACAAGGGAACGTTAAGCGAGGCCGACCAGCTGCGCTACCTGGGAAAGCAGAAAATGGAGATTGTGTTTGGCCTGCTCTCACATGACCTTGTGGAAACGGCCCCTGCCTTTGCCCTGGGCAACGGCATCCCGCCTGCGGCAGCCCTTTCCCAATACCTGTCCGCTGCCCTGAACAAGCCCCTGGATTTTGTTCAACTGAGCATTCAACAGCTGTTTGATCTCGGTTACCTGCACTTTATTGAAAAAGACCGCCAGGCCGTGTGGCAGTGGCGGTAGGCGGTTTATGTATCGTATTCTTCGTCGTATTCCTCGTCATCATCAAAGCCGTCTTCCGATATTCCTGCGGCCATGATCATCGCCTCATAAGCGGTGTCGGCAATGTCCTGGTCTTCGGAGTCGGTCAGGTCCGCCAGAAGCATTCCCGCCTCCCGGGGCTGAATGTTGACCGCGGCCTCAATGGCGGCCAGCAGCAGTTCCTTGTCGGTCGTTTTTGATTCGATGAGTTTGGACACGTGGGGCCAGGCCCCATCCAGTCCCCAAGCACCGGCCGCGCAAACCGCCTCGTAATGGACATCCGGGTCGTCGCTTTTCAGGGCTTCGAGAATCTGGTTTTCAAAACCGCCGACCCAGCGCATCGCAAAAACCGCCGTCAGCCGCCATTCCGGATCCTTACCGGACCATGCCGCCCGAACAGCGTCCTGGTGCCAGTCCTGACGGGATCGAACCGATGCCTCCAGTATCCGCCGCCGCACATCTTCGGGCACTCCGGCGTCCGTGTAAAGGCGGCGAAGGGATTTCTGAATGTGGTCGATCGTGGCCGCTGAAACCGGGTTGTCGTCATCCAGGTCGTCAAATCCGTCCGTGCCGGTGTATTCAAGCACCGGCCCCAGGGAGACGGCGGCGGTGCCGCGCATCTCCTCCGACTCATCCCTGTTTTGAAGAATGGTCAACAGCGCATCGACCAGCGCATCGTTGATCACGGAAAAATCTCCTGCCAGATCCGCGGCCAGAATGCGGTCGTCAGCGTCGGCCCGGCCATCCGTAAGAATGGACAGAAGCATCCTGTCCACATCTTCCGGCCACTCCCAGGGCGGCGTTTCCGCCAGTATTTTCAAATCCATTTGGCCCTCCTGAATTTCAGCATTGGATTCATTTTCATCAGCTCTTTATGTTCCTTCGAGTGTTCTATTTCACCTGCGCCATCTGCGGGTTGGCCCATCATTACTTCCGGATCCTTTATTACATCGACCTTTAATTGGCCGATATCGCCAAGCCGGGTGTCGATCTCCCGGCGCAAGGCCGCCGCCCGCTGGGCCGAATTGGCTTCCGCCGTCAGCCTCTGGCCGTCGATGGAGATATGGCCCAGGGTTGTATTGGGCAGTCCGGAAAGCTTCTTGTGCCCATGCCGGTTCCAGGGAAA
>JAXHVI010000179.1:0-42271 GCA_034189195.1 Thermodesulfobacteriota bacterium | reverse complement strand
CCGCCGCCCGCTGGGCCGAATTGGCTTCCGCCGTCAGCCTCTGGCCGTCGATGGAGATATGGCCCAGGGTTGTATTGGGCAGTCCGGAAAGCTTCTTGTGCCCATGCCGGTTCCAGGGAAACTCGATCCTAACAATCCGGCCGGTATCGTCCCGTTCCGCGTCGGCGCTTAATTCTTCCGGAGTCATGGTAACGCACAGGCCGCAGAGCTTTTTAAAAGCCTCATCGGTGGAGGAGATATCGTAAATCAGCCGATGAAATTCCAACAAGTGGCCGTCCGTGTTGCACATTTGCGGACCGGCTTGCAGTGAATGGTCAATATCAAAATACAGGTCCCGGATTTCCGTGTCCCAATCATATAGTGCTTCGTCGTCAATGACGGCCCGATTCCGCCGCATTTGCCGTCTTAATTGAATGACGGCTGTTTTGTGGCCGGGGGGAATAATGGTCGGCGCCAGCCCGATCAGCATGCCAACGCCGTCCACGGTAACGGCCCGGCCAAAAAACACATCACCCGGCTGCGCATATTGAGACCCCATGCGCTCGCAGACCTCAATCAGGTCGCCTTTGAGAATGTCTTGCAGCGTCATGCCCCTTCCCCGGTTCACGCTTATCACTTCCATGAACGTGTACGGCCTGCGATTGATGCTTTCGATCAGCAGTTTCTCTTGCGAATCAAGCCTGGACCCTCGGCTCTCGGCGTACAGCTCGGCCACCGTCCGCTCCTCCGGTCCCTCAAGCTTTATCAAGGCATCAATGGGATCGTATTCCCAGTTAAACAGGTAAAACGGCCAGAACAGGGGGCCGATCCGGCGAAGGGTTTCTTCATTAATGTCTTCTTCTTCCGGCCACAGCAGAAGCTCGTCCATGGCCACACGAACCGCCTCCCTGCCGAAGACCTTTTCGGCATGGGCGGACAGACGGTCGACCAGCCGATCATACGCATCGGACAATCGCTGATAGTGCAAATCCTGGACGGATGTGGCTGTTTTAGCCAGACAACACCGTTTGTATTTTTTCCCGCTGCCGCAGGGGCAGGGATCATTGCGTCCTGTTGTCATGGTCTGTTTCCCAAAAATCGTTGTTGCCGGTTATTCTTTTCCCGCTCCTGAAAAATCAAGACTATACCCGAATCGGGCCGTCAGTGCCGCCAGCGTCATGTTTTCCGCAATTTCATTGTGGGGAATCAGCACATAGCGCCAGGGTTTGCCGCCATACGTCCGGGCATGATTTGACGCATTGGCGCACCATTTTACGGCCGCATCCTTCTTGGCAAGGACGACCGGGTCTTCCATCTGATTGCTTGCCTTGGGTTCAAGCATGAGATTGATGTTGTCCGTTTCCGCTACAAAGTCGGGTTGATATTCAGAATAATCGGCGTTGTGACGATAAAAAATCTGAAACTGCCCCAGGACCGGCTTGAACCATTTGACGGCCTCCCGTTCAAGTATGACAGCCAGCCTTCGTTCCGCCTCGGCAGCAAACTTTTGCACCGGATAGAGGCACCGTTCAAACCCCGCAAACAGATATTTTGACATGTTGCTCTTGTCTTCCGGAGAAACCCGATAATTCATCGGCGGTTCTGATTTGGAGTAGGAATAGGCGGTCTCTTTGAGTTCGGTAAATCCCTTGCTGATCACAACTTTATATTCAACCGCGTCCTCCCAGTAATGCTCCTGCATCTGAGCGTGGACGAACCGGGCGATTTCCTTCTGACGACAGCGCAGCACCTTTCGGGTCTCGTCTTCAGACAAATAGGATTGAAAGTGACGGACCACCTGTTCGGCCAGATTGTAGAGAAGTTCAGCCTGGTCATCGTAAGAGATATCATCAAAGTCGACCAGGCCGCTGACTACGTAATCCTCCGGTTTTGTCTCTTCAAGCCCGCTCTGTCCCATGGCCAACACTTCCAGTTGGCTGGTGCGCAGGTGCTGAATCCATAAATCATCGGAAACCGCGGGATAATTCAGGGCTTTCAAATCCAGGGTAAAAGGCTTGAAGCCTGTTTTTACCTCTCCTCCGGGAACCACCAGAATGCGCGGAATGTCGATGGTCTGCCGGGTCACCAGTTCGCTGGTTTTGGCCACCACGTCGGCAATGTCCAGATTCTCCTCAACGCCTTCCAGCGCCATCTGCTGGTGAGAGGGCCGTCGCCGTTCGACGGCTTTGACGATGGCGGCTTGAATTTCAGGTTTGTTCAAACGGGTCAGGCTGGGCAGGGTTTCGGGCTGGTTGGACAGTTTGTGGATTTCCTCCAGGGCTATCCGGGCCACCGCTTGCTCTTCGGGCCGGGAGAAGATGGGCGGTTCGTCCTGCCCCACGATCCGGGTATTGGTGGTGGTCTGCGCGGGCCTGATGCCCAGCTTTTCTTCTAAACTCGGGCGTGACACCAGGGTGGCTGTCTGGCGGTCCAGATCCGCGTCATCCAGCACCACCGCCCGCAGGCGAATGGCCGAATCGGGTTGGTTGGCTTCGTTGATGATCTCCTGAAACCGGTCGTGGGCCACGATGTTCAGCCGGTCCACGGCCATGACGCCGGTCCGCCGACCGTAGGGAAGGCGCAGGCCCCGGCCGATGGACTGCTCGATCAGAATCCGCGCGTTGGCGGCCCGCAGCGGCACGATGGTGTAAAGGTTGGTAACGTCCCAGCCTTCTTTGAGCATATTGACGTGAATGACGATTTCCGTGGGTTCGTCGGCCTGCTCCACCTTGAGCAGCCGCTCGATCATCTCCTCTTCCGCCTTGCCGGTCTGGCTGGAATCCACCTGAATAACCTTGTTTTTGTAACGCCCCTCAAAAAAGGCGTCGGACTGAATCAATCGCAGCAACTGGGCTGCGTGGGTGGTGTCCCGGGCGACCACCAGCAGAAAAGGCTTGACGATGGCATTGCCGCTTTTACGGGCATAGGTCTCCAGCTCCACCTTGACGCTTTCATGAAGACGCAGGCCGTCCTCCAGCTTCAACCGTTCGATTTCCTCCGCCGACATCCCGGCCGGGTTGAAATTTTTGCGCGTCACCACGGCCGGCTCTTTAACAAACCCGTCGGCCATGGCCCGGCCCAGGGGATAATCGTAAATCACGTTTTTAAAGGGAACCGGCCCCCGGCTTGTTTCCACAAACGGGGTGGCCGTCAGCTCCAGCCCCAGAACCGGTTTAAGTTCATTGATGGCCCGCACCCCGGCGCTGGCCCGGTAGCGGTGAGATTCATCCATCAGCAGCACCAGGTCGGGCAGACCGGCCAGGTAGTCAAAATAACTTTCGCCGATGTATTCGGACAGGCGCTTGATGCGGGGCGATCTGCCGCCGCGCACTTCGGTGTTGATTTTGGAAATATTGAAAATGTTGATATGGACGCCTTCGTATTCATTCAGGCCGGGCAAAAGCCGTTCTCTTCGGGGCTCCCGGACGCCGACACCATTTTCATAGGTATCGCCGGTAATCACCACCGGCGGACAGACCGCCAGTTCGGCAATGCCGGTAAAGACATACTTGGGCGTGTTGGGTGTAAAATCAGTGATCAGTTTGTTGTAAATGGTCAGGTTGGGGGCCAGCACAAAAAAATTGCCGATGCCGTGGGCCAGATACAGGTAGGAGATAAACGCGCCCATCAGCCGGGTCTTGCCCACGCCGGTGGCCAGGGCAAAACACAGGGAGCAGAACTCCCGTTCAAAATCCATGACCCCCGGAAACTCGCGTTGAATGGCCGCCAGCAGGGCCGCCGGGTCGGCACCTTTGCCGGGCGGGGCAATCTCGGTGATACGGTGCAGGATTTCCAGGGATTGTCGCTGGGGCGGCCGCAGGCTCAGGCGTCCGGATATGGCGTTCACGTGTCGGTTCATGGGTTTTTCTCCATCACTCCGCGTCATCATCAAAGAGAAGCATCTGCCCGGTCGGCAGGGGCGCCTGGGGCAGATTTTCCACCCGCAGGCTGTAGTCGTCGTGCGCCCATTCGCACTGGGACAGCACGGCCCGGGGAATCTTCTTGACGGTCAGGTTGGGGTAGCGGTCGGCCTTGGCCCGGAAGGCGGTGCACAGCACCAGCAGGGAGCGGTCCGGCCCCACCTCGTCGGAAAGCTGCTGAAGCTGGTCATGGTTGAGGCTGGCCGTGGTGATGTAGATAAAATCGCGCTCCGTGGAATAGCCGTGCCGCCAGTAGATCGAATCGCTGGGCGCGTAGACAAACCCCTCCAGCTTGCACAGGGCCTCGGCCAGCATGGCGGGGTTGTATGTCGGGTTGATGACCCAGTTGCCCCATTTGTCCTTTTCCAGCAAAGACGGCGCCAGCCGGTAATAACGGAAACCGCCGCCGCCTTTCCAGCCCACCGCCTTGGTAATGCCGCCGGCATCCTCGCCGTCGATCACTTTTTTCAAACGGGGAATAATATGAGTGTGGCAATGGTCCCCCAGCTCCACCATGATCCAGCGCCGGCCCATCTTGTGAGCCACGGCCCCGGTGGTGCCGGACCCGGCAAAGGAGTCAAGTACGAGGTCGCCGGGGTTGGTGGAAATTTCCAATACTCGGCATAAGAGATCTTCTGGTTTTGGTGTCTCAAATACCAATTCTTCCTCGAATAAATTCTTGTGGTGTGCCTTGGTTTGTCGGGTCGTGTGAAGATCATTCCATATCGTTGGATGCGGCCGTGATGGGTCCTCGGGAGCAAATTCTCGCGTGTATGGAACCCACCGTGTCACTCCTTTTGTCTGACGTTCTTTCCAAATAAGAGAACCCATTCTGATTAATTCATCCACAGCCTTTTTCCCAAGAGCCCACCGTGCCTCTCGTCCATCATCATGAATCGGTAATACCTCTGTGCCATCGGGAGCTATGATCGGGAAAAACATGGAAGGACGATCAGAGCGTAAGCTGTTCTTTCCATTTTTTTTAAGGAGTCTGTCTCTGTAAGGAAGGCGGGATTCTTTATCAGGCGGATGATATGCATCCAAAATTGTTTTATCATGTCTTTGTTTGAACCACTTGGCACCGGGTATCTTGCTGTAACAAAGAACATATTCATGATCTGGAGTAATAGGGACTTTGTTGTCATTTGGGCTATCGACTTTTTTCCAAATAAATGCAGTAACAAAACTTCTCCGCCCGAAAATCTCATCACACAGCACTTTTAGATAATGGCACTCGTTATCATCAATCGTAATCCACAGCGACCCGTCGTCCGACATCAGTCGTCGGATAATCTCCAGCCGGTCGCGCATCAGGGAGAGCCAGATGGAGTGCTCCACCCCGTCATCGTAATGAGTGAAGGCGCTGCCGGTGTTGTAAGGCGGATCGATGAACACACATTTGACCTTGCCGGCGAACTCCTGCTCCAGGGCTTTTAAGGCCAGGAGGTTGTCGCCGAAGATCAGCCGGTTGTCAAAGATGTCGTTCCTGGTCACCCGGTGTTTGGCATGATAAGACTTGTCCGGATCTTCCAGCAGAATGCGCGGCTCCAGCCGCGGCCGGTTCTCTTTTCCGATCCAGGTAAGTTCGAGTTTCTGTTTATTAGACATTTTTTCCTACTTGATCGGTTTGACCCCGCCCCTGCGTCCCAGCCCGAAGGCAATCCGGTAAACATCCGGCATCTGAATGCGGCCATCCCGCAATCGTTGAATCAATCCCAGTCCTTCCAGATCCTTTAAAATGCCCTCCGGCCCCTCTTCCAGATGCTGCGGCGGTAATTTGACGTTGTCGCCTTGTCCGATCAGATTATTGATGGTCTTCTTCTGCTCCCATATAAAGATGAATTCATGGGATTCGCACGGCACGGTGATCCGCCCGAATAAAGGCTTCATGATCTGTTGGACCCACGGGTAGTCTTCACGTGTGATTTCATCAACCCGGATGCGGGAGGCTTCCTGGACGCCGGTTTGAATGGCCTTGTAATGCAACGGATAGGGCCAGTCCTCCGGGTTGCTGACCATTACGGCGTGTCTTAAGGCGGCACAGAAGCTGCGTGGGCTGACCTGATCACGACCGTCCAAGAGATGATTGGGGAGCCAGGTATAGGGAAAGCCTCGTTTATGACCGCTGGGCCCACCGGCCATAGCCGGTCCGGTAATGGCGTGGAAAACCGCTTTTTGTCGATCTTCCTCCGTCCGCAGACTCTTCGGCACGATCCAGGCATTACTTGCAACATCCTGATTCCACCGTAGATCAAAAAAATTGAGGCAATGGTCACGGAAGGCGGCGCCTCCAGGGTCGGGGGCATTGCCGAGACATTGGAACAGCAATGCATACAAGTCCGCCCGTTGCCAGGTCAAGGGCACTTTTCTGGCCAACAGTTTTGATGAATCGGGAAAATTCAAGATGTCGCGGTCTTCGATCATATCCGGCCTGACAAAAAGTTTTGTCCGAATCGCCTGGCAGGCACGCAAATCAAGGGCCACCTGAAGCAAAGACCGGGCGAGCGGACGAATGTGTTTCCAATCATCCGCCAAACGGTCAAGAGCATCGAACAAGATCAAGCGCAGTTTGCCGTCGCTTTTCAGGCGTTCATCCGCCGCATATAACAACTCGTCATATTCTTCGGGGTTGTTGGTGACCCACTGGACCCTGTCCCGCCATCTACCCTTGGGAAACGGTGAAGGAAAGCCGATATGGACCGCGACAATCGCTCTCCAAACCTGGCGAGGCTCAAAGGACTCGGTCAGCTGGGCCAATGTATCCTTGCTGGGTGCGTCGGAATTTTGCAATTGAGAGCCGAATCCCTGAGAAGTCTCGACATTATGGCCGATGCGCGCTTCGGGAAAAGCCGAAGCCACATAGCGGCGATGGGGCTCGGAATTGAGCGCCGCCCACCAGAAGCTTTTACCGGCACCGCGTATGCCTTCGACCAACGTGTTTTCAGGGTCAAGGGCGCGGGCATGGCTGGGAGGCACATAGGTGTAGGCAACCTGGGCCGAAGGGGCGGAGGAGGCTTGATCATTTTCTGGTAACGCCTCGGTCAACGCTTGTCGGGTTTCTTTTTTGGGAAACGGATTGGTCATGGCGTACTCCGCTCAATCTGCCGGTTCAACCCATCGAGAAAATCCCCGAATGTGGCGGCGATGTCAGCATCGGTTAATAAGCCTTTGGGAAGCATCAGCGGATTAAACTCCTGAAAACGATTGTTCCATTTGATCAGCAAAGGGTAATGCGGCGCTGAGGTATCGGTCATGTCGAAATTGAATACGTCAGGGTCCGGGGCTTGCCCCGGTTCGATTCGTTCATAAATTGTCTCTGAAAAGAGATTGTAGGCATTTTCTAAAAATATTTCTGCCCTCGTTTCCTGATGAGTCTCCGGGAATAACGCTTCCACTAATACCAATCGATCACGCAATGTCTTTAAGATAGAAGGATAACACTGCCATTGGGAGAAGAGAAGCCGGTAACCCTGCCATGTCTGGGCGGAGTCAACGGCGAACAAAAGGGCAACGGTGGCAAGGCCGACAATGCTCACGGCTGCAAGATCATGCAAACCGGCACGGCTGTCGATTAAAACTACGTCCGGCCTTTCCTGAGCTTCCAATGCGGCAACAAGTCGATTTGCACGTTGAGAAAAACGCTCGACCCGGTTTTGTCGGGGCACATCCGCGAATACTCTTGATAGCTTGGCAAGATAGAAGTTTTCATTCAGTCCCATGGCAGCCGCCACCCTGATTTCTCCGCGGGTGTGCTCTGACAGCGGGCTTACCGAAATCATGTTTCTAAGGACTATTTCACCCTGCCCCACGGCATCTTCGATAAACCAGTCGACCATCCCAAAATCGGAGAGGCGATCAGGCGGCAGGAGCAACCCGGAAAGCCCCGGGGATTCAAGGTCAAAATCAATCAATAAAACACGCTTGCCTGACCGGGCCAGATGATACGCGGCCATGGCCATGGCAGTGGAGCGTCCTACCCCGCCTTTGAGACCGAAAAAAACGATTCTTTCAGATCCGAGTGCGGCGGAAACCGGCCTCAGCCAATCCTGACCCACAACTTGGCGATCAAGGATTCGCAACGGTATATCCGAATTCGGAAGCAATAAGTCAAGGATGTCCGGACTGTTGAAGACGGTGTCGGGGTCAAAAAAATCGTCCGGAAAAAGCACGCCATTTTCACCTTCTTTGCAAAACGGGGCAAGTGCCGCTAATTTTCCATTGAGGCGGGAAGCAATGTCACGGTGTTTTTCTTTTTCCCCATTTTTTAAAGCAACGCGGATGCGACCGTAAATATCCCGTATAATCAATGGTTCAACGCTATCCGGAAATGTTTCTACTCGCAACAGGTCGAATGTCTCTTTCAGTGCGTCATTAAAATAAATTTTTTTCCCCGTCATATCGGTTCTCCATCCAAAAGGGCTTCGTTAAGCATTTGCATGATTTCATGAGCGGCTTTTTGCCAGGCCGTCACTGATGACGGCAAGGCCGAATCAACATAGTAGCGGTGATCCGTCTTCCAATCAGAGAAGTTACCAATACTCGGGATCATGGCAAGATATTTAGAAGCGCCGCGACCCTCAAAAAACGTTCTAAGCATATTGATATTTTGAATCAGATCATGGATGTGCGCACGGAATTTTTTCTTCCTTTCGACGAGTTCTCCCGTTACCGGATCAGATGGGTACCCTTTCCATACCAACAGCCATTTTATCCCGCATTCCGCGGTGAAACCATACAATTGGCCGGCGTTGGCCTGCCTGCCGTTCGCCATTAAAAGATTACCATCTCTATAATGTCGATTGGCCGCATGTCGAAAATCGACGACTTGTTTTATCCCTGGCATTTTCCCTCCATGAGCCTGATGTTACGTCCCAGCCCAATGGTGCCCAGTTTAAATAGTGCCGCATCCATAAATGGCCTTTTTCCGCAATCTCTGCCTCAAACTGCGGGCTTCCTTAAATTAAACACTTCATCTAAATATAGAAAAGCTCAATCATCTTTATTTTCTGCTCCAGGGCTTTTAAGGCCAGGAGGTTGTCGCCGAAGATGAGCCGGTTGTCGAAAATATCCTTCTTGGTCGCCCGGTGGCCGGCATGACAGGATTTTTCCGGATCTTCCAGCAGAATGCGCGGCTCCGGCTTCGGCCGGTTCTCTTTTCCGATCCAGGTAAGTTCCAGTTTCTGTTTTCGCTCAGCCACCTATTCCCCCTGCTCAGGCCACCATGGGCACCGCATCCCATATCCGGCCGTTTAAAAGACGGCCGTTTTTCTTTTTGGAGCGTTTTCGTCCGTCAGGTCCCCAGCCGCCCCACTGCTTGAAGAAAAAGGCGATTTTTCGGGCATCGCACTGGCGTTGTATATTTAAAACCCATTCGGGATGCATGGGCCGGGCACTGGGGCCGGATTCTCCACCGACGATGACCCAGTGAATGCCCGCCAGATTGATTCGGCCTAAATCCTCAAGCAAAGGTTCGGCGGAGACAAAACGCACGCAAGAGGATATTTTTCGCAGATGCGCCAGCCGGGGAAGACCATGTTCCCGATTTTCAACGGTCACGCCTAGCCAGGCATTGTGCGGCGGTGCCTGGGTTTGGAAAAAATCGGCCATCCGTTCCGCGCGCTTGGTGAGAATTTGAAAGATGTGCTGAGGCGCCCGGCCGATGACGGAGAGTATATCCTGAATATAGCTATCCGGAATCTGTTCATGAAACAGATCGCTCATGGAATTGACAAAATAGATGGTCGGCTGTTTGCGCTCCAGCGGCTCCTCAAGGCGTTGGGGAAGCAGTGTCAACTTGAATCCGTTTTCATAACCTTTTACGCCCATCGCCTTGAGCCGCCGGGCCATTACTTCGGCGTAACAATGAGCGCACCCCGGTGAAATCTTGCTGCATCCGACAGCCGGGTTCCATGTGTGTTCGGTCCATTCAATGAAGGCGGCCTGAAAATCACTTTCAAACAAACCGGTTTTCTCCATCATATCGGCCAGTTGTTCAACACCAAACAGCTGCGGCTCTGTTGACAGCCTGTTTAGCCAGTAATCTTTAACATCTTTCAGATCGACTTGCGCTTCCGGTTTTACATTATCATGGAACTGGAATTCAAGCTGGCCCGTCCGTTCCTCTCGATTTTGCTGTTTGGCCTGTTCCCGAACCCGCCTTTGAACAAAGTCGAGTTTTTCCGATTCTTCCATAAACACGACAAGGCCCTTGGCATGCCGCGTCAGATAGACCAGGTGATACAATGTGCGGTCGCGGCAGGGATACAGTATGGGAACATGCGCCACCCTGGGTTTGCCGCCCCTTGAAGGCGCTATTTCTTTCAGTCGCAAGCGGTACGAGTCGATTAAATGTTTTTCCCGCTCTTTTGGTATCATTCCGGATGTGTCTGGTGCTTCACCGAAGATTTTTCGCATATCTTCATGAAAAGACTTCTGGGTATGTGTCCGAAGCAGAAAATCATACATAAAATTGATCAGGAACTCTGAGTTTGGTCGTTTTAAAAGGGGTTTCAGCGTCGATATCTCAACAACATTTTTCCAACCCTTGGGGTCAATGAAGAAGAATGTAAAATCCTGCTTCCCGCACCAGGATAAGATTTCGTCTCTCAACTCAAAAAAGTCTCCGTGGCGGGCCGACGCCGAAATTCCCGGCAGATCGGTTTTATCAAGATGATTTTCAAGTTTTACAAAGCCGCGTTTGTTTTTTCAACAAACAATGCCTTGAAAGAAACGCTCTTGCCCCTTTTCATTAAACCTTCACGGCATTTTTTCATGATCTCAAGTGAGATACCGATTGACGTGTCCCGAAGGTTTTCATCTTTCTCTTTCCAGGGACCGGAGAAGCAGTCCACATAACGGATTACCGGTTGGAACAACCCTATAATCATGAAAAGGCGTTCCAGATACGCTGCAAGCAGTTGATGCTTTATATAGGCCTGTTCCTTTCCGCGATAGATTTCCGGTATTACCATTTCCCCTCCTTTTTCTGATACACCGTCTGATAGTCGCTTCAAGCAAAAAACATACTTTAAGTCTCCATTCCAAGGGTATCGTCGTAGCAAGATATTGATTATGATTTTTATATCACCGGAATATTTTTAATCAACGAGATTCTGGCGGCATGTTGAACCCCTTTAAATTTTGTATGGCGTGCAGTGGGACATTCTTGTTTAATTTAAAAAGTTTTGCTGTTATTTATCCGTAAACATGTTAAGCTGTTTGACATTGCACACCTGAATGGTCTAGAAGGAAATAAGTAAAAAAGGCCCGTGTGTTTTGCAACAGGCCGGGCTGTTTTATTCATCCGTGAAAAAAGGAGGCAGGTAATGGCACGAAAGGCGACACAGATTTCAATGGACGCGGCGTTCAAGCAGATTCTCAAGGACCAGGGGTTTTTAACCAAAAAAGACCTGGACAAGCTGAACGCCAAGATCGACCGCCTGGAGAAGGCCGTTAAAAAAGCGGCAACCGCAAAGGCGGCCGCCACCGGCCAGAAGCGCACCGTCAGAGGCACCGGACTGGGCCGGGCGTCCGCCACCAGCACGGTGCTGGAAGCGGTTCAGCGCAGCAAAAAAGGGGTTACCTTTGCCGCTGTGCAGAAAAAGACCGGGTTTGAGGAAAAGAAGCTGCGCAATATCATTTTCAGGCTTCACAAGCTGGGCCAGCTTGAGCGGGTGGGCCGCGGCGTATACGTGGCGATAAAATAGAAGGCGGGCGGGGATTTTTTCGACAGCGGCAGCGGAAACGGAGAGGTAAATGACAAACGGCGCCGGTCTTGACGTCGGCTCACGGGTAAGCGGTTACCGGGTAAAACAGGTTATTGCGTTTGATGATATTCAATCGCTGGTTTACGAGCTGGTGCACGAGGCCACCGGCGCGCAACACCTGCATATCGCCAATCGGGACAGAGAAAACGCGTTCGGCGTAGGCTTTAAGACCGTTCCCAGGGACTCCACCGGGGTGGCCCATATTCTGGAGCATACCATCCTGTGCGGTTCGGAAAAATACCCGGTGCGGGACCCGTTTTTCTCCATGATCCGGCGCAGCTTAAACTCTTTCATGAATGCCTTTACCGCGTCGGACTGGACCCTGTACCCCTTTGCCTCTCCCAATAAAAAAGATTTCTACAACCTGGCCGATGTCTACCTGGACGCGGTATTCTTCCCCCTGCTGACCGAGCTTGCTTTCAAGCAGGAGGGCCATCGTCTGGAGGTGGTAAAGGAGGCCGAAGCCCGGGGAGGGCCGGTCCTTGCCTACAAGGGCGTGGTCTATAACGAGATGAAGGGGGCCATGTCATCGCCGGACCAGGTGATGTCCCGTGCCCTGACCGCCGCCCTTTGCCCGGACACCACCTACAGCAACAACTCCGGCGGTGATCCGGCCCTGATCCCGACACTGACCTGGGAGCAGCTGCGGGATTTTCACCGGCGTCACTACCATCCCAGCAATGCCTATTTTTATACCTATGGGGACATTCCCCTGCAGGAGCACCTGGCCTATATCAACGACCACGCGCTTTGCCGGTTTTCCCGCATCGATCCCGACACGCAGGTGGCGTCCCAGCCCCGGTGGCAGGCCCCCCGGCAGGTGGCCCACGCCTATCCCCTGGCGCCGGACGAAGACCCGGCAAAAAAATACCAGGCCTGCGTGGCCTGGCTCATGGCCGATGTGCGGGAGAGCTTTGACGTGTTCGTCCTGGTGTTGTTGGAGCAGGTGCTGCTGGGTAATCCCGGGGCACCCCTGTACAAGGCCCTGATCGATTCCGGCCTGGGCAGCGCCCTTTGCGACGGCACGGGATACGACCCGGACATGAAGGACACCCTGTTTGCCTGCGGCCTGAAGGACGTGGGTAAAGATGACGCCGAAGCCGTGGAAAAGATCATTGTCGACACCCTGACCGATGTGGCGGACCGGGGCATTGATCCGGAGCTGGTGGAGTCGGCCATTCACCAGATCGAGTTTCACCGCCGGGAGATATCCAACACGCCTTATCCATACGGCATCAAGCTGCTGCTGACCCTGTGCGGCAGCTGGCTTCACGGCACCGATCCCGTCGAGATCATTCAGCTGGACCCTTATCTTGACCGCCTGAGGGAGGAGACGGACCGGGGACCGTTTCTGGAAAATTCGATCCGGCGGTGGTTTTTAAACAACCCTCACCGGGTGCGATTTACCCTGGAGCCGGACACGGAAATGGGTCTCCGGGAACAGGCCGAAGAAGAGCGGGAACTGGCCCGCATCGCCGAATCTCTCTCCCCTGAAGCGATTGAAAAGATTCAGCAGGATGCCCGGGATCTGGAGACCCTTCAGATGGCTGACGAGGACCTTTCGGTTCTGCCCACCCTGACGCTTTCCGACATTGATGCGTCGGTCCGGACCGTGGCCCCGGTCGTGGCGGCTGAGCCCCTGCGCTGTTATGATCAGCCCACCTCCGGGATTCTCTATTATACGTCAGCCGTGGGCATCGACCGGCTTTCGCCGGACCTGCTGCCCCTGGTCCCCTTCTTCTGCTCGGCCCTTCCCCGCATGGGCACATGCCGGCACGATTATGTGGCCCTGGAGCGGCTGATTGACATGCACACCGGCGGCCTTGGCCTGTCGGTCCAGGCCCGCACCCGGTACGGGGACACGGGCGAATGTGTTCCCTATATTTCGTTTTCCGGAAAGTGTCTGGACCGGAAGATCGGGCCGATGTTTGATCTTTTGGAAGAATTGCTGCGCGACTACAGCTTTGCCGATCACCAGCGGCTCGGCCAGCTGCTGGCCGAGTACCGGGCCCATATGGAATCGGCCGTGGTGCACAACGGCCACCGGTACGCCATCTCCCTGGCGTCCCGGCACGTGTCTTTAGCCAGTCATCTTTCCGAGATGTGGCACGGCATTGGCCAGCTGCAATACTTCAAGTCCCTGACCGCCGGCCTGGAAGGGCCGGCCCCGGCCGCCATTGCAGACAAGCTTTGCCTGATTGCGCGGACTCTCTTTTCGAAAGAAAACCTGAAAATCGGGCTTATCGGCCATGGGGAGGGTCTGGACACGGCCACCGGCCTGGCCCGGGCCATGGTGGAACATCTTGGCGCCGGCCCGACACCGGCTGAATTCAGGGGGAAGGCCATTGAACATGACACACAACCGCCCAGGGAGGGATGGTACACTTCCACGGCGGTGTCCTTTGTGGCATCGGTTTTTCCCACCGTTCGCATGGACCACGAAGACGCGCCCGTACTGGCCGTGATCAGCAAACTGCTGCGGTCCACGTTTCTTCACCGGGAGATACGGGAAAAGGGCGGGGCTTACGGCGGTTTTGCCCTGTATAACCCGGAAGACGGCCGGTTCTGTTTCGCCTCCTACCGGGATCCCCACATTCGGGCCACGCTGGAGGTCTACAACCGGGCCGTGGCCTATATTCAGTCCGGTGACTACACAGACGAAGAGATCACCGAGTCCGTGCTTCAGGTCTGTTCGGACATTGACAAACCCGATACCCCGGCTGAAGCCGCCACACGGGACTTTTACAGAAAGCTTGTCGGCGTTACCGATACCTGCCGGCAGCGGTTCAAGGAAGGGGTGCTGACCGTGACCGGGGAAAAGGTCAGGGCCGCGGCCCTGCGCCATTTTCCCACCGGACAGGAACACTATGGAACGGTGGTGATCTCTTCGGAAGCGCTGCTGAAAAAGGCCAACACCCGGCTGGATGCCCCCCTTTCGCTTCATCGCATCTGATCCGCATGGAGCCCCGATCCTGTTGATGTTCATACGCTATCGGACGGGGCGGGGCAGGGGCCCATTCCGTTTTTTCCGGCGCCCTTGACATTATTCTCTTTGATGTCTATATTTTTACTTATTCAGCGGTTCGCGCCGGTCGGTCATGAGACGCCGGCATGTCGATGGGCCGCTGCCATCTTTTCACTTCACTCAAATTCCAAGGAGGTTTGTCATGGCGGAACGGTTTCAGATTTATAAATGCGAGTTATGCGGAAATATCGTGGAGGTGATGTTCGGCAGTGACGGTACGCTGGTATGCTGCGACCAGCCCATGACCCTGATGACGGAAAACACCGTGGACGCGGCCAGGGAAAAACATGTGCCGGTGATTGAAAAGTCCGGCGACAAGATTACGGTCAAGGTGGGCAGCGTTGCCCATCCCATGGAGGAGAAACACTACATCCAGTGGATCGAGCTGATCGCCGATGGAAAGAGTTATACCCGGTTTCTCAAGCCCGGAGACACGCCCGAGGCCGTTTTTGTGATGGCCGCGGACAAGATCACGGCCAGGGAATACTGCAATATCCACGGCCATTGGAAGGCCGATATGTAAACTGCCTGGCCGGCGGATCGTTTGTCGCCGCCGGCAGAGACAAGGAGGGCGTTATGACCACACCTCAGCACTGCCCGGGGTTTGAACAGTTTAAGAGCTTGAAGTCCTTTGGCTGCCAGTGTCCCAACTGCGGGGAGCCCAAGGAGATTTTTTCCGACGAGTTTGACCGGCCCCACAAATGCGACAAGTGCGGCCAGGAGATCGACTTTACCCAGTGCAAGCTGGAGGGCGGGGTCTAGTTCGAATATTTCATGAAATTTTTCGACAGGTATAAATGAAATATTCAAGCCCGCCTGGTATTGACCGGCTTTTTTTGCGGAGTCGTAGCGTCGACGGGCAGCGGGGCCAGAGAGGACTGAAAGCGAAACACGAAGGGCGGTATTCAGCCTGATTTTGCCTGCGCAACCATCTTCATGTGTTCCGTCTTGATGCATCTGTTCATGATCACGCGAAGCCCGGCCGCCTCGGCCTTTTGCGCGGCTTTGGTGTTGATGACCCCCACCTGCATCCATACCACCCGGGCGTTTGCGGCAATGGCCTGGTCCACGATGGGCTCCACCATGTCGGGTCGTCGAAAGATGTTGACAATCTCTACGGGAAACGGCACAGCGGCCAGGTCCGGATAAACGGTCTGTCCCAGGATCTCTTTTTGCAGAGGGTGGACCGGCACCATCCGGTATCCGGCACTCAGAAGATAAGCGGCCACCTTATGGCTGTCCCGCTCCGGCTTGTGGGAGATGCCCACCACGGCCACGGTGGTGTGGCTTTTTAAAACCGCCCGAATCTCCTTTTCCGGCACGTTGCAGGCCGGCACCTCGCACTGAATGTTCATTTCAGGCCCCCTGTGATGGTCTGACAAAAGACTGTAGCCAAAACAGCCGGCCGGGTCAACTTTTCCGGGCGGGCGACAACAGGATTGACACGTGCCGCCGCGTTCCCTATGATACTCCCTGCGTTTTATCGCCTGTATAGTAATGATCAAGCACAGAAAGGTGTTTTTAATGAAAATGCGATTCATTCCGATGGTTTGTGTGATGGCATTGGGCCTGTGGCTTCCTCTGTATGCCGGCGGGATCGGCTTTGGCGTGGAGCGGTATCAATATCTGCAATGCGTGGAGTCGGACCGAATCGACGTGGAGTGGCGCCTTGAAAAGGGGAGCCGGACCCGGCTGGTCTACATGGAAAAGGAAGAAAAGTCGGTTACCACCATTGATGCCGACTTTGCCACCATTTGCTGGGAAACGGTCCGGCCGGAAGAAAACACGAATGTGAGAGCGGAAAGAAAAGGCAACGTGATCCATCTTGCCGGTACCTTTCAGGGAAAGCCGGTCAACCGTGAGTTTACCATCGACGGCAGACCCTGGTACCAGGCCACGACCCTCTGTCTTCGCCCTTTTGTGACCTCCGGCGGCGAGAAGCTGGAGTTCTGGGTTCTGCGGCCCTCCACCCTTGAACCCCACCGGCTGGTGGCCCGGAAAAAGGGGGTGGACCGGTGGCCGGTGCTGGGCGAGCCGGCAGAGGTCCAGCAGGTCAGAATCGGCCTGCCCGGCCTGCTGGCCCCGCTGTGGAGCGCTGACTACTGGTTTCGAAAAACCGACGGCGTTTTTGTGAAATATGAAGGGCCCAACGGCCCGCCGGGCAGCCCCACCGTGGTGGTGGACCTGGTTCGCGTCCTGTAATCTTTTTTCATTCATATTCCCCAGCGCGAGGTGTTCATGAGAATCGGGCCGGTTTTTCTGGCGGGCCGCACCATTCTTGCTCCCCTGGCCGGCATTACCGATGCCCCTTTTCGCCGGCTGGCCAAGGCCGCCGGCTGCGCCCTGGTCTATTCTGAGATGGTCAGCAGCCACGGCCTTTTTTACCAGTCTGAGAAAACCGGGACCCTGCTGCGCACCACTCCTGAAGAAGCCCCTTTTGCCGTTCAGATTTTTGGCGCAAAACCCGCTGTCATGGGCCGGGCCGCCGCAATGGTCCAGGCCTCCGGCGCCCACATGATCGACATCAATTTCGGCTGCTCGGTAAAAAAGATTTTAAAATCCGGAGCAGGGGCGGCCCTGGTGAAGGACCTGCCCCTGGCCGCGGATGTGATCCAGGCGGTGCGGGACGCCGTCTCCATTCCCCTGACCATCAAGATGAGAAGCGGCTGGACCCCGGACGGCAGCGACGCCTTTCGCCTGGCCGAAATCGCCGAGGCCCGGGGTGTCAACGCCGTTGCCCTTCACCCCCGAACCGCCACCCAGGGATTCGGGGGCAGGGCCGACTGGTCCCTGATTGCCGCCTTAAAACAGCGAACCGGCCTCCCGGTGATCGGCAACGGAGACATTGTTCTCCCGGAAGATGCCCGGCGCATGATGGACCAGACCGGTTGTGACGCCGTGATGGTAGGCCGGGCCGCCATCGGGGCGCCCTGGATTTTTAAACAGATCAATGCCTGTCTGGCCGGCAAACCGCTTTTGGAACCTTCCCTGGAGCACCGCTTTGAGGTGATGTCCGGCTATATCAACGCCATGGTGGAACATTATGGTGAGGCCCTTGCCTGCCGGGTGATGCGCAGCCGCCTGGGCTGGTTTACCAGGGCCATGCCCCACGGCACCCTGTTCCGTGAGTCGATCAGGCGGATTGAGACAAAAGACCAGGCTCTGGCCGCCGTCTTTGATTTCAGGGAACGCCTGGCGGCCGGCGGTCATATGGCATGAGAATTGTCTTGCAGCGGCGGCCGAGTGTATTCAGCAGCGCGCTGGAGAGCTCCTTGGTTTCCTGCAGGCACTGACGGTCGTACGCGGCCATGGATTTGGCAATGGCCATGACCGACGCGACAAGCGTTCCTTCCGGAAACACACGGCTTACATACCCCATCTGCTCGGCCTCGGCGGCGCGGTAAATCCAGCCGGTCAATGGTCACCAGGGCCACCCGGCCAGTGATCTCCCGTTTATGAACGGCCGTTTGTTTCTGAATGCCGGAAAAGTGACGGTGTCAGGGCCAGAATCAGAATGGCGCCCACCGGCCCGTTGACCACGAAGACCGCGGCGGAAAACAGCAGGGTCACGGCCGTGATGTCGTTAAAGGCCAGGGCTTTCAAAGCCGGTGGATAGACCGCGAAAAAGATCAGCTCCAGGCTGCACAGCACAACCAGTGCCCACCCGGCCCACCGCCGCAGTTTCCAGGCGCCAAAGGCGCAGGCGACAAACGGAACCATGAAAAGCACATGTTTGACGCCCAGAACGGTCAGCTGGGAGGCCGGCAGGTTGGGGTCGGTGGAGAGCCATATCACCCCTTTTAACAGGGCCACCCATCCGGCCAGCCACACAGGCCAGGGAAAGTCGGTGTTCATGCGCTCGGCAATGGAGCGGTTGCTGTGGGTCATGGCGTATTCTCCTTGTGATTCTCCGGTTGCTGTCGGTCGGGGTCGGGACCGTTGCGCCGGATCATGGCCGGTCCGGAAGGACCGCGGGGTCGCTGTCCGGGCTGGCAATATAGCGTTTCCCCTTTTCCTCAAACACCACCACGCCGTCCAGGTAGGCCACATCGCCGTGGGCGTCGTGGGCCAGGCCCAGCAGGTACTCCCGGGCCACGAACAGGTTCCAGTCGTGGGTGATGCAGATATCCACGGTCTTTTCGCCGGTGCTCCCCGTGTCCAGCCGGTGGCGCCAGAATCCGGCCATTCGCCCGGCGATGTCGGAGGGGGGATCAATGATTTCAGGTGAAATGCGGCCGGCAAACCACTGGGTAAAAAAATCGGAAAGCGTTTTGCACACCTCCAGAAACCGTTGAGGGCTTCTTACATAGTAGGGAGACAGGGTTTTTTCAATGACCGTGTGCCGGGTTTGGCCCCCGGCGGCCACGTGACCCTTGTCGATCAGGTAGGCGGTTTCGATGCACCGGCCGATGAAGCTTGAGAAAAACGAGACCGGCGCGCCCGGGGCCAGGCCCTTTCCCCAGGCATGGGCGATCTCCTTTCCCTCTTCGGTGAGCTCCATAAAGGGCTCGCCGGCCGGGTGGTCGGCATAGCGCCGGGCCGAGTGGCGCATCACCGCCACCAGCCGGGAGATGCCGGGCCGGTTGTAAAGATCCGCCAGCAGGCGGGCCATGGCCAGACCGTAAGGTTGTGCCGTTGTCATGCGTTGCTCCGTTGCCCCGTTTGCCTTGACGGCAGGGCGGTTTTCAGGCATCATGAACCCGTAAAAACGGCCTGTTCGCCCGCAGACAAACAAGCCCCGGTGGAAAGACAATGATGCCGCACAGCAATCAAATACCACTATTTGTAGAAACAATCAAATCCATCAAGGAGACGATTATCACCAATATCGTGCTCACCGGCCAGGTGCCGGCCCCGACCTTTGAGGAGGCCCAGCGGGCCGAAATGCTGCTGGAGCGGTTCTCCATGGCCGGTATCGAGTGCGCCGCCGACGGCATGGGCAACCCGGTGGGGATTATCAAGGGGAAAGACCCGGGCAAACCGCCGCTGTTCGTGGTGGCCCACCTGGATACGGTGGTGAACCGGGATGTGGATCACAACTACACGGTCAAGAAAAACACCATCATCGGCCCCGGCATCATGGACAATTCCGTGGGCATCGG
The DNA here is from genome assembly GCA_034189195.1 of Thermodesulfobacteriota bacterium. Taxonomy (GTDB): domain Bacteria; phylum Desulfobacterota; class Desulfobacteria; order Desulfobacterales; family Desulfosudaceae; genus Desulfosudis. Next base: position 22,479 of record JAXHVI010000179.1, on the reverse strand, counting down.
CGTGCTGGCATCTCTTCCCGATATTGTTCGGGTACTGGACCTCTCCTTTGCGTCGGACATCGTGCTGGCCGGGGTGGTCCGCTCCATCGGCAAGGGCAACCTGGAGGGCATCCGGTTTCTGCTGGACCACTGGCGAACCCCGATCCGCGGGGCTGTCTGCATCGAGGGCCACAAGCTGGGCCGTATCAGCTATTTTTCCGAAGGGCTGAAGCGCTGTGAAATCGAGTGCGGCGTCACGCCGGGCGCCGGCCTTAAACACAAGTCTCCGCCCAATGCCATTCTCGTGTTAAACGAGGTGATCAACCAGATTCTGGAACTGCGCCTGCCCCAGCGGCCCCTTACCCGGGTGGTGATAGGCCGGATTCGGGGCGGCACCAAGCACGGCACCGCGGCCCTGGAGGCCCGGCTCAGCCTGGAGATTCAGAGCGATCATGCCGATATGGTGACCGCTGTCTGCACCGACATTCAAGACATCGTGGCCGGCCTGGCCCATGAGTATCATGTGCATCTTCGAATGAAGAACATCAGCGAACAGCTGCCGTCGCGGCTGCGGTTCAGCCACCCCCTGGTCAAGGCCACGGTGGAGGTGATGAAGCGGCTCAAGCTGGAGCCGGTGGCCCTGCCCAGCGAGTCGGAGCTGTCCGCCTTTCTGTCGAGAAACATTCCGGCGGTGACCCTGGGCATCACCTACGGTGAGGAGTCCTTTGCGCCGGAGCTTTCGAAAATCCGGATCGAACCCATGTTCCGGGGCATCGCCCAGATCGTGGGGGTGATGCTGGCCATTGACGACGGAGTGTGTGATGAACCGGCCCTGGATTGAAACCAACACCCTGCACCACTCCGCGTTCAGCGATATCGGTGCTCTGGTGAAAGCCAAGGAGAAAAAAGGACTGACCATCTCCCTCTGCCTGCCCACCCTCAACGAGGAAAAGACCATTGCCAAGGAGATCGTTATTTTAAAGTCGGAGCTGGTGTCCCGCCATCCCCTGATCGACGAGATCGTGGTGGTGGACTCGGGCTCCGAGGACAACACCCTTGGAGAGGCCGCGGCCTACGGCGCCAGAACCTATGTCGCCGACGATATCCTGCCGGACCTGGAGCGGTTTTCCGGAAAGGGGGAGAACCTGTGGAAAGCCCTTTACGTTACCGAAGGAGATATTCTCGTCTACCTGGACGCAGACATCAAGAACATCCATCCGCGGTTTGTTTACGGCCTGGTGGGCCCCCTGATCACCACCGAAACCATCAAGTTTTCCAAGGCCTTTTACGACCGGCCCATCGCCCTGGATGAAAAAAAGGTGGTGGCCAGCGGCGGCGGCCGGGTCACCGAGCTGGTGGTGCGCCCTCTGTTTTCGCTTTTTTTCCCCGAGCTGGCCCAGCTGCTTCAGCCCCTGTCCGGAGAGTATGCCGGTTACCGGTCGGTGTTTGAAAAGATTCCCTTTCCCATCGGCTACGGCATTGAGACCGGCATGATTCTTGATATTTACAGAAAGTGGGGCCTGGGTGTCATGGCCCAGGTGGACTTAGACAAGCGGGTCCACCGGAACCAGGACACCAAGGCCCTGGGCCGCATGGCGTTTACCGTGATGAAAACCTTTTTTGACCGGATTGAAAAACTGGGCCGCATCACCTTGACCCGCAGGCTGTTTGAGGAGATGATCCAGTTTGTCCTGGTCAACAACGAACATGTCCCGGACATTCATACCATGGTCCTCAAGGAGCGCCCCCCCATGGTGGAGATCGCGGCATATCAACGGAAATTTTCACAGCAAAAATGAGACAGACCCTTGCGAAACGATTTACTGATCGACACCCATGGCCGCCGCATCACCTACCTGCGGGTTTCCGTCACTGACCGGTGCAACCTGAACTGCATCTACTGCAACCCGTCCCGGTATGCAAAAAAGCTGGCTCACGGCGATATTCTGACCTATGAGGAGCTTCTTTCTATTATCGGCGCCGGTGCCGGGCTGGGCATCACCAAGGTGCGCATCACCGGCGGTGAGCCCCTTGTTCGAAGAGATGCCTGTGATTTTATCGCCAATGTGTCAGCCATCGCCGGCATCACGGATCTGTCCCTGACCACCAACGGCGTGATGCTGGCCGACTGCGCCGGCAGGCTGCGGAAGGCCGGCGTCAATCGCATCAACATCAGCCTGGACACCCTGGACAGGCGGCGGTTTAAAACCATCACGGGCCATGACCGGTTTGACCGGGTCTGGAAGGGCATACAGGCGGCCCTGAAGGCAGGGTTTTCCCCTGTGAAGCTGAACATGGTGGTGATGCGGGGCATCAATGACGACGAGGTGGCCGACTTTGCAAGGCTGGTGTTCAAGTGGCCTGTTCACGTCCGGTTCATCGAGCAGATGCCGGTGGAAACCCGGCTGGCCGATGCCGAGGCGCCGCTGCTCGGCCCTGATATTCAGGCGCGTATTGCCGGTGTCGGCCGCCTGGCGCCCATCGGTGACACCGGTGACGGCTCCACGGCCCAGCGGTTTACCCTTGACGGCGCCATGGGAGAAATCGGCATCATTTGCCCGGTGAGCCGTCATTTCTGCCAAACCTGTAACCGGCTTCGTCTGACCGCGGACGGCAGGCTGCGGCCCTGCCTGATGTCCGACCGGGCCGTTGATATCAAGGGCCCGGTGCGCGACGGCGCGTCTTTTTCTGAGATTCGGGCGATATTCCGGGAGGCGGTGCGCCTGAAACCGGGGGGCCACAACGCCGTGGGAAAAAACGGCTCCCGTCTGCCCAGGGAGATGTGGTGCATTGGTGGATAACCTGAACGCCGGCGAGCTTTTAACCATTTATGCCGATCTTCGGCAGGCGGCCCGGCAAATGGCGGAGGCCGGCCCGCAGCCGGACTTTTACCGTGATTTTGCGGTGGCCGTGGCCCGTTCCCGGCGGGCCCTTGAGGCCAGTGCCTATCTGGGGGAGCTGGCTGAAACGATACGATCCCGGTCCCCCGGCAACCTGGGCCATGGCCTGGGCCATGCCCGGCAGGTGGCCCTGGACGCGGGCGCCGTGGCTGCGGTGGAGGCCGATCGGGCCGGCTGCTCTTCGTCGGAAACAACCCGCCTTGTGCTGCTGGCTCATTGTGCGGGGCTGCTGCATGACATTGCACGGAGGGCTCCGGACCATGCCGTCGAAGGGGCCCGGGTGGCACACCGGCACCTGACCCGTGCCGGTGTGCTGAATGGCCCGGACATCGACCTGGTGACCTTTGCCATTCGTCACCACGAGGCGTTCAAACCGGTGCCGCCGTCACCCTCTCCGGCCGGTCATATTGTTTCCGGCAGCCTTTATGACGCGGACAAATTCCGGTGGGGACCGGATAATTTCACCCACACCCTGTGGCAAATGATTGAAATGGCGCCGCCCCCGCTCCCCCGGTTCGTGGGATATTATCCAAAGGCCATGGCGGTGATTGCCGATATCAAAACCACCTTTCGCACCCGCACCGGGCAGGCCTACGGCCCTCAGTTCATCGACATGGGCCTTGATATCGGCAACCGGTTGCTTACGGTGGTCCGGTCCCGTTACGGATACCTGTTGCCGTTAAAATAGGGTATTGACAGGCAATCGGCGTTTTGTTATTGCTGTTACCGGAAAACGGTTTGTCGTCGTTGGTCCACAGGCGCATATGCCGGGGGAGTTCCATCCAACAACAATTTTTAGAGGAGAGGTGTACACCATGACAAAGGCTGAATTGATTGACAAGATGGCCGCAGATGCAGAGATTTCCAAGATGGCCGCAGGCAAGGCCCTTGACGCTTTCATGGACGGCGTGACAAAGGCGCTCAAGAAAAAGGACGGCAAGGTTACACTGGTCGGCTTCGGCACCTTTGCCAAGGCCCATCGCAAGGCACGCACCGGCAGAAATCCCCAGACCGGCAAACCCATCAAGATCAAGGCGTGCAACGTTGTAAAATTCAGACCTGGCAAAAAGCTTCGGGACGATGTGTAGTCATTGATGTCACCGGGGGGGCGGCGTTCCCGCCCCCCGCTCCTCTTTTCCCGGCCCTTCCCGTTTTGTCCCGCCACCGGCCGGAAACAGTTCAATCCGCCATGTTTAAAAATTTTTCGTCACTGTTCCACCGCCGGCCCCGGAACTGACCGGTCCGGAAGACGACCGCACTGTTTTACACATAAATCCTGCCGCGGTGTTGCCGTTATGCGGCATTGTTTTGCACCAACCGACAAAAGGGGGGCTTTGTGAAAACCGACGAACCTTCCCCGGTGCCGCCGCATGGCAAGACCGGCCAGTTCGGGCTGCTGTCGACCCGGCGGTTTCTTCCTTTTTTCGGCACCATGTTTTTCGGGGCCTTTAACGACAACGTGTTCCGCAACGGCCTGATCGTGCTGATCGCCTTTGGCGCCGGTCTTGCCGACAGCAGCCGGGCCAGCATTCTGGTCAACCTTGCCGCCGGTCTTTTTATTCTGCCCTTTTTCCTGTTTTCCGCCACTGCCGGCCAGATCGCGGACAAGTACGAGAAGGCGGCCCTGATCCGGGGGATCAAGCTTGCCGAGATCGGAATCATGGCCCTTGCCGCCGTTGCTTTTTATCTGAACAGCATTGTCCTGCTGCTGGCGCTGCTTTTTTTCATGGGGGCTCAGTCCACCTTTTTCGGCCCCATAAAATACAGCATCATTCCCGAACACCTCGAACCCGATGAAATCGTGGGCGGCAACGCCATGGTGGAGATGGGGACCTTCGTGGCCATTCTGCTGGGCCTGGTGGCCGGCGGCAAGCTGGCCCATCCGGACCGGCCCCTGCTCATCGGCGGGGCCGTTGTGGCCATTGCGGTATTTGGATGGGTTGCCAGCCGGTTTATTCCGGCATCACCGGCGCCGGCGCCGGACCTTGCGATCAGTTTCAATCCCCTGACCCAGACCGCAAAGACCATCGGTTTCGGCCGCCGGGTTCACTCCGTGTTTCTCTCCATTCTGGCGGTGTCGTGGTTCTGGTTTCTGGGCATGGCCTATGTCACCCAGCTGCCCAATTTCACGGCCCGGGTGCTGTATGCCAACACCGATGTCTACATTCTGCTGATGGTGATGTTTACCGTGGGCATCGCCCTGGGGTCGCTGCTATGCGAAAGGCTGTCCGGCAGAAAGGTGGAGCTGGGCCTGGTGCCCCTGGGCTCCATCGGCCTGAGTGTTTTCGGGTTTGACCTGTTTCTCTCCTGGACCCCCCATCCCGTGGAACCGCTCATGGGTATCCGGTCCTTTCTGGCCGCTGACGGGGCGGTTCGCGTGCTGGTGGATCTGCTGCTCATCGGCGTGTTCGGCGGGTTTTACTCGGTGCCGCTGTTTGCCTTTATTCAGAAGCGCACCAATCCCGCATACCGGGCACGGGTGATTGCGGCCAGCAATATTTTAAACGCCCTGTTCATGGTGGCGGCCAATGTCGCCGCCATTGTTCTCATCGGCATGGCCGGCCTCTCCATTCCCCGTTTTTTCGCGGTGCTGGCGGTGATGAACGTGGTGGTGGCCCTCTATATCTATACGGTGATGCCCGAATTTGCGATGCGGTTTCTCATATGGATAATGACCCACACCCTCTACCGGGTGCGCCACACCGGCCTGGACCATGTTCCGGACGAGGGTCCGGTGGTGCTGGTCTGCAACCACGTGAGCTACGTGGATGGCCTGCTCATTGCCGGGACCTGCCGCCGGCCGCCGCGCTTTGTCATGTACAAACCCATTTACCGGATGCCGGTGCTCAACTTTATTTTCCGCACCGGCAAGGCCATTCCCATTGATTCACAGAAAAATGATCCACGGGCCTATGAGCAGGCGTTTGACCGGATCGCCCAGGCCTTAGACGACGGCCAGGTGGTCTGTATTTTTCCGGAGGGCCGGCTGACGGCGGATGGAGAGATCGGCGAGTTTAAAACCGGCATTGAGAAGATTCTGGAGCGTAACCCTGTTTGCGTGGTGCCCATGGCCCTGCGGGGCATGTGGGGGAGTTGTTTCAGCAGAAAGGGCGGAGAGCCCCTTTCCAAAAAGCCCTGCCGGTTCTGGTCACGAGTGGATCTGGCGGCCGGACCGGCCATGGCCCCGGAACAGGCAACCGCCGCCGCGCTTCGGGCCGCTGTTATAAAGCTGCGCGGGGACCGGCGGTAACCCGAATATTTCGTGAACGATCCGGGTTTGCTCAGGAGGCGCTTTTTTCCCTGGCAATGTTTACATACATGGAGTCCGGGTATTCGGACACGATTTGAGCAAAGGCCTTTTGGCTTTTTTCCGTTTCCCCCATCTGTTCATAGAGGCGGGCCAGGTTGAACAGGGCCGTCTCCTTGTGGGCGGACACAGGCGCGGTCGCGATGGTTTCAAAGCAGTCGGCGGCGGCCTTCAGATCCCCGGCCGCCTCATGGGCATAGCCGAGACCGGTTAAGGCCAGGTGGTGAAGGATCGGCTTGCCGGCCACGCTTTTAACGAGCTTTTTGTAGACATCAACGGCGGCCGTCGCCTCTCCGGACCGGTAGAGCTGTTCCGCATAACGGAGTCCGGCAACCTGGCCGGCAACGGTGCGCGGGTATGTTTCGTAAATCGCCTTGTATTCATCCCTGCTTTCGGCTCCGGCGGCGTCCGCCCGGGCCGTGGCCGAAGCCAGCATGTCCGATGCCTTGACCTCGGCCCGGGCGCCGAGGTAGAACACCCCGCCGGTTACCACGGCCACCGCGACCCCCAGGCCGATAATGGCGGTGATCTGTTTTATGTAGGTCTGGGCAAGCTGCATGGCTCTTGCCACAAACACCATGAATTTGTCCGGCTCTTCAAGTTCCCGTTTTCTCTCAAGGGAGGTGCGACTGATTTTGGCCATGGTTTTTTTGCTCCTTAATAGATCAACAATGAATCAACGACCGTATCCGCTTCCACCCGTGGTCCGGAATCTTTGCCCCGATCACCTGGCACACCTCGTATCCGCAGGCCGACCCCAGGGCACCGCACCGGTCCAGGGAATAGCCGTTGACCAGTCCGTAAAGGAATCCGGCGGCCCACAGGTCGCCGGCGCCGGTGGTGTCGATGGCCGGGCGGTCGGTCTGGGGCTCGATGCGGATCACCTCGCCGGCGTGGGAAAGGTAGCTGCCCAGGGCCCCGACCTTCAGGGCCGCAATGGTGACGTTTCTGGAGAGGCCGGCCAGGGCCTTTAATGGATCGGTGTCGCCGGTGTAGGCATGGGCCTCGTCCTCGTTGGCGATCAGAATATCCACGTAGTCGGCCACAAGGGTTTCCAGCAGGTTCCGGGACTGGTTGACCACGTCGAAGCTGGCCATATCCAGGGAAACCAGTGCCCCGGCCTCCTTGGCGGCCCGCACCGTGGCCAGCATGAGGTCGGGGTTGAACAGCAGGTAACCTTCCACCACCACGATGGCGCACCCCTCAAAGAGGTGGCGGTTCATGGTCGCCGGGTCCAGCTCGGTGGAGGCCCCCAGGCAGGTGAACATGGTGCGCTGGGCATCCGGGGTGATCACGGACAGCACCTTTCCCGTGGGAGAAGGGGAGAGGGAAAGCACCGGCTCCACGTTGCTCTTTTTCAGGTCAAAGTGGAACAGCTCGCCAAAGGTATCCCGGCCCATCACGCCGATGAACCGGGCCTCACCGCCCAGCATGCCGACACCGGCCACGGTGTTGCAGGCCGACCCGCCGGACACGATGGTGGGTTTGCGGCTGGCCCGTTCAATGGCCCGTTCGATGAATTCGCTTTCCACCAGGGTCATGCCGCCCTTGACGCTGCCCAGCATTTCGACAAAGGCGTCCTCTTCCAGGGCCAGCAGGTCCACCAGGGCCGAACCCACCCCGGTGATCCGTTTGGAGTTTTTTGTGATCATACGGTTTTATCCATTCAATCGGCAACTTTCAGTTTTCAGTGCCGGACCTCATGACAGCTCCAGTTTGCCGGCCCGGAAGGCGGAAAGGTAGCCGGCGCAGTAATTGTCCCTGCCGGCCAGGGCCTCGGCCGCCGCGATATGGGCCACCATCCGCTTGTCCGTGGGGTTGATGATGGCCGCATCCAGTCCCTTTAACACGGCCATGACGACAAAACATTGATTTAACAGTTTTCTTTCAGGGAGTCCATAGGAAATGTTTGACAGGCCGCAGACGGTGTGAATACCGGGAAATTGCGCCATGATGGTTTCAATGGTGTTTAGGAAGGCCGTGCCGTAAGTGCTGTTGGTGGCCACCGGTTGGACCAGGGGGTCCACGTAGATGTTGTTTACGGGCACGTTTGCTCCCACCAGGCGATTGACCAGCCGGTCGGCGATGGCCATGCGCTGGTCAACGGTCTCCGGCATGCCGTCGTCGCTCATGCACAGGGCGATGACCTTCAGATCGGTGCCGGCAATGACGGGCAGAATGGCGTTGCACCGCTTTTCTTCCAGGGAGATGGAGTTGATCATGGCGGTTCCCTGGTGAACGGCCAGGGCCGCCTCAATGGCCCCGGGGCTGGGGCTGTCGACGCAGCAGGGCGCGCCGGTGGCCTGCTGGACCGTCTGAACCAGCCAGGCCAGGTGATCGGCCTCGGTATCGGCAAACACGCCGGCATTGACATCGATATACCCGGCGCCGCAGGCATGCTGCATGGCTGCGATGCCGGCGATGGCGGCGGCGTCCTGTTCCCTGATGGCCCGGGCCACAGGCTTGCGGCTGGCATTGATCAGTTCTCCGATAATCAGCATGGAACCTCCTTTTTGGGTGTGTGAAAAAACAGGCGGCCGGATCGGCGGCGTTGCCGCTTGCGAACCGGGATCAACATAAATAGTCCGTTCCCGACACCTGTCTGCGTTGTATCCAACATCCCCCGGTGCTGTCAAGAAAGGGCCTGAATGCGGAACGGAACAGGGCATGAAAAAACCGCCTGTTGCACCGGCGGGAAAGATCCGTAACAACAGGCGGTTTCAGGCCCGACGGGGTCGCGTTGCGGTATATCCGGGCTAAAAGTTGACCGGTGTGGCCGCAAAGATAATTTTTTTGTTTTTCAGCGTCTCAAGGATATCGGCGGGCACCGGTTCGTCGGTCTTGATAATGACCATGTTTTTCTGGCCCGCAATCGCTTCGTTGCCCACCATGAAGCGGACGATGTTGACGCCCCCTTCGCCGAAGGTGGTGCCGATTTTGCCGATCACGCCCGGCTTGTTTTCGCTCAGAATGATCAGCATGTGACCTTCCGGGCTGACATCCACGCGGAAATCGTTGATCTCCACGATACGGGGATATATCTTGCCGAACAGGGTGCCGGACACAGTGTCGGTCTGCTCGGTGGCGGTCACTCGCACCGTCATCAGGTTGAGGTAGTCAAAAGGCTCGGCCCGCAGGGTTTCCGTTACCTTGATTCCCATCTCCCGGGCAATGGCCGGGGCGTTGACCGCGTTGACGCCCTCACGCACCAGGGGCTCCAGCAGCCCGTTGATCAGGGCCGTGGAAATAGGCCCCAGCTCCAGGTCGTGGTATTCGCCACTGTATTCAATGGCCACTTCCTGCAGTTTGCCGCGATGAATCTGGGCCAGCAGCAGCCCCAGCTTTCGGCCCAGTTCCAGGTAGGGTTTGAGCCGGGCCAGGCGGTCCCCGGTCACCGAGGGCGTGTTGACCGCGTTGATGATGGTTCCCTCTTTCAGGTAAGCGATGATCTGCCGGGCCACGTCCACGGCCACGTTGGTCTGCGCCTCCTGGGTGGAGGCGCCCAGGTGGGGCGTGCAGATCACGTTGTCGCAGGTCAGCAGGGGATGTTCACCGGGCGGCTCCTTGGCAAACACGTCCAGGGCCGCGCCCGCGACCTTTCCAGATTTTAAGGCATCATACAGGGCCGCCTCGTCGATGATGCCGCCCCGGGCGCAGTTGATGATCATGATCCCGTCCTTCATTCTGGAAAAAGCGTCGGCATTGAGCAGGCCGATGGTTTTTTCCATCTTGGGCACATGGATGGTGATGTAGTCGGACCGGGCATACAGTTCATCCAGGGAAACGCTTTCGTAACCGGCCTCCTGGATTTTTTCCGGGTTGACGTTGGGGTCGAATATAATCACGTTCATGCGCAGGCCCCGTGCCCGGTCCGCCACGATGGAGCCGATTTTGCCGAAGCCCAGCAGGCCCAGGGTCTTGTTCATCATCTCCCGGCCCTGAAGTTTTTTCTTTTCCCACCGGCCGGCCTTCAGGGAGATGGTGGCCTGGGGAATGTTGCGGGACAGGGCCATCATCATGGCAATGGCGTGTTCGGCGGTGGTGATGGTGTTGCCTGTTGGCGTGTTCATTACCACGATACCCTTCTGGGTGGCGGCCGGCACATCGACATTGTCCAGGCCGATGCCGGCCCGGCCGATCACCTTGAGGTTGGTGGCCGCCGCGATGACCTCGGCGGTCACCCTGGTGGCGCTGCGGATCACCAGGGCGTCATAGGCCCCGATCTGGTCAATGAGCGCTTCCGGCGTCAGATCGGTTTTTACGTCCACCTCAATGCCGGGCTCGTTTTTAAACAGTTCAATGCCTGCCTCTCCCAGTTTGTCACTCACCAGGACCTTCATGATGACCTCCTCTATGGTTGGGTTGTCAGCGGGTATCTGTTTTGCTGCTTAAGACAAGGCCCGCAAACACTTTTGGATAATAAAAGGTTGATTTTCTCGGCATGATCTCCCCGGCCCCGGCCACGGCCTTCATCTGGTCGTTGGTGGTGGGGTTTAAAAGGAACGCCATGTCGCAGTCGCCTGAAGAAACAGCGTCAAACGCTTCACCGGCGATGCTGGTATAGGCCAGCACCTGTTCGTCGTCCAGATCGGCAAGGGTGTACCCCAGTATCCGGATCAGGATCAGCCGGGTGAGCACGGTCACGTCAAGGGTGCGCAGAACCGGCGGCACCTCTTCTGAAAAGACGGTCTCCACCACCCGGGGCTTTGGGGTAAGCAGGAAAAAGGCATCCCTGCCGCCGATGGCGCAGCCGATGGTGTTGTTTGTGGTATCGGCCTGCAGCCGCTGCATCAGTTCCTGCCGGGCCCCGTTCAGACCGGCCGCAGTCGCGGGAATCTCCTGAATGTCGAAACAGGCGGATGCCTCTTCCAGGAACCGGTCGCGCCGGGCCGGTGTCACCCCTTTAAGCAGGCGGTGGGCCGGCAGAATCACCAGGCCGGGGTCGGCCATGCTGGACAGGTACATGAGTACATAATCGGCCGGGTGGCGGTCGGAAAAATCAGGGGTCTGGTCGGCCACCCACTGCCGGTAGGCCAGGGCCGTTTCGTACCGGTGGTGGCCGTCGGCGATAAACAGCTGTTTGTCGGCCATGGCCCGTGATATCTCCTGCTGCACGACTCCGTCCGTGATGCGCCACAGGCACTGTTTTTCACCCCGGTCATCCACAAAGGAGACATCCGGGGCGTTGCTGTCCGTCGTCTTTTTTATCAGACACAGCATCCGGTTGTCGTCATCGGAAAAGAGGGAGAAGATGGGGCTGAAGTTGGCTTTTGTGGCCTTTGTCAAAAGCAGCCGGTCGGCCTTGACCTTGGAAGAGGTGCGCTCGTGGGGCAGAATGACGCCCCGGTCAAAGGGCTCCAGCCCCACTTCGGCGATGATGCCGTAACGGGTGTAGGTCTGCTGCTCCACGGAAAAGGTGACCGATGATAGATAAAAGGCGGGTTCGCTGTCCTGCGCAAGGATGCCTTTTGCCCGCCATTCGTCAAATCTCTGGGCAGCGGCCCCGTAAAATATTGGATTCTCACCTGTGTTTTCCCCGGGCTCGCCGAGAATCAGCCGGACCACATTATGGGGGTGGCGGTCACACAGGACCTTCTGGTAGCCGGAAGAGATGACATCGTAGGGAGGGGAGACCACGTTTTCAAAACCACCTGTTTTTTCAGGATTATAGAGAATCCCCCGCAAAGGGACAACGCGCGCCATGGTGTATCCTCAAAAGTTTAGTTTTCGTTTGTGCTCCGGCGGTGCCGTTGTATAGCGAGTACCGCTCTTCAGGCCGAATGTAAAGGGCCATATTATGATCATGTGGCTTTTTTTTTTCAAGAAGATATTTCCCGGGGCCGGCACCTGGAGACAGCCGGGCCATGAAATGTGCACGAACCGGAGGAGAAGGCTTCGGCCATATAGCACGGAAGTGTTTACAACACATTGATTTTAGATGAATATTGTCCATGAAACCCACCGTGTTTCCTGTTGACAGGCGGAAAAATATTATATATATGGTCAACACTTGACAGATGTTTGGACCGGCAACACCGTGTTCCGCATCTGACTGGTTATACCCGGCGGCCACGCGATTTGCTCCACCGCCCCGGCAACAACAAAAGACAAGGAGTTTTTCATGGGCAGGACACATCTTTTTACATCCGAATCTGTTACCGAAGGCCATCCCGACAAGGTGGCCGACTGCATCTCCGACGCTGTTCTTGACGCCCTGATCAGCCAGGACAAACACTGCCGCGTGGCATGTGAGACCCTTGTCACCACGGGCATCGCGTTTATCGCCGGTGAAATCACGGCCAATGCCGCGGTCAATTTTCCCGATATCGTCCGGGACACCATTCGCCGGATCGGTTATACCTCGTCGGAGATGGGGTTTGACTGGCAGACCTGCTCCGTGGTGACCAGCATTGACAAGCAGTCCCCGGACATCGCCCAGGGCGTGAACGAGGGGGACGGTCTTTTCAAGGAGCAGGGGGCGGGGGACCAGGGGCTGATGTTCGGTTTTGCCTGCGATGAGACACCTGAACTCATGCCGGCTCCCATCAGCTACGCCCACAAGCTGGCAAAACAGCTTGCCGATGTGCGCAAAAGCGGGGTGCTTGACTTTCTGAGGCCTGACGGCAAATCCCAGGTCACGGTTCAGTATGAGGACGGCCTGCCCAAAAGGATCGATACCATTGTCATCTCCTCCCAGCACATTCCGGACGTTACCTATGACGAACTCAAGGACCGGATTATCGCGGAGGTGATCCTGCCCGTGATCCCCGGAGAACTGCTGGATGAACAGACAAAATATTTTATCAACCCCACCGGCCGTTTTGTGGTCGGCGGGCCCATGGGAGACTGCGGCCTCACCGGCCGCAAGATCATCGTTGATACGTACGGCGGCATGGGCCGTCACGGCGGCGGTTGTTTTTCCGGCAAGGATCCTTCCAAGGTGGACAGAAGCGCTTCTTATATGGGCCGGCATGTGGCCAAGAACATCGTGGCCGCCGGTATTGCCAAACGGTGCGAGGTGCAGGTGGCCTATGCCATCGGCGTGGCCCAGCCGGTATCGGTCATGGTGGACTTCATGGGGACCGGTCGCATTCCCGAGGCCGATGCCGAGCGGATCGTGCGGGAGGTGTTTGACCTGCGGCCGGCGGCGATCATCGATTACCTGGATCTGAAGCGGCCTATCTACGGGCCTACCGCCGCCTACGGCCATTTCGGCCGCACCGGGGACAGCTTCCCCTGGGAATCGACCCGCCGGGCCGATGAAATTCGCGGCAAGGCTGGAATATAGTCGGTTTGTTCAGGGACTACATTATGGCGGTTTGTTGCCTGGCGCCGATCAGGACCGGAGCCGCACCTTGACGAATGCTTGCGTTTTCTTGATATTAGCTTGAAAAGTTTCTTATTATTCCGTATAGTAACAACGATGCAGCAGACGGCCTGCCGGTTTGCCGGCAAAAGGGTTAGGGCTCAGCAGTCCCATAACGGCGAGGAGGAGCGATGGCGCTTTATCTCTGGGAAGGAAAGCGAAAAGACCAGGCGACCCAGAAGGGCGAGATGGAGGCCCCCAACGAGGAAGCGGTCCGTGCCCAGCTTCAGCGGCTGAGAATCACGCCGACAAAAGTCAAGAAAAAACCAAAAGACCTGTTTGAAAACGTCTCCTTTCTTCAGCCCAAGGTCAAGGAAGAGAATGTCATTATTTTTGCCCGGCAGTTCTCCACCATGATCGATGCCGGCCTGCCCATTGTTCAGTGTCTGGATATTCTCTTTTCCCAGGAGGACAATCCCACTTTCAGAAAGATTCTTAAAAGTATAAAGGCCAGCGTGGAAGGGGGGCAGACACTGGCCGACGCCATGAAGCAGTTTCCCGATCAGTTTGACAATCTGTTTGTCAACATGATTGCCGCCGGCGAGGCCGGCGGTATTCTGGATGTCATTCTGAAGCGGCTCTCCGCTTACATGGAAAAGGCGGCCAAGCTCAAGCGGCAGGTCAAGGGCGCCATGATGTATCCCCTGATCACCCTGTCCATCGCGGTTCTGGTGGTGATCGTGATTCTGGTGTTTGTCATTCCGGTGTTTCAGGAGATGTTTGCCGATTTCGGAAAAGAGCTGCCCGCCCCCACCCAGTTTGTCATTTTTCTTTCCGATACGGTGAAAGCCCAGATTCATTTTATTATTATCGCTTTTGTGCTGCTTGTTCTGGCCTACCGCCAGTTTTACAAAACGGAAAAGGGCCGTCTGTTCATGGACGGCCTTTTTCTCAAGTTCCCCATTGTCGGTGTGTTGCTTCGCAAGGTGGCGGTTTCCCGGTTCACCCGTACCATGGGGACCATGCTGGCCAGCGGCGTCTCCATTCTGGATGCCCTGGATATCGTGGCCCGCACCGCCGGCAACAAGGTGGTGGAAAACGCGGTCTTCAAGGTCCGGTCGGGCATTGCCGAGGGCCGCACCATGGCCGATCCCCTTCTGGAGAGCGGGGTTTTCCCGTCAATGGTGTGCCAGATGATTTCCGTTGGCGAGTCCACCGGCGCCCTGGATGCCATGCTGGAAAAGATCGCCGATTTTTATGAAGAAGAGGTGGATGCCGCCGTGGAAAGCCTGACCTCTGCCATTGAGCCGCTGATGATGGTCTTCATGGGCGGATTGATCGGCGGCCTGGTGGTCTCCATGTATCTGCCCGTCTTCCAACTGGCCGGCGCGGTATCCGGCTAATCTCCCGAGTACCCTGGTTGAACCCCGCCCGGTGGCGCTGTCCGGGAGCCGGGTTTTATCATTGTCGGGTCACCACGGTCGGAATTTTCCCTCATGCCGAAAGAAAAAACATCATCATTGTCGCCGCGCGGACGATTCGTAGCACCCGTGGTGGACACTGCCATGAATCTGTTTGCTCAAGAGTTCAGCCGCCGGCTCAAGTGGCTGATCGCGCTGAGGGCCGTGTTCGGGTTGTTTCTGCTCGGTTCCACGGTTGCCTTTACCCGTATCAAGAAGTTTTCCGCCGCCGCCGACCCATTGATCCTGCTCTATCTTCTTTCCGCCTTTATCCTTCTGCTTTCCCTGGCGTACGCCATCCTGATGCTGTTTATAAAAAGAAAGAAGCTGTTCACGTTTGTCCAGCTGATTATGGACACACTCATCGTCACAACGATCATTTTTATCACCGGCTCTTTTTCCAGTGTCTTTTCGTTTCTTTATCTTATCGTGGTGATCAGCGCCTGCTTTTTTCTGCTTCGAAAGGGCGGCATGATCATTGCGGCCCTGTGCAGTATTCAATACGGTCTGATGATCGACCTGGAATATTATGGCATTCTGCGACCCTTTGAGATGGCCCATATCTTCGGAGTGGCATCCTACAGCGGCCCCCATATTCTTTATAAGATGATCGTTACCATTCTGGCCTGCTTTGTGGTCGCCGTTCTCACCAGCCTGCTGGTGGAGCAGGAGCAGCGCGCTAAAAAAGAGTTGTGGGCCATGCGCAAGCATGTGGACCGGGTGGATCTTATGGCCGCCATCGGGGAAATGGCCGCCGGCCTGGCCCATGAGATAAAGAACCCTTTGGCGGCCCTCATCGGTGCTATTGAGATGCTCAACAGTGAACTGACCTTTTTTGATCCTGACGGGGCCCGGTTGATGGGGATAGTCAAGCGGGAAACCAAGCGGCTCAACACGCTGGTGACCAATTTTCTGCTGTTTGCCAGGCCCCAAAGGGGCAAGGCCCAGTCGGTTCTTCTGGACCGGGTGATCCGCGACACCCTTGATCTGTTTGAAAAGGGGATCAATGAAGACCGGATCGTCTGCCGGTCGGTGCTGGCCCCGAATATATGGGTGGATGTGGATCCTGAATACCTGCGGCAGATCCTCTGGAACCTGCTGCTCAACGCGGCCGACGCCATTCGGGACAGTGGCCGGAAAGAAGGCGTCATCACCGTGACCACATCCTCGGCCAGGGACCATTTGGCCGCCATCGAGGTGGCTGATAACGGCTGCGGCATGCCGGAAAGCGACATGGACACTATTTTCGATCCTTTTTTCACCACCAAGCCCAAGGGGACGGGCCTTGGTCTTTCCGTGGTACACCGCCTGATTGAAGCCTATGGCGGCCGGATCGACGTGGAGAGCCGCCAGGGGCAGGGGTCCCGGTTTACCCTGTTCCTGGAAAAAGCCCCCGCACCGCCGGACAAACCAACAGCGCTTGAAACTTAACCTTGACTACCGGCCGGGTCTCCTGTAAAGCTCAAAAGTTTAATTGAATACCGGCTACCGGGCCGGAAATTGCCAGACAGGTTGATATAAATGGAAAAAGCCGAAAGCATACTTGACATACGCAGGGAAAAGATGTCGGCCCTCAAAGCCGGCGGGATTGATCTCTTCCCTTCCACTTTTAATGTCACCCACACGGTGGCCGACATGCTCGGGTTGATTGAGGCCGGCCGGCCGCCGTCACCGGAGAGTGATAACCTGCCGGTGCTGGCCGGCCGCATGATGGCCATCAACCGCTTCGGCAAGGCGGCCTTTGTCCGTTTCAGGGACCGCACCGGCCTGATGCAGGCCTACATACAGAAAGACAAGGTGGGCAGTGACGCCTATGCCCTTTTCAAGCAGATGGACGTGGGCGACGTTATCGGTCTTTCCGGCGGCCTGTTTCAGACAAAAACCGGGGAATGGACCGTTCAGGCCGAAACGATCCGGCTGCTCTGCAAGGCCACCCGGCCCCTGCCGGAGAAATTTCACGGTCTCAAGGATCCGGAAAAACGGTATCGGAAGCGGTACCTGGACCTGATCATGAACAGCGCCACCCGGGACATTTTTATCCGGCGAAGCCGGGCGATCCAGGCCATTCGGGCCTTTCTGCTGGAGCGGGATTTTCTGGAGGTGGAGACCCCCATGATGCAACCCATTCCCGGCGGGGCCGAGGCCAGGCCCTTTGTGACCCATCATAACGCCCTGGACATGGACCTGTTTCTTCGTATCGCGCCGGAACTCTATCTCAAGCGGCTGGTGGTGGGCGGTTTTGAGAGAGTGTTTGAAATCAACAGAAATTTCCGGAACGAGGGGGTTTCCACCCGTCACAATCCGGAGTTCACCATGCTGGAGTTTTACCAGGCCTATGCCGACTACCAGGACCTGATGGCCATGACCGAAGATCTGTTCTGCCATGTGGCCGAAGTGGTGACCGGTGCCCGGCAGATCGTCTACCAGCAGCATGCCATTGACTTTTCCGGCCCCTGGCCCAGAGTGCCCCTGCTGGAGGCCCTGCAACAGATCGGCGGCGTGGACGCGGGGATACTGAACGACCGGGAGGCCCTGCTGGCCCATGCCGCGGCCAGAGGGGTCCAGATCGGACGGACGGACACCAGCACCGGCAAGGTGATCACCAAGCTGTTCGACGCCCTGGTGGAGCCCCACCTGATTCAGCCCACGTTTATTACCGGCTATCCGGTGGAGGTCTCACCGCTTTCAAAGACCAGCGCCCAGGCGCCGGGGTTTGTGGACCGGTTTGAACTGTTTATTGCGGGCAATGAAATCGCCAACGGATTTTCGGAGCTCAATGATCCCGAAGAGCAGCGCCGGCGGTTCGCGGCCCAGGTGGCGGCCCGGAAAGCCGGGGACGACGAGGCCCATTTCATGGACGAGGACTATATTGAGGCACTTGAATACGGCATGCCGCCCACGGCCGGTGAAGGCATCGGCATCGACCGGCTGGTCATGCTGCTGACCGATTCGCCCTCCATTCGGGAGGTCATTCTCTTTCCCCATATGCGACGGGAAGAAGCGCCGGGCAATGCCTGAACCGCGGCCCGGACCAACCATCCACAGAAACGCAGTGGTTTTATGATGTATGAACTGTTCATCGGCAGACGCCACCTGATGACGGCCAAGCGCAACGTGTTTGTCTCCCTGATCACCCTGCTGTCGGTGGTGGGGGTCATCATCGGGGTCATGGCCCTGATCATCGTTATCGCCGTGATGTCCGGGTTCGAAGCCGACATCAAGGCGCGCATTCTCGGTATTGAGTCCCATGTGGTGCTCTCCCGCCACGGCGGTGAACTTCATGACTACGAACGCGTTGTACAGGAGGTTTCCCGTCACCCCGAAGTGGAAACCCAACTGCCCTTTATCATGACCCAGGTCATGTTCCGTTCTTCCTATGGCGTGTCCGGCGGGCTTTTAAAAGGCGTGGAGCCGGACAAGGCCGCCCATGTCATGACCATCTTTAAGAACATGGAACCCCTGGCGGAAAAGCTTCGGCAGCGCACCAAAGACCAGGCACCTGGCATTGTGCTGGGCAAGGAACTGGCCCAGCGACTGGGCGTAACGGAAGGCGACACGGTTTACCTGGTGCTCTCCATGGGGGCGCTCTCCCCGGTGGGGCATATGCCGGCGGTCAAGCGGTTTGCGGTGACCGGCATTTTTGAAGCGGGCATGCACGAGTATGACAGTGCCTTTTCCTATATTCACCTTTCCGAGGCCCAGCATATCCTGCACATGGACAACAGCGTGGGCGGTATTGAAATACGGGTAAAGGACATCTACCGGGCCGATACCGTCGGCGAGCAGCTGGTTGCCCGCCTGGGGTATCCCTATTACGCCAGGGACTGGATGTCCATGAACCGGAATCTTTTTTCGGCACTGAAACTTGAAAAGACCGTGATGTTTATCATTCTGACCCTGATCATTCTTGTGGCGGCCTTTAATATCGCCAGTTCGCTGATCATGATCGTGATGAACAAGAAACGGGAGATCGGCATTCTAAAGGCCATGGGCGCCACACGGAAAAGCATCAAGCGTATTTTTGTCATTGAGGGCATGATCATCGGCGGGGCCGGCACCCTGCTGGGCCTCTGTTTTGGCGTGCTTGCCTGCCTGCTCCTTCAGCGGTACCAGTTTATCGATCTGCCTGATGACGTTTATTACATCACCACCCTGCCGGTCCGGCTGGAGTTGGCCGACGGCCTGGTCATCGCCCTGGCGGCCCTGGCCATCTGCTATCTGGCCACCCTCTATCCCGCCAACCAGGCATCCAAGGTGGACCCGGTGGAGGCGATCCGTTATGGCTGACACCAATGGGCTTACCGGAAAGACGGGCATGGCGGATCCGCTGATCGTGGGCCGGGACCTGTACAAGGGGTTTCATAATGACCAGTTCCGGGTGGAGGTGCTCACCGGGGTGGATATCGAGATATTCAGGGGCGAGACCGTGGCCGTGGTCGGGGCGTCGGGTATCGGTAAATCCACCTTTCTCCAGATACTGGGGGCACTGGATCCGCCGGACAGGGGCACCCTGTTGTTTGAAGGCCGGGATGTCTACGCCTTGGACGAATCGGAGCTGGCGGCCTTACGAAACCGCTACGTGGGGTTTGTGTTCCAGTTTCATTACCTGCTGCCCGAGTTTGACGCGCTTGAAAACGTCATGATGCCCGTGTTGATCGGGTCCAACGACCGGGTCGCGGCCGCGGATGCCGCCGGGGAGATACTGGCCCGGGTGGGACTGGCCCACCGGCTGCACCATCGCCCTTCCGAGCTTTCCGGCGGTGAGCAGCAGCGCGTGGCCATTGCCCGTGCCCTTGTGTTGCGTCCCCGGATCGTGCTGGCCGATGAGCCCACCGGCAACCTGGATGCAAAAACCAGCCGCCGCATTCACGAATTGCTGGCCGGGCTGAACGGGGAACTGGGCACAACGCTTATTGTCGCCACTCATAACATGGGGCTTGCGTCCCTGATGTCCCGGCAAATGACCATTGTGGACGGGAAAGTGAAAACCGTTGAAGACGGATCAGAAACGGAGTCCTGAAGTGAGATCAAGACAGATATGGTATCGTTGTGTCCGGTGGTTTGCAGACAGTCCCGTTTCCCGAGCCATGTTTTATAACGGCGCCGTTTTCCTGCTGGCGCTCTGTTCGTTCCCTGTCCCCGCCGGTGCAGGCCAGCAGCCCCGTGTGGCGCTTTTTCCATTGGCCGTGTGGGCCGACAGCAGCAACGCCGGTCCGCTGTCACAGCAGGTCCTTGCCCTGGTTTCCGAAAATTTTGAACAGACCTGCGGTGTTTCCGTTACGCTTTACGATGAAGCATCGTCCCTTTTCACGCCGGGGGAGAAACAGCGGGCCGCCCGGTCGGTGCAGGCCGATTTTGCCCTCTGGGGCGGCATCACATCCCTGGGCAGCAGCTTCAGCATTGATCTTTCCCTGCTTTCCACGGACAGCGGGGAGCTTCGCCGGTTTTTTGGCCAGGGCGACGATCCGGGCCAACTGGCCGACGCGATTCGCGACCTTTCCGGTGACATATGCGCCGCGGTCACGGGTCGCAAAAGGATCGAGCAGATTGTGATCCATGGCAATGAGCGTATCGAGGCCGATGCCATTGTGCGGGTGATTCGGACCCGGGAGGGGGAAATATACAACCGGGAACAGCTCTCGGAAGACTTGAAGCGCGTTTACGCCATGGGCTATTTTGAGGATGTGCGGGTGGAAGCCGAAGATTCGGCCCGGGGGAAAAAGATCATTTTTACCGTCACGGAGCGGCCCACGGTCGGCCGCATCACCATTCGCAAGTACACGGTTTTTTCCGAAGAGGAGATCAGGGAGGAGCTTGCCATCAAGCGGGGCGCGGTGCTGAATATCGTTGAGATTCAGGAGAGTGTCAACCGCATCGAGCAGCTGTACAAAGGCAAGAACTATCATAACGTGAAGGTTTCCTACGAGATTCAGGAGGGAAAGAACAACCAGGCCGATGTGGCCTTTACCATTGACCGGGGCGACAAGTTCATGGTGCGCGAAATTGTTTTTGCGGGCAACAGCGCATACAGGGACAAGGATCTGCGAAAAATCATCAAAACCAGAAAAAAAGGATTCTTCTGGTGGCTCACGTCGTCGGGGGATCTGAACATGGATCAGTTGCGTCAGGATGTGGCCATGCTGAGCAACCATTACCACAACAGCGGCTATATTGATGCCCGGATCGGAGACCCTGAAATCGAATACATGGAGGAACGGATTCGCATCACCTTCAAGATTGAGGAGGGGCAGCGGTTCCGCGTGGGAAACGTGGACCTTCAGGGAGATGTGGATGAGTTCAGGCCCGAGCTTGAGAAAATGCTCGCCATTACCGAAGAGGAATTTTTCAACCGGTCCACGGTCCGGGCCGATATACTCGCGATTACCGATTTTTACGCGGACAGGGGCTATTTCTATGCCGACGTGATTCCCGATGTGCGGAAAAACGACGCCGACCTGACGGTGGACATCACGTATATCGTTCAAAAGGGCGGGCTGGTCTATTTCGACGACATTATCATCACCGGCAACACCAAGACCCGGGACAAGGTGATCCGGCGGGAGCTGGATGTCTATGAACAGGAGCTTTACAGCGGCAGCCGTTTGAAAAAGAGCGTGTCCCGGCTTTACCGGCTCAACTATTTCGAGACCCTGAAGGTGGACACCGTTGAAGGCGCGGAACCGGACAAGGTGGACCTGAAGATCGAGGTGGAGGAAAAGCCCACGGGCATGTTCTCCTTCGGCGGCGGGTACAGCAGCGTGGAAAGCCTGTTTTTCACGGCTTCCATCTCCCAGCAGAACCTGTTCGGTCGGGGCCAGGTGCTCAATCTTCAGGGCCAGATCGGCGGCACCTCCACCGAGTACCGGCTCAGCTTTACCGAGCCCTACCTGTTTGACACCCGTGTTTCCGCCGGCATTGACGTGTATGACTGGAACGTGGATGCCGATACCTATGACCGGCATACCGTTGGCGGCAGTCTTCGGTTCGGCTATCCCCTGTTTGAAAATACCCGCCTTTACCTGGCGTATACCTATGATATCAATGAGGTGGACGATGTTTCCATCTATGCGCCCTGGTCCATTCAGGAGATGGCCGCCCAGGGAGGAGATAGCGTCACCAGCGGGGCCTCCGTTTCCCTGGTTTACGACTCCAGGGACAATTACATGAACCCGTCTCGGGGCGGGAAACATACCATTACCATTGAGAACACCGGCGGTCCCCTGGGCGGGGATGTGGCGTTTACCAAGTATACCGGTGAAACCGGCTGGTATCATCCCCTTTTCTGGCGGTTTGTGGGGTTTGCCCATGCCGAGGGCGGTTATGTGCATGAAAATTCCGGCGGGTTTCTGCCGGACTATGACCGGTTCTACCTGGGCGGTATCAACTCGTTGCGGGGGTTTGGCTGGCGTGATATATCGGTGAAAGAGACGGTACGGGTCTGGTCTGATGTGACCAACAGCTGGCAGGAGGTCCTGGTGGAAGAGCGGGGCGGCGACAAGTTCGCCCAGTTTAACATAGAACTCCTGT
>JAXHVI010000178.1:0-38973 GCA_034189195.1 Thermodesulfobacteriota bacterium | reverse complement strand
CGCTTGGCTTTCTGGATGTGGCATGGATAAGCTCCCTTGTATTTCTGCTTCAGTTATTGCCGGTTTCTTTAGCTGGAATTGGTGTGCGAGAGGGGGCTTTCGCATATATGTTTATTCAGGTCGGCCTGCCGCCTGAACAGGGGGTCGCGGTAGGTGTCTTGTTTTTTTCTCAATTTTTACTTGTGGCGGCATTGGGGGGTGTTTTGGAGCTGTTGGATATGGTGAGGGGACAGTAGGCCGTTTTTGTGTGCTTTAGGGCAGGTGAAGTTGTTGGGCCAGAAGTGCGTGAAAGAAATGAAATAGGAGAAAACATGGAACAGCCGATACTGTTTGAGTGCGAAGAGGAAGTGGCTGTTATCACCCTGAACCGGCCGGAGCGGCGCAATGCCATCAACCAGGCCCTGTTGAAGGGGTTGTATGACGCCATTGACCGGGTGGCAGGGGATGGGATCATCAAGGTGGCAATTATCACCGGCAGCGGCAAGTCTTTCTGCTCCGGCCTGGACCTGGCCTGCCTGGCCACGGACAACCTGATCGACCCCAGGGGTGACGGCCGGGACATGGTGGATGTGATGGGAGAGTGCCAAAAGCCCATCATCGGGGCAATCAATGGGTATGCCATTACCGGCGGGTTTGAGCTGGCGCTCAACTGCGATTTTCTGATCGCCTCTGAAAATGCCTCGTTTGCCGACACCCACGCCAAGGTGGGAATTCAGCCGGGGTGGGGCATGACCCAGTTTTTACAGCAGGCCGTGGGCCGGCGCCGGGCCAAACAGATGTCTCTGACCTGCGAGTTTGTTTCAGCGGGCAGGTCACTGGAGTGGGGCCTGGTGAACGAGGTGGTGGCGCCGGATGCGTTGATGGACCGGGCAAAGACTGTTGCCCGCCAGATATGTGCCGTGAATTTTGACATGGCACTGACCGTCAAACGCCTGATCGAGCACCGGGACAAGGCCTTTTTTGTGGACGCCCTTGCCAACGAGCGCAAGGGATTAAAGGAATTGGCCCGGCTGACACGGTCCTGATCCAGTTTTTTATGAAGAGAATTTCTGAAAATTCAGAATGCACCGCAAAGACGCAGAGGACGCAAAGGAAATAATAGTCGCTACGCGCAAAGCAATGATCGTCTTTCCGTGAAGTAACACGTCACCCTTTGCGCTCTTTGCGTCTTTGCGGTGCAAAAACAAAAGGAACCCTCGCATTGCACTCGCGGTCCAATCAATGTGTCAAGTATCCAGCATGTAATATTTTCTACATGTTGACTTGACATTCTTCCCGGTAATCCTTATCAATAAGTCACCAAGAAACAAATTTTGAGCATATACTCATAACAGACTATGCCGAGACCTACGAAAATACGAACGGTTGTATCTGAACCGGATGTCTGCTACTTCAAGCCCCGGGGGGTCCCCCTGCGCATGCTCAGGGAGGTGGGGCTGACCGTGGACGAGCTGGAGGCCCTGATGCTGGCTGACTTGCAGGGCCTTCCCCACGAGGAGGCAGGCCGGCACATGAACATCTCCAGGGCCACATTCGGCCGGGTGGTGCGCAAGGCACGGAAGACCGTGGCCGATGCACTGGTCAACGGCATGGCCATTCGCATCGAGGGCGGCAACTATCTTCGCACCGGTCCGGACGGGGCCGTGTTTTTCTGCGGTAAATGCCGGCAGGAGTGGCCCGTTGTATCAAGCGGCGGGACGCCCCATGAGTGTCCGCTGTGCAAAAAGGAAGAAGATAAAAAGGCGGAAGAATAACGCCAGGGTTGATATAAACAAGGAGCAGAACCATGAGCAACACACAGCAGGGTGTTCCGCTTTGCGGAACCAAGCAGAAGCAGCAGCAGCAACAGCAGCAGCGGGACCCGGGAGCAGGTATTGAGGAATCCCTGGCCCGGATCAAGCACAAGTTCATCGTGATGAGCGGCAAGGGCGGTGTGGGCAAAACCAGCACATCGGTCAATCTCGCCCTTGCCCTGGCCGACCGGGGATTCAAGGTGGGGCTGATGGACGTGGACATTCATGGCCCGGACATTCCCCGCATGCTGGGACTGACCGAGATGCCCGGCGTGACACCGGAGCGGAAAATGATCCCGGTGCCCTATTCGGACAATCTTTCCGCTATTTCCATTGAGTCGCTGAGCCTGAGCAAGGACGACGCCATCATCTGGCGGGGTCCCATTAAGCACACCGTGATTCAACAATTTATCGGCGACGTGGCCTGGGGGGATCTGGATTTTCTGATCATTGATTCGCCGCCGGGCACCGGGGACGAGCCACTGACCGTGGCCCAGCTGATTCCCGGAGCAAAGGCCATTATTGTGACCACGCCCCAGGAAGTGGCCCTGGCCGACATCCGCAAGTCCATCAACTTCTGCAAAACCGTGAAGATGGAGGCCTTTGGCCTGATTGAAAACATGAGCGGATTTACCTGCCCCCATTGCGGCAAAACCGTTGACCTGTTCGGTTCCGGCGGGGGCGAGCGGACTGCAAAAGAGGCGGACATCAATTTTCTTGGAAGAATTCCATTTGACACGAATATGGTGACATGCGGAGACTCCGGCATTTCCTATCAGTCTGAATATCCGGATTCACCGGTGACAAAAGCCTTTGCCAGTGTGGCCCAGGCCATGGCTGACCTGGTGGGCAAGTAGTATTCTTCGCACCATTCTGACAACAAAAGGGGGAGCACCCGTCGGTGCTCCCCCTTTTGTTGTCATTGTTCGAGGCTGTTTTCTCAGGCAACCTTTAATTCAAGTTGTTTTCCAAGCGCATTTGCGAATTTTTCCAGTGTGGACAGTTTGATGTCTTCGGCATGGTTTTCAATGCGCGAAATAGCGGATTTTTTGGTGTTCAACCTTTTCGCAAGTTCTTCCTGTGTAAGACCGGCTTCTTCACGCGCCAGTTTCAGCATTACGCCGATTTTGAACTGCTCGTATCCTGAATCAAACCCTTTGGCAAAGGCCTTATCTTCAGCTTTTCTTTTTTTTATATATTTTTGAATATCACCCATTTTTCTTCCTCCTTAAATAGTTTCCATCCATAAATGGCCTTTTTCCGCAATCTCTGCGTCAAACTGCTGGCTTCCTTGTGCGGCGTACAACAGTACGCCTCCGCGTCAGCCATTGTTTTCCTTGATCTTGCGAAAAAATTCTCATTTATGAATTGGAAAACTTTTTTGTGTGCACATAACAGATGGATGGACACGAATTAAGGGGATTATATACAACAAGTATGCTCGGGTTAAACGATGGGCGAAGAACCCGTTCGTAGTGTGCCCGTAAGGGCATTGGGGCCGGCCGGCGAACGCCTCACGGCGTCACTACAAACAGGCACCCGTATATGGACAGGATTGCTTCGCTGCGCTTCCGCCGTCGCCAAAGGCTATGGCGGACAGGCGCAATGACGCAAAATATATCCAGGAATCAATGGCCCAGCTTGAGCTTGAACCCCAGGTAAATGGAGTCGGCCGATTTGTCAAATTCCCGGCCCCACCCCTCCAGGTCGGTGTCGATTTTCATGTATTCGGCCACAATGGCCCCGTTGTTGACGACATAGAACTCCACGCCGGCGGCATACTCAATGTACTGCTCACAGTCGGCAAAGCTTAACGGGTCCGGGGCGTAAACAGCGTCCGCAAAAAGGGTCACCGGCACGTTGGCTGTTGTTTTTGAAAAATCAAACGCGCCCATCAGATTGAAGCCCACAACAGCAATATCCGGGTCCCAGCGGCCTATCTCGGCTTCGCCCGCCACGCCCTTGAATCCCATTCCCAGGACCAGGGCCGGAGAAAAGACACTCTGCTTGAGCCCGGCCTTGATGTTGTAAAGCGTGAAATCGTCCTCGATATAAAGCCCGCCGAGGCCGGCGTACAGGGTGGCGCCTTCAAACTCGGTTTCCACAAGGGCGTTGGCCCGGATATTGTCGGAACTTACGCCCAGGTCAAAGCTCAGGGTCTGGGCCTGCGCACACACCGCGGTGATGGCAAGGGTTACCGTGACAACACACACCGTCAGCATCCGTCTGATCATGCGGTCCTCCTTTTAAATAATCGGTTGATAAAACTTGGCAATAGTGAATCGTGATAAACCCGTAAAAAGTCTGTTCGGGATGGCAAGGTAAAAAGTTCAATATCCAGGCGTCGCAAATCCCGAGGAACGAGGCGTACTTGTCGTCCGTCGCAATGACGAGGGGGGCAGCGCAACGCAGATATCGGGCTTTTTACAAAGCCATCAATCGTCAGTCGGTTGGCGGAAGGGACTGTGTGGCCTCCTTAAGCCGTTTTCCCATCTCGGCCGCCTGTTTTTCGGCTTCGCCGGCCGTGTCTCTGGCCTTCTGAATGGTCTCCATTTTTTCGACCCCTTCGGTGGTTTCCGTGGACATGTTTTTCACGACCAGCACTCCCACCACCAGCAGGGCGATCAGCATGACGATAAAAAGAGCGCCTCTCAAGGGCACCTCCTTTTTTTGTTTTGCAAATCCGAGTTACAGTCTTATAAAGTATACAGATTTTCAATGCAAAGTGAAAGAGGTTTTTTGCCGCTGCCGGCCGGGTGCCCATGGATAGAAACGGAACCATAAGTGAATATATTCAATCTCTTGTAGCTTCACCGCGTATGGCCGGCGAGGTGGTTTACCACACCGCGCTGGATCCGGTGCCGGCCCGGATGGTTGGAAAGCCGGACTGGGAGGCGCCGGGTGCTGCCCGTCTTTCCGCCATACTGGCAGCAGAAGGGCTGTATGCCCATCAGGCCGATGCCATCGGCCGGGTGTTGTCAGGAGAAAACGTGGTGGCGGCCACACCCACGGCCAGCGGCAAGACCCTGATCTATAATCTTCCCGTACTTCAGCGGCTGAAAGAAAATCCGTCGGCCCGGGCCCTTTATCTCTATCCGCTCAAGGCCCTGGCCAGGGACCAGTTGCGGGTCCTGCAGGAAACCGCCGCCGCCGCCGGCATGGCGGAGGCCGTGTCCGCGGCCATCTACGACGGCGACACCACAGCCCGGCACCGTAAAAAAATCCGAGACAACCCGCCCTCGGTGCTGATGACCAATCCGGACATGCTGCACCTGGGGCTGCTGCCTTATCATGAGAACTGGCATACGTTTTTTGCCAATCTTGCCTTTGTGGTCATTGACGAGATTCACACCTACCGGGGCGTGATGGGGTCTCACATGGCCCACGTATTCCGGCGTCTCTATCGTATCTGCGTCCACCACGGCGCCGGGCCCCTGTTCGTGGCCGGGTCGGCCACCATTGCCAACCCGGAAGAGCTGGCCGGACAGCTCACCGGCCGGCCGACAACGGCGGTCACAAAAAGCGGGGCACCCAGGGGCAAACGCCATGTGGTGTTCATGAACCCGGTAACCGGGCCTGTGGCCACCACCATTCAACTGCTGCGAGCCGCCCTGCACCGGGAGCTTCGAACCATTGTCTACACCCAGTCCCGCAAGCTGGCCGAGCTGATATCCATCTGGGCGGAGAAAAAAAGCCCCCATGCCGATCAAATCAGCTCCTACCGGGCCGGGTTTCTGCCGGACGAGCGCCGGGAGATCGAGCGAAAGCTTTCCGCCGGCGAGTTGCTGGCCGTGATATCCACCAGCGCCCTGGAACTGGGTATCGATATCGGAGACCTGGACCTCTGCCTGCTGGTGGGGTACCCTGGGTCGGTCATGGCCACATGGCAACGGGGGGGCAGAGTGGGGCGGGCCGGTCAGGAGTCGGCCATGATCCTGATCGCCGGAGAAGACGCCCTGGACCAGTACTTTATGCGCAATCCCGGGGCCTTTCTGAGCCTGCCCCCGGAGGCGGCGGTGATTAACCCGGATAACCCGGCCATTGTTGAAAAGCACCTGGTGTGCGCCGCGGCCGAACACCGGTTGCGCGTGGATGAGCCTTTTCTGCAGGGGGCGGCCATACAGCGGGCCGTCGCAACGCTGGAGAAAAAAGGGGAGCTGTTGCGCAGCGCCGACGGAATGTACCTGTTTGCGTCGCGAAAGCGGCCTCACCGGGAGGTGGACCTGCGGGGCGCGGGCCGGAGCTTTCGCGTGATCTGCGACCAGACCGGGGATCACATCGGCGACATCGACGGCATGCGGGTGTTCAGGGACGCTCATCCCGGCGCGGTCTACCTGCACATGGGCCAGACCCACGTGGTAAAAAATCTGGACACCGGCGCCATGCGCGTCACCGCCTCCCGGCAGCCGGTCCATTACTACACCAAGCCCCGGTCCACAAAGGACACCGAGATTCTGGAAACTTTCCAGACAAAACAGGTGGCCGGCATCACGGTGTGCACGGGCCGGCTTCGCGTCACCGAAACCATCACCGGGTACGAGAAATGGCGGCTGTACGGCAAGCGGCGCGTGTCCGTGGAACCCCTGGACCTGCCACCCCTTGTGTTTGAAACCCAAGGGGTGTGGCTGGCCATTCCCGATCGTATCCAGGATGCGGCAGAGAGTGAATACCGGCACTTCATGGGCGGGATTCACGCCATCGAACATGCCGTCATCGGCGTGCTGCCCATCTTTGTGATGTGCGACAGAAACGACCTTGGTGGCATTTCCATGACATATCATTCACAGGTCGGCACTCCGGTCATCTTTATATATGACGCCGTGGCCGGGGGCATCGGCCTGAGCCGCCAGGCCTATGAGAAGGTGGCCGACATTCTTTCGTTTACCCGCAACCTGATTTCCCAGTGTCCCTGCAAGACCGGGTGCCCCGCCTGTGTCCATTCGCCCAAGTGCGGCTCCGGTAACCGACCCATTGATAAAGCCTGCGCCCTTTATCTGCTGGAACAGATGGCCAAACCGCCGGCCGCCGGTGCCCGGAACCGTGCACGACGGCCGGCGGCCCCGGTTTTGCAACCGGCCCGCCCCACACCGTTGCCGGCCCGCGTTGCTCCGGGCCCGCCTGCCGGCCGGAAAAACCCGCGGTTCGGCGTGTTCGATATCGAGACTCAGCGTTCCGCCGCTGAGGTGGGCGGCTGGCACCGGGCCGACCGCATGGGCATCAGTTGCGTGGTGCTGTACGATTCGGCCACGGACACCTATGACGCGTTTCTGGAAAACCAGGTGGCGGCGTTTATCCGCCGGCTTTCGGACTTTGATCTGGTGGTGGGGTTTAACAACAAGCGGTTTGACAACCAGGTCCTGGCGGGCTACAGCGACGCCGATCTTTCGCGGCTGCCCACTCTTGACATTCTGGAGGAGGTGCACAAGACCCTGGGCTACCGGCTTTCCCTTGATTCATTGGCCGAGATCACCCTGGGCGCGAAAAAAAGCGCCAACGGCCTGCAGGCCCTTATCTGGTGGCAACAGGGCGAGATAGATAAGATTGTTGAGTATTGCAAAAAGGATGTCCAGATAACAAAAGACCTTTACCTTTACGGCAAAACCAACGGCTACCTGCTGTTTTGCAACAAGGCCAAACAGCAGGTCCGCCTGCCGGTAGACTGGTGAGTACTCTACGCACTTTCGAAAAATCTTTTGGAAAAATTGAAAAAATGATTGACATTTGTTTTTGCCAGGAGTAATTCAGTTTTCAAATAGAGTTAGTTTTAAGCGAAAGCAGATAATTAAGCCATGACGGCAACCAACGGTACAGGCAGATTTTATTTTTACTTCTGGTATTTTTATACCGGCCTGCCTGTGGTGTGCTGAACCCTTAATACCCAAAACCAGCAACTCAAAGCCGCGGGCAGACGAAAAAGCCCGCGGCTTTTTTGTTTTTAAAACCCGCGGGACCCGGCAGCGGCGGGCGTTGCAACAGAGGAGAAGAGAGATGACCATCTTAGGCAAGCGGATTCGGATTGAACGGCTGATGAACCGGAACACCGGCAAAACCGTGATCGTACCCATGGACCACGGCGTGTCCGTCGGCCCCATCGACGGGCTTACCGACATGCGCACGGCGGTGCAGCGGGTGGCCGAGGGCGGGGCCAACGCCATCGTGGAGCACAAGGGACTGGTGGGAAAAGGCCACCGGGGCAGCGGCAGGGATATCGGGTTGATTCTTCACCTGTCGGCCTCCACCAGCCTGTCGCCGTACCCCCACGCCAAGACCCTGGTGTGCAGCGTGGAGGAGGCGGTGAAGCTGGGCGCGGACGGGGTGTCCATTCACGTCAACCTGGGCAACGGGGATGAAAAACAGATGCTTCACGACTTCGGACGGGTCAGCGCCGATGCCAGGGAGTGGGGCATGCCGCTGCTGGCCATGATTTACCCCAGGGGCGAGAAGATCAAGGACGAGTTTCATGTGTCGGTGATCAAGCATGCGGCCCGGGTGGGTGATGAACTGGGCGCGGATATTGTCAAGGTTTCCTACACCGGCAGCTCCAAGACCTTTTGCGAGGTGGTGGCGGGATGCTCGGTTCCGGTGGTGATTGCAGGCGGGCCCAAAATGGGTTCGGACCGGGAAATCCTGGAAATGGTCAAGGGCGCTGTGGATGCCGGCGGCGCCGGGGTTTCCATCGGCCGAAACGTGTTTCAGCATGCCAATCCCACCCGCATGGTGGAGGCGATTTCCGCCATTGTTCATGACGGCGCCGGCGTGGCCAAGGCGTTGAAGATGCTCGAGGTAAAATAGGGCATTGTTTTGTTGCGTCATTGCGAGCGAAGCGAAGCAATCTTGAACAGAAGCGGAGAAGATTGCTTCGTCGCTGACACTCCTCGATGACAGGCAATGCGGCTATTGTGTTTTGACTTTTTATAATGGCATCAAAATCGTAAACAAGGAAAATTGACATGCGGAAAATATGGGTAACCATCAACCCGTGGGACAAGAATATGGTCACCACGGCCCTGGAGGGCGGGGCCGACGGCGTGCTGGTGCCGGCCGGGTATTCGGAAAAGGTCAAGCAGCTGGGAAAGATTCTCACCATTGCCGAGGACGGTGATCTGAAGCCGGGGCAGGACGTGGTCCATTTTGAAATCACCCGGTGCGAGGACGAAGAGGAGATCATTCGGCTGGCCAGGGAAAAGACCGTGATTCTTGGGTGCCGGGACTGGACAATCATTCCCCTTGAAAATCTGATCGCCCGGGACGTGAACGTGGTGACCCAGGTCAAAACCGTGCAGGAGGCCAAGACGGCTCTGGGCATTCTGGAAAAGGGAGTGGGCCACCTGCTGGTGAACGCCGACAGTCCCGCCACCCTCAAGCAGATCCTGTCCGCGGTGCGGGAGAAAGGCGACACCACGCCGCTCCAGGAGGCCGAGATCACGGCTATTGTGCCGGTGGGCATGGGGGACCGGGTATGTGTGGACACCTGCACGGCCATGACCGAAGGCCAGGGCATGCTGGTGGGCAACAGCAGCAGCGCCCTGTTTCTGGTCCATTCGGAAAGCGTGGTCAATCCTTACGTGGCGCCGCGGCCCTTTCGCATCAACGCCGGTGCCGTGCACGCCTACACCCGGGTGCCGGGGGGCAAGACCCGGTACCTGTCGGAGCTGGCCGCCGGGGACCGCGTTTTTATCACCGATTACCGGGGCAACACCACCGAGGGGGTGGTGGGCCGGCTGAAGATCGAAAAACGGCCCCTGATGCTGGTCAAGGCGGTGGTGGATGGAAAGGAGATTGCCACCATCGTTCAGAACGCGGAGACCATTCGGCTTACCAGCCCGGAAGGCCCCCCGGTCTCGGTGGTGGGTCTGAAGCCCGGAGACCGGGTGCTGGTCTCCATGGAAGCCGGGGGCCGACATTTCGGGTACAAGATTGAGGAGACGATCACGGAAAAATAGAAGGGTGCGAATCATGAGTGCTGAAAGCAGCGGCCAGGATGAAAAGATAGCGAACCTGCGCCGGTCCATTGATGAAATTGATGATACCGTTCTGGATTTGCTCAATCGCCGGGTATCGTTGGCCGAGAAGATCGGCGCGCTGAAGGCGCAGGCCGGCAACCGGGTCATGGACAAGGCCAGGGAAGAATCGATCCTGCAGCGGCTGGCCGGGCTCAACCCCGGCCCCTTGTCCTCTGACATGCTGCGGCGGATATTTGCCGATATCATTGCGGCCTCGCGTCAGGCCCAGGAGCCCAAACGCATCTCTTTTCTGGGGCCGGAGGCCACCTTCACCCATGTGGCGGCCCTGGCTTTTTTCAATGAGCTGGATACCTTTGTCCCCCACCCGAGTATCCGGGACGTGTTTGACGACGTGGAAAAGGGGACCAGCCGGTACGGCGTGGTGCCGGTGGAAAACTCAATCGAGGGGGCGGTCAACCACACCCTTGATCTTTTCCTGGAGTCCGAGCTTCACATCTGCGCCGAGTCCTACCTGGCCATTTCCCATGACCTGCTTTCAAAAAGCGGTGAACTGGAAAGGATTCGCACCATCTACTCTCACCCCCAGCCCTTTGCCCAGTGCCGGACGTGGCTCAAGACCCATCTGCCCCATGCCGAACTGGTGGAGTGCGGCAGCACCTCCCAGGCGGCCCAGAAGGCCCTGCTGGCCGACGATGCCGCGGCCATTGCCGGCAGCGCCGCGGCCCGGTTGTATGATCTGAAGGTGGCGGCGCCGGCCATTCAGGATGCCGTGCGCAACACCACCCGGTTTCTGGTGATCGGCAGGGATGCTCCCCGGCCCACGGGCAACGACAAGACATCCATCCTGTTTGTCACGGCCCACATTCCCGGTGCCCTGTTCAAGGCACTGGAGCCCATTGCCGCGTCGGGCATCAACATGCTCAAGCTGGAGTCCCGGCCGGCCCGGCACAAGAACTGGAGCTACGTGTTTTTCGTGGATCTGGAGGGCCATGCTGAAAACGAGAAGGTGAAGCAGTGCCTGACAAAAATGGAGGCCTTCTGCCAGTTCATCAAGATTCTGGGGGCCTATCCGGTGGCCCTGCCGGACGCATGAAAAAAGGAGACCCATGAAGGAAATACAACAGCAGCCGGTCCGGTCCTGTGAGGTAAGCGTTCCCGGCTCCAAAAGCTATACTCACCGGGTTCTGATTGCCGCGGCCCTGTCCGACGGCGTCTGCCGGCTGGAAAACTGCCTGGAGAGTGAAGACACCCACCTGACCCGGGAGGCCCTGGTCAAGATGGGGGTGCGCATTGAAAAAGCGGAGGATCGCCTGGTGGTGTACGGTACAGGCGGCCGCCTGCTGCCCTGCGGTGATCCCATCTACCTGGGCAACTCCGGCACCTCCATGCGCCTGCTCACCGGCGTGGCCGCCATCGGCCAGGGGACCTACCTGCTCATCGGAACGGACCGCATGGCCCAGCGGCCCGTGGCCGACCTGCTGGAAGGCATGGCCCAGGTCGGGGTGCCGGCCCGGTCGGTGAACAACAACGGGTGCCCGCCCCTGGAGATTGTCGCCGGACAGGCTCAAGGCGGTGATGTCCGCCTGCGGTGCGGCATAAGCAGCCAATATCTCTCTTCGTTGCTGCTGGCGGCCCCCTATATTGACGGCGGCCTGAATATCAGGGTGACGGAAGGACCGGTCTCTAAACCGTATATCGACATGACTGTGGACATCATGGACCGGTTCGGTGTGGCAGTGGAGCGGGACGGGTACACATATTTCCGCGTGGCCGGGGGACAGTGCTACCGGAAAAGGGATTGCGCGGTGGAGCCAGACGCCTCCCAGGCCAGTTATTTCTGGGCAGCGGCGGCCGTGACCGGTGTCACGGTCAAGGTGCTGGGAATGGCCCCGGAATCCCGGCAGGGAGATGTCCGGTTCGTAGAAGTGCTGGAGGCAATGGGATGCAAGATTCACAGGGAGAGTGACGGCATTGCCGTGACCGGGGGGGGGCTTTCGGCCGTGGATGTGGACATGGGCGATATGCCCGACCTGGTTCCCACCCTGGCGGTGATAGCGGCATTCGCCCAAGGTACCACCGTCATTTCCAACGTGGCTCACCTCAAGGAAAAAGAGAGCGACCGGCTGGCGGCCGTGGCCGCCGAACTTTCAAAAATGGGGATTACCGTTACCCGTACCGAGACGGGCCTTGCGATTACCGGGGGCCGGCCCCATGGCGCGGTCATTGAAACCTACAACGATCATCGCATGGCCATGAGCTTTGCCGTTGCCGGCCTGGTGACCCCTGGGGTGACCATCGTCAATGAGGGGTGCGTGGCCAAATCCTTTCCCGGTTTCTGGCGGGTGTTCGAGATGCTTTACAGTTCGGGTGTTTCATGAAATATTTGACGTAAAGCAAAGGGACGGCAGCCGATGAACCTTTTTATCGTGGGAAATGATCCGGACATACCCGAGGTGAGCCGGCGCGTGGCTGAGCGGGTGGGATTCGCACCGGTGGAAATGGCGGCCCTGCTGATCAAAAAGATGGGCCGGTCGCCGGCCGTTTTTGCCGCTGAAGAGGGAGACCAGGCCCTGGCGGACATGGAGGCACACGTGCTTCAATCCGTGACCCGGCGCAGCGGGTGCGTGGTGGCCCTGGGCACGGCAATACGGCTGACTCCGGAGAACGTGACCCATATGAAGGAACGGGGCCTGATTCTCTGGCTGAGGCGGGACGGTGATATGCAGGCCCATCCGGACACGGCGCCGGTTTTCAAGCAGGCGGCGGATTACGTGCTGGAGGGTACTGACTTGGCGCCGGACCGGAAGGCGGACGCGGTCCGGGATCTTTTGTGGGGATAGCCCGGATATTTCATGAAATGTCCGGGATAGGAGAATAAATGGCCGGTAATACTTTTGGAGATATGTTTCGCGTCACCACATGGGGAGAGTCCCACGGGCCGGGCATCGGTGTGGTCATCGACGGATGCCCGCCCGGTCTTGCCCTGGACGAGGCCGTGGTGCAGAAAATGCTGGACCGCCGCAAGCCCGGCGGCGGGTCCATTGCCAGCACGGCCAGAAAAGAGGCGGACCGGGCCGTTATTCTGTCCGGCCTGTTTGAAGGCAAAACCACGGGCACCCCGGTCCTGATCATGGCCCATAACAGGGATGCCCGATCGTCCGCCTACACCGACATCGCCGACCTGTTCCGGCCCGGGCATGGCGACATCACCTATACAGCCAAATACGGCATTCGGGACTGGCGGGGCGGGGGCCGGGCATCGGCCCGGGAGACCTTCGGCCGGGTGGCGGCCGGAGCCGTGGCCGCCGAACTGTTGCGGCTTTCCGGTGTTTCGGTTACGGCCTACACCCTGGAACTGGGCGGCATTCGCGCAAAAACCATTGATGTTGAGCAGGTGAACCAAAACATGTTCGGCTGCCCGGACAGCACCGTTGTGGCGGCCATGACCGACCGCGTGGCCCAGGTAAAGCGGCTGGGCGACTCTGTCGGCGGCATCGTCGAGGTCCGTGCCGACGGCGTGCCCGCTGGTCTGGGAGAACCGGTGTTCGACAAGCTGGATGCCGACATTGCCAAGGCCCTGATGAGTATCGGCGCGGTAAAGGGAGTTGAGATCGGCGCCGGGTT
Organism: Thermodesulfobacteriota bacterium; assembly: GCA_034189195.1. Lineage (GTDB taxonomy): Bacteria > Desulfobacterota > Desulfobacteria > Desulfobacterales > Desulfosudaceae > Desulfosudis. The sequence continues at coordinate 25,592 of JAXHVI010000178.1, read as the reverse complement.
TGAAACATCGGGTATGACCGGCTCCCGGAGCAACGATGAAATCACGCCCCAGGGGTTTGCCACCAATAATGCCGGCGGCATTCTGGCCGGCATTTCCAACGGGGACCGGATCGTGGCCAGGGCCGCGGTCAAGCCGATTCCCTCCATCGGCATTCCCCAGCAGACCGTTGACACAAACGGCAACCCGGCCGCCATTTCCATCAAGGGCCGGCACGATATTTCCGCCATTCCCCGGATCAACGTGGTGTGCGAGGCCATGGTGTGCCTGGTGCTGGCCGATCATCTTCTTAGACAGAAAGCGATTTCATGGACCCGGTAACAATCGGCATCGCCGGCGGCACCGGCGGTATGGGCCAGTGGTTTCAAAATTATTTTACACAGGCCGGTCATGCGGTGCGGATTGCCGGAAGAAAGACCCAGGTCACCTACGAGGACCTGGTCCGCGACTGTGACGTGGTGATTTTGAGCATGCCCCAGAAGGCAGCCATGGAGGTGGCCGGCCGGATCGGCCCGGCCATGCGCGAAGATCAATTGCTCATGGACTTTTGTTCCCAGAAGGCAGGGGTCGTGGCGGCCATGGCAGAGGCCACCCGGGCCGACGTGATCGGCACCCATCCCATGTTCGGCCCCGGCACCGCGTCTCTTGCCGGTCAGAATATCATTCTGTGCCCGGCCCGGAACAGCCACAACTGGCTCTCCTGGGTGGAAAGCGTGTTTGCCGACGGCGGGGCCGTGGTCACCCGTATGGACCCGGAAGAGCACGACCGCAAGATGGCCCTGGCCCAGAGCCTGAAACACTTTCTCACCGTTTCCCTGGCCCGGATGCTTCAGACGCTTGATATCCGTCCGGATGACGCCTTTCTTTACGCCACACCGATCTTTCGGCTCAACATCAACCTGATCGGCCGCCTTTTTGCACAGGACCTTGATCTGTATGCCGACCTTGTTTCCGGCAATCCCCAGGCCCCGGTCGTGGTGGATCATTTTCTGGCCGCCATGGAGGAGAGCCGGCAGGCCTTTTTTTCAAAGGATGACAAACAGGCTGTCGCCTACATGGAAAAGATCAAAAAGTTTTTCGGCGAACAGTTCTGCGAGGAGGCTTTGGAAGAAACCAGCCGGGTCATTGATGCCATGTACCGCTCGTGATAAAAAGCGGCCGGCCGGTGCCGGCCAGGGGGGCTTCAACACGAAGGACGCGAAGAGACGAAGCGCACAAAGAACCGGGCTCACCTTTTTCCGTTATACCCAGCCATGAGGCGTGTCGCCTGACTGCAAGCTTTTCTTCTTCCGCAACGAGGAGGGAGGGGGGATTAAACGGCTGGCGGCTACCTGAGTGTTCTGACGTTTTTCCGGGAAGAAAAATCGGTAAGGGGCCGCAGCCGGGTTTTCTGGTCTTTTTCGTCCTTGATTTTCAGGCCTTCCATCAGAATATTCATCAGGGGCTGGCGGATCACCCGATCCTTCTTGCGGCAGACGGCAGAGACCTCTATTTTGATCCGGTCCCATGAGAGCATCTCAAAGGCGGCCTGCAGTCCCTTGACCTGGTCAGTGGCCGCGTTGATCATGGCCCCTTCACGGAAATAGATGGTTCCGGATTTGTTTGGTGTGCTGACTTTCAGTGTGCAGGTTTTGCGCTCCATCTCCAGGAGTTGAAGAAAAGAGGCAAGGCTGATACCGGTCATGACGCCTTCGGCGCCGGAGTTGAGCTGTTCAAAAATGGCGTCGGTGAGCACATCCATGTTCAGGGGCTTTTCAAAATATTTGAAGGCTCCCAGGGCATAAGCCTTTTCTTCGGTATCTTTTGAACTGAAGGCGGTCATCATGAAGACCGGTGTGCCGGGAAAATTCTGATCGATATATTCGAGAAGCTGAAAGCCGTTCATCACCGGCATCTGAAGGTCGCTGATGATCAGGTCAATGGTCTGCCGGGTCATCATATCCGCCGCCTCGGCCCCGTCCTTGGCGGTGAGAATTTCAAAATCCGCAGCATAGGGCTTCATGACCCGCGACAGCAATCCCCGGGACACCGCGTCATCGTCTACGATCAGTACTTTTTTCAACGGATTTTTGACCTTTTTATTTTCCGTACAGTTTTAAAGTGAATGACATTAATTGTATAGTGAATATGGCAGACGGTGTCAAGGGGGTAAGTCTGCATAATACAAGGCATTTTAACGCAACTCGATCCGCAGGCCACCACCGTTCATATGTCCAGCACCCGGCCGGCGCCGCCTTCCACGTATGCGTGGGGGTAGCGGCTTTTGATGGTGGAGATAAATTGAGTGCAGTGGGTGGGGCAGAGAATGTGAATGTCCTTGACGGCATCAAAATCGTCAAACCCGTGCAGGCCGCCTGCCAGCGCGTAAACCGGCCCGACACGGCGGGCCGCTTCCAGAATCGGCCCCACACCGGGGTGGGAACACCCGGCCACCACAATCGTGCTGCCGTCCGGCCGGACCACCACCAGGGACTGTTCAATACCGGCAAGGGTGCCGGTGGACCAAGTGCCGGGAAAGAGTTCGGTGGCCCTGTCCACGACAGTGGCCTGCACGTCCGGGGCACTCTTAAAGACCGACGGCACATAAACGGCGGCTGGGCGGCACGCCCGGAGGATGTCGGCAAGACCGCCTGTGTGGTCCCAGTGATCGTGCGATATAACAACGGCATCAATGGTATCGGGCGCGATTCCAAGGACCGCCATGTTGTTTTGAAGGATATCGCCCCTGGCACCGGTATCAAACAGGATGTTTCCGCCATGGGCTTCCACCAGGCAGGCAAACCCCCAGTCCGGTGTCAGCCGTTTGTCCCATGCCGTGTTGTCATAAAGAAGGGTGAGTTTCATGGTGTTCCCCCGTTGTGTTTTATGAGGGCCATGGTATATATGGACAAGGTCAAAGTCAAGCAGCCGAAACAGCGAAGATGGTGAAATGCGATCCATATCCACCCTGTACGTAGACAGACGGGCCCTGCGTTATTCTGAAACCGGAAAGATGCGGGCGGCCCTGAACCTGCCGGCCACGGTGATTGATGATCCTGGCCTGGTGTACCAGGACCTTGCCGGTGCCGAAGACACCGTGGCCCGGGGCAAACAGGTGATGCTGCTGACCCTCAACCGGGGACCCTTTCTTCGAAAATGCCCCGGCACCCGTTATTACCGGTGCTGCGGCTACAAAATTCTTCACATCGGGGCGTTTTGCACCATGGACTGTTCCTATTGTATTTTGCAGGCCTACTTTCATCCTCCGGTGCTGCAATACTACGTAAACCAGGACAAGATGGAGCGGGAGCTTGACCGGGCCTTTGCCGGGGCCCGGCGGCCCCTGCGAATCGGCACCGGCGAGTTTACCGACAGCCTGATCTGGAACGCCTGCACCGACCTGAACCCCCGGCTGGTCAATAAATTTGCCGGCCAGCGGAAAGCGGTCCTTGAGTTAAAGACAAAGACAGTCAATGTGGCGGACTTAAAACCCCTGGCCCACAACCGGAAAACCGTTGTCGCCTGGTCGTTGAACACGGAACGGATCATGGCCTCAGACGAACGGGAGACCACGACCCTGTCCCAGCGGCTGGCCGCGGCCAGAGCCTGCCGGGAACTGGGCTACCCGGTTGCCTTTCATTTTGATCCTATTGTCCTTTATGAGGGGTGCGAAGAAGAATATCTGGCGGTGGTGGACCGGATGTTTGAAGCCGTGTCGTCGGAACATATCGTCTGGATCAGCCTGGGCACCTTCCGGTTCATGCCCCAGTTGAAATCCGTGATCCAGGAGCGGTTTCCGGATTCGCGGATCGTCTATGGCGAGTTTATTACCGGCATGGACCGCAAGATGCGTTACTTTAAGCCCCTGCGTATTGCCTTGTGCCGAAAAATAGCAGAACGGATCCGGCACCATGACCCTGATGTGACGGTCTACTTCTGCATGGAGGACGACGAGGTGTGGCAGCGGTGCATGGGGTTTGTGCCGAAGCAGAAGGGGGGCCTTGCCCGCATGCTGGATGAAAGCGCGGTGGCCCACTGCGACCTGGATAAAACGCTTTTGAGATGATCATGACAACACCGAGAAACCCGGCCCTTACCGTTGACATCATTATAGAGGTTCATGGCAGTATCGTGCTGATCGAACGGCGCAATCCACCTCCTGGCTGGGCACTGCCCGGCGGTTTCGTGGATTACGGCGAATCCCTGGAGGATGCGGCCCGGCGGGAGGCAAAGGAGGAGACCGGGCTTGACGTGACCCTGACGGAACAGTTTCACGCCTATTCCGACCCCGGCCGCGACCCCCGCCAGCACACGGCCAGCGTGGTGTTTCTTGCAACCGCCGACGGAACACCGGCGGCGGGGGACGACGCCAAAAACCTGGGCCTGTTTGCCCTGGATGCCCTGCCGCCGGTCCTGGCCTTTGACCATGGCCGCATCCTGAATGATTATTTCCGGTACCGGGCCGGAGAGCCCCTGGCCCGAATATTTAGATTCTGAAAATAAATCGCTTTTTTTGCTTTTATCTTGCAGTCGGAAAAAGAAGCTGTTATATACAGCGGGTTTTGGCGGCGTTGCACAGGTTTCCCCCATCCCTTGCATTCGATTCTCCGGTTTACCGCGCATGCGTCAGGGGTACGTTTATCTCGCGGCCGCCCGTATTCTAAAGAGAGGGTAAAGGAAGGAAATGGAAAAGGAAGTTCGACAACTAAGGAACATCGGCATCAGCGCCCACATTGACTCGGGCAAGACCACGCTGACCGAACGGATCCTCTTTTTTACCCAGCGCATTCATGCCATTCATGATGTCAAGGGCAAAGACGGCGTGGGCGCCACCATGGACTCCATGGAACTGGAGCGGGAGCGGGGCATTACCATTGCGTCCGCCGCCACCTTCTGTCAGTGGAAGGGGTTTAATGTCAACATCATCGACACGCCGGGCCATGTGGATTTCACCATCGAGGTGGAACGCTCCCTGCGCGTGCTGGACGGCGCCATCCTGGTGCTGTGCGCGGTGGGCGGGGTCCAGTCCCAGTCCATTACCGTGGACCGCCAGATGAAACGGTACAACGTGCCGTGCGTGGCCTTTGTCAACAAGTGCGACAGAAGCGGCGCCGATCCGTTCCGCGTCACCCGGCAGTTGCGGGAAAAACTGGCCCACAATGCCGTGATGATGCAGATGCCCATCGGTCTGGAGGCGGACCTGGAAGGGGTTGTGGACCTGGTTTCCATGCAGGCTCTTTATTTCAAGGGTGAACATGGCGAAATCGTGGAGACCGGCCCGGTGCCCGCCCATCTGGCGGAAAAGGCGGCCGCCATGCGGGAAGACCTGGTCGACGCGGCCTCTGCTTTTTCCGATGAACTGACCGACGCCATTCTTGAGGGCAGAGAGATTCCTGAAGCCCTGCTTGTTTCAGCGATCCGGACCGGCACCCTGTCCCGGGGCATGACCCCGGTGTTTGTGGGATCGGCTTATAAGAACAAAGGGGTTCAGCCCCTGCTGGACGCGGTCAATGCCTATCTGCCGGCTCCCGAGGAGGTGGCGGTAACGGCCCTGGACGTGGACAACGACAACGCAACGGTGCCCCTTGAAAGCGATCCGGCAAAACCGGTGGTGGCCCTGGCCTTCAAGCTGGAAGACGGCCGGTACGGCCAGTTGACCTATGTCCGGGTTTACCAGGGCACACTGGCCAAGGGCGCCACGGTGATCAACTCCCGGACCGGTAAAAAGGTAAGAATCGGCCGGGTGGTGCGCATGCACGCCGATCAGATGGAGGATGTGGACGCCATATTCGCCGGCGGCATCGGCGCCCTGTTCGGCATTGACTGCGCCTCCGGCGACACATTTACCGCCGAGGGGGTGCGCCTGGCCATGACCTCCATTTTTGTTCCCGACCCGGTGATCTCCCTGGCCATTCGGCCCGACGGCACCAAGTCGGAAACCGCCATGACCAAGGCGTTAAACCGGTTTTCAAAGGAAGACCCCACCTTTCGCGTGTACGTTGACGACGAGACATCGGAAACCATTATTCAGGGCATGGGAGAGCTGCACCTGGATGTTTACATTGAGCGCATGAAACGGGAATACGGCGCCACGGTCACGGCCGGCTCCCCCCAGGTGGCCTATCGGGAGACCATCACCCGCAAAGTGGAATTCAACTATACCCACAAGAAGCAGACCGGCGGCGCCGGCCAGTACGGCCGCATCGCCGGATACCTTGAACCGGCGCCGGGGGAAGGGTTTGACTTTGTCAACAAGATCACCGGCGGCGCCATTCCCACCCAGTATATTCCGGCCTGTGAAAAAGGGTTTCGCAAGTGCATTGCAAAGGGGCCGTTCATGGAGTTCCCGGTGGTGGACGTGCGCGTCTGCATCAACGACGGCGCTTCCCACGCGGTGGACTCCTCTGAGATGGCCTTTGACGCCGCTGCCAGGGGCGCTTTTCAGGAAGCCTATCGCAAGGCCGGTCCCGTTATTCATGAGCCGATCATGCGGGTCTCCGTGGAGACCCCCACCGGGTTCCAGGGCGGGGCGCTCAAGCTGCTGAACCAGAGGCGCGGCATGATCGTGGGCACCCAGGAAGAGGACATCAACTGTACCGTGGAGGCCCAGGTGCCCCTGGCCGAGATGTTCGGGTTTTCCAATGTGCTTCGATCGGCCACCCAGGGCCAGGCCCAGTTCACCATGGAGTTTCTTACCTACCGGGAGGTCCCCCGGTCGGTGGCCGAAGAGCTGGAAAAACAGAAAACAAGAAAGCAGGAGAAGTAGCATGTGCGCAGAATATAAAAGCATCCCCGACGCGTTATCGCCCGTGATTCATGTCACGACCCATGCATTGAAAGCCGGAGAGCTCGGGGCTGTGGTGGCCCGGCCCGGTGTAGGCAAAACCTCGTTCCTGGTGCAGGTGGCCCTGCACACCATGATGAGCGGGAAAAAGGTGATGCATGTCAATCTCAAGGATTCCATCAAAAAGGTCACCCTGTGGTATGGGGAAATTTTTTCACTTCTGTGCAAAAAGCATCAGGGGCTGGAAGAGGGTGTGGTTCTTGATTCGCTGCTGGCCCGTCGCTTCATCATGACCATGCAGGTCCAGGGGTTTTCCACCGACGCCATTGGAGAACGGCTGGCCGACCTTCTGGAGCAGAACATTTTTACACCGGACATTCTGATCATCGACGGACTTTCCTTTGATGCCTCCCGCCAGGAAACCGTGGACGGGCTTGGTCGCATCAGCCGGGAGTTTTTCATGGGTATATGGGTGTCGGTGCCGGCACACCGGGAAGAACCCAGGGACGATGCCGACATGCCGGCCCGGATCGGAGACATAAAAGACCACTTTGCCCTGGTATGGGAGTTTGTGCCGGAGGGACAGGAGATTCGCCTGAAACAGCTGGTTCCGGAAGGGGCGGACACGAAAACAGGCACTCCGGACCTTTGTCTGGATCCCGCCTCCATGCTGCTGGATGTCCGCGCCGCATAGCTTTGGTTCATCTTGTCAGGCGGAAGGGGGCTGCGTTCCGTTTGTAAGGATGCGCTCAATAAAATCCGTGATCGCCTGGTAGACACGTCGTGTGTCTTCTCCGTTGATGATGCCGTGCCGGGGAATGTTGACCAGCAGATACTCTTTTTCTTTTGCGGCAATCCGTTCAAAAATGGACAGGGACCCCTTGGAGCTGACCACGGGATCGGCCAGGGACTGAAGCAGCAGCGTGGGTATCTTTATCCGGGATAGCCGGGACGCGGTCCGGTCCATCAGCTTTCCCATTTCCGCCACAGCGGACAGGGGGTTGCGCAGGTAGTTGATGTGCGGGTTTTCCGGATGGTTGTTCGCAAACGCTTTCCTGTTTTTATCCCGGTTCATTCGGTGCATCACCCGGTTCCACACGTTGATCATCGGCACCAGCCGCGTGGAAAAGTCCTGGAGCCGCATGGGCGGTGAAATCGCGAATACGCCGTCCAGTCCGTCCACCCTGGATGCCAGTTCCAGGGCCAGGCCCGCGCCCATGGAGAATCCGCCGGCAATCACCCGCTTGCATGTGTATTTTAAAATAGCGTATCCTTCATCCACCGAATCGATCCATTCCAGAAAGTGCCGGCCGGCCAGGTCTTCCGGGGATGTGCCGTGGCCCCGAAGGCGCGGCGCGTAGACACGACACCCCAGGGCTTCGTGCAGGTGGCGGGCCAGTGCCCTGACCTCCATGGGGGCCGCCATGTATCCGTGAATCAGCAGCACGCCTGTTTCCGCATTCCCGTTTCGAAGCAGAAAGGGGCGGCCGACATTTTTTTTCTTTGATTCGCCGTTGATAAAAAAACGGGCGTAATCCTTTTCAAAGGCAAAATCCGCATTTTTGATCAGATGGGTCGCCACGTCGGCGCAAACCGCGTCCGGCGTTTCCGTGGCGGTTTCACGAACCACCCGCTGGAATTCGATAAGCGGCTCCACCTCGTTGGCAATGACCACCAGCGGGTTTTCGGTGCGTGCCGCGTGAAAATCAACAGGAGCCGAGAACAGGCCGCTGTTTTTGACAAGAACGCCGTTCTCCTGCCGAAGGACACCGGTCTGCCGGGCAACGGCAAGAAAGTTGCCGATTTTGGCCTGGTGGTCGTCGGTAAGCAGATGGGTCTGGCTTTTTTCCAGGCTGGTGTGCCGGAAAACAGGCGTTGAAAAGACATTCAGGCGGGTGGCGACAAGATAGGCACGTGCCCTCAGATCGGCTTCATCGATCCGTTCTTCCGGGCAGTGCTTCAGCAGCGAAGCCAGAATGTGGTCGTGATTGACCGTGGTCATGGCATAGATGGCCGCCATGTACCGCTTCATGATGTGAACCGCCGTGGACCGCATCATCTGCTTGGCGGCAATGGAATCGTTAAAATCGATGCGGGCCGCCAGTTCAATGTTTTCCTTGATTACATCGGCCTTGAGGTAGGTGTCCACGGCAATGGGATCGCCGAACCGGATATCGATATCGGCGCCGGACAGCAGCATGGTACCTTCGGCCATCAACTCTTCCAGGGTCCGGGCCGAGATGTTCTCAAACACGCTTTTGGCCAGGTGGCTTAAAATATTTTCCTTTGCCCGAATGGGATAGTAGGTGACATTTACCGGAACCAGGCAGGTGGGGAGTGAAGCCACCTGGTCCATGGCGTCGATCCGATAGAGAGTGAGCAGTCGCCGGGCCTCATCCGGATATATCTCGGCCATTTTGAAAATGCGGCGCCTGTAGAATTCGGTACGAAGGGCCAGGGTGGCGGCGCCGGTGTGGGGTGGATGCTTTCCCATTGAAGAGGCGATGACAAACTCCCCCCTCTCATTTACCATGTCGAAAATTTTTTTGTTTTTCACCATGCGGCCTTCGGGAAAAATGACCCAGGCCGCCTCGTTGGTGAGCAGGGTCTTGACCATCAGCAGGTCCCGGTCCGGGGCCGCGGTGGAAAGGGCGCCCAGCTTTTCAAGAAAGGCGCCGAACCCACCGGCAAACAGGTCCTTGCTGGCAAGCGCCCAGATGGTTTTACCGGTCAGTTTGTGCAGGTAATAAGGGACGAGAAGGGTTTCTGCCCGGGTAAAATGGTTGATGACAAAAACGGTGGGATTATGCCGTGGAATCTTTTCCGCGTCGTGAATGTTGATGCCCGGGCGGACAAAACCGGACAGTGCACGAATGGCAAGGGCGGTGGTACGGTATGCGTATCGGTTCATCCTTGATTCCTTGAAGCCGTGTATGGGCTGCTGAAACAGATAACCGGATTACCGGCATGCTCAGTCCGAAATATCGTAACGCATAACCGTTTGTATGACAATAGGTTTGCTGACAAGCACCGGTTGGACCGGGTGCCGGGAGCATCGCAGAGATGGCGACGCGCATGAAGGTGAGGAAAAAAAACGGGTTATCTTCTTTACAGCAGGGACCGGTGTTACATCGTCCGGGGAAGGATAAGGGTAAAGACAGAACCCCTGCCCGGAGTGCTTTGGACATCGATCCTGCCGCCGTGAATCTGGGCCACGTGCTTGACAATGGCAAGACCCAGGCCGGTGCCGCCCAGTTCGCGGCTTCGGGCCTTGTCCACCCTGTAGAACCGTTCAAATATCCGTGGGATGTGGGCCTCGGCAATGCCTGTGCCGTGATCTATCACAGAGACATGCACCTCCCTGCCCTTGTCCTCGACGGAAATTCGTACTTCGCTGTTATCCGGACTGTATTTGACGGCGTTTTCCACCAGGTTGACCATGGCCAGCTCCAGGAGAAACGGGTCAATGGGCAGTGTCAGGCCGCCGGGACAGTCGCTTTCCAGTTTTATCTGTTTTGAGTCCAGGTCCGGCCTGCAGATGGCCGCCGCTGAATTTATCACGTCAGCCAGGGGCGCTTTCTGAAACTTAAAGTCCTTCTGCCGGTCCGCGTGTTCGATTTCCGACAGTTTGAGCAGGTCATCGATAATGGTTGTCAGACGCTTTGTGTTGCTGGCAATGATCTCAAGGCAGCGGACCACATGGGCGTTGTCCAGAAGGGATGGCTCGGCCAGCAGGGTCTCGGTAAAGCCCTGGATAGAGGTCAGCGGGGTCTTGAGTTCATGGGAAACGTTGGCGGCAAAGTCTTTGCGCATGGTTTCCAGTTGGCGCATCCGGGTAACGTCGTTGAGGATCAGCAGTGTGCCCATGCGCTCCCCGGTTTCATCCACCAGGGCGCTGGCATGAATGTTGATAATATGGGGCTTCCCGTCCAATTCAAAGGGCAGGTCGGCCTCTGACCGGTCGGTTTTTACCGCGGATTCGACAAATTTTTTAAAATCGTGGTTTCGGATTACTTCGTAAAGAAATGTTCCATGCAGGGCCTGCCTGGATTTGCGCAGAAACGTCTCGGCCGCGTGATTCACCCGCAGAATTTTTTCATCACTGCCGATGGCGATTACCGCCTCGGTCATGCTGGAAAAAACCGCGTTAAGCTCGTTTCTTTGCCGAATGGCGGTTTTGATGCGTTCGTCCAGGCGGCCGGCCATGTCGTTCATTGCTTCGGCAAGGCTTGCCAGTTCAGCCGATGCCGGCAGGGCGAGTTTGGAAGAAAGATCGCCGCCGGCAAATCGCCTGGCGCCTTGTTCCATTTCCCGGATCGGCAGGGCGATGTTCCTGGAAATGACCAGGCTTACCATGGCCACCAGCAGGGCCAGCACCAGGGCCGCGACAAATATGTTGAATTCGATGCCGCTCAGGGCAGTGTAAATCGAGGTCACCGGCAGAGCGGTGCGAACCACCAGCCGGGCACTGTTTTCTCCGGTCATCGGCAACGCCACGTACATTATCTGTGTTTTCAGGGCGTCGCTGTATCGCAGGGAGCTTCCGGATCCGGTTTGCAATGCTTGTAAAATTTCCGTCCGGTCGGCGTGGTTTTCCATCCGGGCCGGATCCTCTTCGGAGTCGGCCACCACCCGGCCTGAGGGCAACACAAGGGTGATGCGGGTTTTTGCGCTACTGCCGGCCGCCTTGCACCAGGCGTCAAGGGCCGGCCCGGTCAGCCCGGCGGCTTTAATGTGGTGTCTGATCAGTTCAGCTCTGGCGGTCAGGTCCCGGCGGGTCTCATCAAGAAAGAATCCATTGAGCGTATGGAAAATAAACCATATGACGACAAAAAGGGCGCTAAAGGTGACCACCAGGTAGGTGGGGTATATCTGGTGCAGAATCTTTTTTCGTTTTTTCAATAGAAACCCCGCAACCTTACTCCGTGGTTTTTAACTTGGATCCGCTCGTCATTCCTCGATTTCCCTGAACCGGTACCCTACGCCGCGGACCGTTTCGACGTATTCGCCGTAATCCTCCAGTTTCTTCCGAAGCCCGGAGATCAGCACATCCACGCTTCTGTCGGTGACGGCGTAGTGCTCCCCACGGATCTTGTCCACGATCTGCCAGCGGGTGAACACCAGCCCGGGCCGGGAAGCAAGAAAGGACAGGATATCAAATTCCGACGGGGTCAGGTCAATTTTTTTCCCGTTCACTTCCACGGTGTGTTTCTGGGGATGGATGGTAATGCCGGAAACAGCGATGGTCCGGCCGGGATCCGATGGCGCGGCCTTTGCCTGTTGTCTTCTCAGAACCGAGCGAATACGGGCAATCAGTATTTTCGGGGAAAAGGGCTTGGTGATGTAGTCGTCAGCCCCCAGTTCAAGGCCGGTGATAATGTCCGACTCCTCGCCTTTTGCCGACAGCATCAGAATCGGGGTCCCCTGTATCCGGTCGTCGTTTCGAATCGCCCTGGCCACTTCAAGACCGTCGATGCCCGGCAGCATCAGGTCCAGCACCACCAGGTCCGGCCGGCCGGATAAAACAAGCTCCAGGGCCTTTTCTCCGGACGCCGCGCACGCCACCTGGTAGCCGTCCCGCTCCAGGCTGAGCCGAAGCAACTCGAGGATGTCTTTTTCATCATCCACGATCAGAATTTTTTCTTTTGCCATGGTTGTCCCCGGTCACTCTTTTTTTGACAGTATGTTTCCATGGGCATGCCGGACGATTTCCCCCTCCACCATGTAGATCACCTCTTCAGCGATATTGGTGGCGTGATCGGCAATGCGTTCCAGGTGACGTGATATCAGAAACATGTTCAGCAGGTATTCGGTATTCATGATATTGCCCGTGTCGCCAGTGCCTTTTAAAATATCGTAAATTTCCCCCCGCAGCATATCGATTTCATTATCGGCAAACAGCACCGCCTTGGCCGCCTCGGCGTCTTTCTGCACAAAGGCGTTGAGGCTTTTCTGAACCATGCTTTTCACCTTTTTCCCCATGGGCGCGTAGTCGTAATAGAACCCGGTGGCCTGCTTGTCGGTAATGGCCCGGACCCGCTGGGCGATGTTGACCGCCTCGTCGGCGATGCGCTCCAGGTCGTTGTTGATCTTGATGGTCACCACCAAAAACCGCAGGTCAATGGCCACGGGCTGATACAGGGCAATGACCTTCAGGCAGTCCTCTTCAATTTCCACCTCCAGGTCATCGATTTCATAGTCGGTGGCGATGATCTGTTCGGCCAGGTCCCGCCGGTTTTCGCATACGGCGGTGACGGCCTTGTGAAGCCGGTCCTCGGTCATGGCGCCCAGGTCAAGAATCTGACGTTTGATGGCGGTCAGTTCGGTTTCAAAATGTTTGGTCATGGGGTGTCCTTAGAGTTGCATTTTATTGTTTTTACTCTTACCCTTACCCTTGCTCTTACTCGTAATCAAACTTCGACTGATATTGGCGTACGATCAAGCGTACGATTACAGGATGTAACCTTTTTTCATCCAAACCGCCCGGTAATGTAATCTTCCGTCTGTTTTTTCTCCGGCCGCGTGAATATCAGGTCGGTTTCGCCGGTCTCGATCAATTTGCCTATATAGAAAAAAGCCGTGGTATCCGAGACCCGGGCCGCCTGCTGCATGTTATGTGTCACGATGATGATGGTGTAGGATGCCTTAAGCAGGTGGATCAGTTCCTCGATTTTCTGGGTGGCGATGGGGTCTAAGGCCGAGGCCGGTTCATCCATCAGCAGGACTTCAGGCTCAACAGCCAGTGCCCGCGCAATGCAGAGCCGCTGTTGCTGGCCTCCGGAAAGGCTTAAGGCTGATGCCGACAACCGGTTCTTGACTTCCTCCCACAGTGCTGCCTGCTTCAGGCTTTCTTCCACCTTGTTGGCGATCAGGGATTTATCCTTTACGCCGTTGATGCGCAGGCCGTAGGCGATATTTTCAAATATGGTCTTGGGAAAGGGGTTGGGTTTCTGGAATACCATGCCCACCATGCGGCGCAGGTTTACCACGTCCATTCGGGGGTCGTAGATCGGCTGGCCGTCCAGGGTGATCTCGCCCGCCACCCGGGTGCCTGGAATCAGATCGTTCATGCGGTTCAGGCAGCGCAGAAAGGTACTCTTGCCGCAACCCGACGGCCCGATCAGGGCCGTGACCTGGTTTTCTTCGAAATCCAGCGTAATATCGGAAAGGGCTTCAAAGTCGTTGTAAAAAAAAGACAAATGGTTTGCGGACATTTTGATCGGCATGTGAACTCCTGTGTTATCCTTTCAGCTTTTGTCGCATTTTAGACCGGGTGATGATGGCAAACAGGTTCATGCCGCATACCAGGACAATCAGTACAAGAGCGGTACCGTATTGTAGGGGCCGGGTCAGGGCGATTTCCGTCCCCGCCGTGGCCAGTACATAGATATGATAGGGCAGAGCCATGACTTCGTCAAACACGGATGTGGGCAGGATGGGTGTGAAAAAGACCGCTGCAGTGAACATGATGGGCGCGGTTTCTCCGGCGGCCCTTCCCAGGCCGAGAATGGCGCCGGTAAGAATTTCAGGCATGGCCGCCGGCAGCACAACCCGGTAAATGGTTTGCCACTGGGTGGCGCCCAGGGCCAGGGACGCCTTGCGATAATCATCAGGAACGGCTTTTAACGCCTCTTCGGTGGCGCCGATGATCACCGGCAGGGTAAGTACGCCCAGGGTCAGGATGCCGGCCAGAAGGCTGACACCCAAACCGAGAACGATGCAGAAAAAGGCCAGGCCGAACAGGCCGAACACGATGGAGGGAACCCCGGCCAGGTTGTTGATGCCGAAACGGATCATGCGCAACACCCGGCCCTTTGCGGCGTATTCGTTCATGTACACGGCCGATGCCACGCCGATGGGCAGGGCAAAGCAAATGGCGCCGCCGGCCAGATAGAATGTGCCCAGGATGCAGGGAAAGATACCGCCCTTTGTCATGGAGTCTGATGGCGGCTTGGTGAGAAACTCCCAGCTGATGGCCTCTGCCCCGTTGGCAATGACAAAATAGCCGACAAACACCAGGGCAAGCCCGTTGACCAGGGCCGCGGCCCGGAAAAGCCAGAAAAACAGACCTTCAAGCAGGCGCCGTTTTTGAAGTCCGGCGGATTTTGGATGGATGGTATTCATGGTGCTTGCGTTATCCGCTTAATTGTTTTCGTTTATATCGGCTGGACAGGTAGTCGGCGGTCAGGTTGAACAGCAGGGTAAAAAAGAACAGCACCGCGCCGATGGCAAACAGGGCATGATAGTGGCTGCCGCGAAACGGGGCCTCTGCCATTTCCGCGGCAATGCTGGCCGGCATGGGCCGCACCGGGTCAAACAGGGATTCGGGAATCATGGCGGCGCCGCCGGCCACCATCAGCACTACCATGGTTTCGCCGATGGCCCGGGACATCCCGAGAATCACCGCCGTGGCGATGCCCGATGCCCCGGCGGGCAACACGATTTTGACGATGGTTTCAAAGTGGGTGGCGCCCAGGGCCAGTGACGCTTCCCGCAGTGAGTCGGGCACACTGCGGATGGCATCTTCGGAGATGCTGCAGATAGTGGGCACCGCCATGAATCCCAGCATGAGGGAGGCATTGAACAGGTTGACCCCCACTGGAATGCCCAACATCGTCTGAAGCATGGGGGCCACCACCACCAGCCCGAAAAGGCCGATCACCACCGAGGGCAGGGATGCCAGGATCTCCACGGTGGGCTTGACGATTTCCGCGGTTCTCGGCCCGGCGATCTCGGCGATATAGATGGCGGTCATGATGCCCAGGGGGACGGAAATTATAGCTGACAGCAGGGTGACACAGGCGGATGCCATTATCAGCGGCAGAATGCCGAACAGGGGCGGCTCCCGGGTGGGATACCACAGGGTGCCGGTGATCAGCTCTTTTAACGACACATATTGCAGCACGGGCAGCCCCTCGAAAAAAAGAAAAAAAGTGATCAGGCCCAGGGATATGATCGATGCCAGGGCGATGCCCAAAAACAGGGATTTGATGATTTTTTCTTTCAGGTTGCGTCTGCTGGCTGGAGTCATGGTGCTGTCTTTCGGAAAAATCGGATATGTCATGAAAGGCGCGGCAAATCGGTTGTATTTCGCGGGGGGAGCGCCGGTTACGATTTTCCCGGTTTGCGCGCCCCATGACATATCCGGCTTTGCTGCCGGTTCGGCTGATTACTTGCCCGGGTCAAACACCGGCACATTGCCCGCTTCACGTGCCAGTTTCTGGCCGGTGGGGGAGAATATGAAGTTGATAAAATCCAGGGTCACGCCGGTGGGCCAGCCGTTGGTGAACATGAAAAGGGGCCGGCTGATGGGGTACTGGCCGCTGCGGGTGGTCTCTTCCGTGCCCAGCACGCCATTTACCGTTAACTGCTTGATCGCGTCGTTGAGGTAGCCCATGCCGATATAGCCGATGGCGCCCTTGGTGCCGGTCACGGTCTGGACCATGGCCCCATTGGAGGCAACGGTCAGTGCCCTGGGAGTGACCATCTCTTTTTTCAGCACCAGTTCTTCCCAGACTTCGTAGGTGCCGGAGGATGTGTCACGGGACACCACAACGATACCCAGGTCGGGACCGCCGAATTCTTTCCAGTTTTTGGCCTTTCCGGTATAGATGTTTTTCAGGTCGTCCATGGAAAGATCCTTGACGGCGTTGTCCTTGTGGACCACCGGAACAATGCAGTCCAGGGCCACCCGGAAGGGGACAGGGTAACGGTTTTTGCTCATGGCCATCTGGACCTCGCTGTCCTTGATAAAGCGCGAAGCATTGGCAATGTCGGTGGTGCCGTCCACAATGGCCTTGATGCCGTTACCGGAACCGCCACCGGACAGGGAAATCGCCACGTCGGGCCTGGCTTTCATGTAGGCCTCGGCCGCTTTCTGGGCATAGGGCAGAACGGTGGTGGAACCCTTGATGACGAGCTGCTCGGCCATGGCATGAGGGGCGGCCAGACTGATCGACAGCAGCAGACAGGCGGCCAGTGTAAAGAACTTGAAAATGGTTTTCATGATGCATCTCCTTTATTTATGGGTTTTGATTGTGTGCAACATATTGTTTGTGTGTGATTATTAAAAAAAATATATTAGGGAAGTATTAAGACTGTGTTAATTTTGTGTGAAAAAATACCGGATGGCGGTGCGTATTTTCGTGTTTTACTCTTACTCTTACTCTTGATCCCAATAAAATTAAACATTTGAATAAAAAGGAGGTTTTAAAAACTCGAACAAGAACGCCGGGTGGCACTTCGATCCCGATTTCGATTATAAACAAGGAATGAAGGCTTCAGACCTTTTTCATCTCTTCATAGGCCTCGGCCAGCCCCCCTCGTCATCGCCCAGCTTGACTGGGCGATCCAGAATCGAATTGATCCTATACCGCTTTCATCTCTTCATAGGCCTCGGCCAGCAGGGGAAGAAAGGTCACCAGATCCTCCACTACACCGAGATGGGCCACGGAAAAGATCGCGGCATGGGGATCGGTGTTCACGGCCACGATCCACTGGGAATCCTTCATGCCGTAGACATGCTGCTGTGCCCCGGAGATGCCGCAGGCGATGTAGAGCCGGGGAGAGACGGTTTTGCCGGTGGCGCCCACCTGGCGGGAGTAGGGGAGCCACTGAAGGTCGCACAGGGGCCGGGAGGCGGCCACGGCGGCGTTGGGCAGGCGCCGGGCCAGGTCGTTGACGATTTTGAGGTTTTCCGGGTCTCCAATGCCCCTGCCCACGGCCACGATGATGTCCGCGTGTTCCAGGGCCGCATCGCCCGAGGCCTCCCGTGTCATATCGACAGGAGAAAAGCCGCCTTCTTTTTTTTCAATTTTTTGAAGGGTAACGCCGGGCGGGGTGCCGGACGGAGCGGTCGGCCCGGCGGGCTTGAAGGCCCCTGGCAGCAGGGTCAGCACAACAGGCCGGCGCCGGGGTGTCACCGTGGTTTTCAACCGGCCATTGTGCGCGGAACGGCGAAACACAAGGGCGTCCCCCTCTTTTCCAACGCTTTCCACCGCTGGAACGCAGGGCGCGTCGAGCAATACGGCGGTGCGGGCCGCGGCGTGACAGCCGCAGGTGGTGTGGGGAAAGCAGATAATCTCCGCGCCGGTCTGTTGAACCATGGAACCGATAAGGTCGGCCAGAACTTCCGGGTTGGGAAAAGCAAGGTCCGGGCCTTCAAAGGCGGTTACCGGTATGCCGGTGTTTGCTGCCAGTTTTTCGGCTGATGCGTTGATATGGCTGCCGGCAAGGGCGAACATCGCCGTCATGTCCGGGGTCAGGCGTTGCGCAAGGCCGGTCAGTTCAAGGCTTGTGCCGGTTACGCGGTTGTCAATAGTCTCGGCAATCAGCAGAAGGGTGGGGGTCATGGCCTGCCTCACAGAATCGATTTTTCATGCAGCCGGGAAATCAGGGTTTCGGCCTTTTCCCGGGGTGTGCCGGTCAGGATTTCACCGCCGCCTGTTTTCGGAGGAACAAAGAGCGGACCGGTTGTAATCCCGCTGTCTGGCGTGTCCGCTGAATCGACACGGACCACTTCGATGGCCTGGGACCTGGCCCGCAGCCGGTTGGACAGGGATGCGTAGCGGGGCAGGTTGATACCGGACTGGACCGTGATCAGGGCCGGCAGCGCAAGGCTTACGGTTTCATGGAGTCCGTCTTCCAGTTCGCACACGGCAGTTACCTCTCTTTTTTTCATGTCCAGCCGGGCTTCGATGACCGACGTGGCGCAGGGGATACCGCGCAGGGCCGCCACCATGGGGCCTGTCATTCGCTGCATGGTATCTTCGGACATCACACCGGCAAAGACAAGCTCGTAATTTTTGACTGCCGTGGCCTGGTGGATCAGGTGTGCCACCGTTGCCGCCGGCATCATGGAAATGTCCGGTGTGTGAACGTGAATGGCGTTGTCGGCCCCCAGGGCCAGGGCCCGGCGCAGGGTGGTCTCCACCCGGTCCGGCCCCACGCTGACCGCGTCAATGGTCACATCCGGCAGTGTCTCTTTGAGCCGGACCGCCTCTTCAACGGCAAAGGTGTCGTAATAGTTGATATCGTATTCCGGTTCCAGGTCGGCAAGCCGGATGGTTCCGCCGTCCACAGGCAGCTCCGGATCGGTCGGCTGGGCCGACTGCTTGACGCATACGAGAATTCTCATGGGTGTTTTCCTTTGTGATAAATTTGTCCTTATCTTATATCGGCGAAAAACAGGACACAAGAAAAAACGAACGTTCGTTCGTTATTTCTTGACAGTCGCTCTGATTCGTCTAAGATGGCAGTCATGAGCACCCTCTATTTTATACGGCACGGCCAGGCATCCTTCGGCAAGAGCGATTATGACGCGCTTTCCCCGGTGGGGGAACTCCAGTCCCGGCTGCTGGCCGATTACCTGCTGTCCCATCACATTCATTTTGATGCTATCCTGGTGGGCCCCCAGCAGCGGCATCGGCAGACCGCCGGCCCCTTGATCGAAGCATGCATGAGAAAAGGCAACAGCGGGGCCGAACCCGAGGTTATCGAGTCGCCTGAAATGGCGGAATATGATTTTGCCTCGGTTTTAAAGGAACTGATTCCGTTAATGGCCGAGGAAAACGAAGCGTTCAACCGGGATGCCGGCCTGATGTTCACCGACAGAAAGGCATTTCAGCGACTCTTTGAAGCGGTCATGCTGCGGTGGGTCAACGGCGACCACCATCTGCCCGTGGAGATGACCTGGGCCGCTTTCAAGGCCCGTGTTTCCCATGGCGTTGAAACCCTCATGGCCCGTTACGGCCGTGGAAAAAACGTGGCTGTCTTTACCTCCGGCGGCCCCATATCGGCGACTATTCAAGAGGTACTGGGGCTTTCCGATGCCATGGCCATGCAGGTCAACTGGCAGGTGGTCAACGGATCAATGACGAGGTTCAAGTGCACTCATGAAAAAATCATGATGGCGTCCTTCAATGAATATCCCTGGCTGGAGATGCACGCTGACAGGGAGATCATCACTTACCGGTGAAGTATTATCGTCGGGGGGGGGTAGAAGAGAAATACCGTTTAAATCTATCGGTATCGGGGTCGAGAGTTCCCCTCCAACCTTTTGTCAAAGAAGCAGACACCAATCGATCCCGATCCCGACTTTGATAAGAGGTAAAGCCGGTATTTACACCCCATAAAGCAAGGAGAAAAACATGGATTTTGCAATTTCCGATAAAATGCAGACGATTCTGGAGATGATCGACGAGTTCGTGGAAAAGGAACTGATTCCCCTGGAGCCTGAGTTTCTGACCCGTTCTTTTGCCGACATGGTGCCCACACTCAAGGAAAAGCGCAACATGGTAAAGAAGATGGAGCTGTGGGGGCCTCAGATTCCAACAGAACTGGGCGGCATGGGGCTCTCCCTGGTGGAGCACGGCCTGGTGTCCGAATCCCTGGGCCGCAGCCCTCTTGGCCATTACGTGTTCGGGTGCCAGGCCCCTGATGCCGGCAACATCGAGATTCTCCATTTGCACGGCACCGAAGAACAGAAGGAGATGTATCTCAAACCCCTGACCGCCGGCGACATTCGCAGCGCCTTTTCCATGACCGAAGTGGACATGGCCGGCTCCAACCCTGTGATGCTGGAGACCACGGCGGTCAAGGACGGAGACGACTACGTGATCAACGGTCATAAATGGTACACCACGGCGGCGGAAGGCGCCGAATTCACCATTGTCATGGCCGTAACCAACCCCGACGCCCCCTCCTATCTTCAGGCCAGCATGATCATCGTGCCCACCGACACTCCGGGGTTTAACCTGGTGCGCAACCTGCCGGTGATGGGGGAAAAGGGCAGCGACTATGCCAGCCACGCGGAAATTCTGTTTCAGTCCTGCCGGGTGCCGAAAAAGAACCTGCTCGGGCCTGAAGGCCATGGATTTGTGATTGCCCAGGAGCGGCTGGGGCCGGGACGGATTCATCACTGCATGCGGTGGCTGGGTATCTGCAAGCGGTGCTTTGACCTGATGTGCCGGCGGGCCAACCAGCGCATGATTCTGCCGGACGGCAGCACTCTGGCCACCCGCCAGATCATTCGCGAATGGGTGGCCGACTCCGCGGCCGAGATACAGGCGGCCCGGCTGATGACCCTGCATGCGGCCTGGAAGATCGACAAGTACGGCGCCCGTGAGGCCCGGTACGACATCTCCTTTATCAAGTTCATGGTGGCCAACACCATGCTTCGGGTGATTGACCGGGCCCTTCAGGTCCACGGCGGCCTGGGCATGACTGATGATACGATTCTGGCCTTCTACTATCGCCACGAGCGGGCCGCCCGGATTTACGACGGGGCCGACGAGGTGCACAAGATGTACGTGGCCAAGCGCATTCTCAAGGACTACGAAGGGAAAAAGTAGGGGAGAGGGTTCAAGGGTCGAGGGATATCGATCCCGATCCCGATTCCGATTCCGATAGATATAAATAGAAGGCATTATCCGGTCGATGACATTTGAATCATTTTCAAACCAGGTCATGATCTCCATGGAGGATATCTGCAGGGATATCTTTCAGGCCCACCAGGACACCATCAAGGTGAAAAAGGAGGCCGTGGGGATCAAAAACCTGATCAATATTTATAATGCCACTCTGAAGCTGAGCAACACCAAGGGGTTTCACGCCATGACCCTGCGGGACCTGGCAAAAGAGACCGGCCTGAGCCTGGGCGCCCTGTACTCCTATTTTTCCAGTAAAGAACAGCTGCTGGGCATCATTCAGGAGCAGGGCTACCAGCTCACCAGCCGGATTCTGACCGGCGCCCTGGAAGGGGTGACCACGCCTGAAAAGCGGCTTTCCACCGCCGTTCGGGCCCATCTCTATCTCAGTGAAGCCATGCAGCCGTGGTTTTATTTTTTTTACATGGAGACCAAGCACCTGGGCAAAGAAGACCAGAAAAAAGCCATTACCAGTGAACTCTATACCGAGCAGCTCTACACCGGTATTCTGGAGCAGGGGGTTAAAACCGGTGTTTTCCGCCCCCACAACACCCTGTTGACAGCCTCGGTGATCAAGGCCATGCTTCAGGACTGGTACCTGAAACGGTGGAAATACTCCCGCCGCAAGGTGGGGGTGGACGCCTATGCCGATTTTGTGTGTGATATGGTGAATACCTATGTCAAACCATAACACCATCGGGATCGGGATCGAAATCGGGATCGAAAAAAAACAGACGATCAAGAGTAAGAGATTATGAGTAAGAGTAAAGTCACGAGTAAGATCGGAATGCAGGCGCAGGAGAGCAGAGTAACGCAAAAATCGCTGCCTTTACCCGTTGAAAGGAAAGCGCCATGATCATTGAGTGCCGTTTTCATCTGGATGAGGGGCTGATGCCCGTGGATACGATCCTGCGCAAGATGGACGACGCCGGAATTGACCGGGTGACCCCGATGGCGCCCCTGGTGGATGGGTTTACCTGATCAAGGCCCGCATTGAAAAACTATTTCCTGACAGCGCTGTTCAAAAAAAGCTGCTGGGAGAAAATTTTATCCGAGTGGCAAAAGTGAGTGTTTGATCAAACTTGATTATAAGGAGGCATAAGCCATGGTTAATTTTTCTTTGGAAGGCAAGGTGGCCCTGATTACCGGCGCCAGCAGGGGCATCGGCGAGGCCATTGCCCTGGCGGTGGCGGAAAGCGGGGCACGGTGCATTCTGGTCAGCCGGAAGATCGAACCCCTTCAGGCCGTGGTGGAAAAAATCGGCCAAGCGGGCGGCAAGGCCGACGCCGTGGCCTGCAACGTCGGGGAGATGGACCATCTCAAAGCCCTTTTTGCCAAGATTCAGGCCGATTACGG
This sequence comes from Thermodesulfobacteriota bacterium, assembly GCA_034189195.1. Classification (GTDB taxonomy): domain Bacteria; phylum Desulfobacterota; class Desulfobacteria; order Desulfobacterales; family Desulfosudaceae; genus Desulfosudis. Next base: position 3,049 of record JAXHVI010000178.1, on the reverse strand, counting down.
CAGGCTGGACATCCTGGTGAACAACGCGGCCACCAATCCCTACTTCGGGGACCTGCTGGGCGCCGAGGAGTGGGCCTGGGACAAGACCAACGCGGTCAACCTGAAGGGGCCGTTTTTCATGTCCCAGTACGCGGCCAAAATGATGAAGGCCGGTGGCGGCGGTTCGATTGTCAACGTGGCTTCGGTCAACGCCGTGAGTCCGGCCCCTTTCCAGGGGATTTATTCTATCACCAAGGCCGGGGTGGTGGCCATGACCAAGGCGTTTGCCAAGGAGCTGGCCGCCGATAAGATCCGCGTCAATGCCCTGCTGCCCGGCCTGACCGAAACCAAGTTCAGCGAAGCCATCATCGCCAACAAGGGTATTTACGATTACGCGGTGAGCCGGATTCCCATGAACCGTCACGCCACCCCGGAGGAGATGGTGGGGGCGGTGCTCTACCTGGCCTCCGACGCCTCCTCTTTTACCACAGGAAGCTGCATTACCTGTGACGGGGGCATGCTCGCGTGAATCCTGCTCTAATTGTTGTAAAAGAGAAGAAACGCTTTCTTTCGCCTCGGCCGGAAACAAAACATCTTGAGATATTTTAAAAAAGACAGATAACCGATGAACAGACCGTTTGTACTGATGGCCGGTAAAAAGGCCCTGGCCCGGATTCGGGACGAAGGGCTTCATCCCGATGCCGTGTCCGTGGTGGCCGGAGCCGCCGGCGGTCCCAAGTGGCTGGTGCTTTACGGCCTGGACCGGCTGCTCTTTGGCCGCTGGTTTGCCGGACGGGCAGCGCCGTTGCACCTGATCGGGTCTTCCATCGGTTCCTGGCGCTTTACCGCGGCATCCACCGTTGATCCTGAAGCCGCCTTTGACCGGTTTGTCGAAGCCTACATGAGTCAGCAGTATTCGGCCCGTCCCACACCGGAAGAGGTCACAACCGAAAGCCTGAGAATCCTGGACCGGTTTGTGAATGACGACCAGGTCGATCATATTCTTTCGCACCCGGTATTCCGGCTCAGCTGCCTGTCGGTGCGGTGCCGGGGCGCCCTGGCCGGAGAACAAAAGCTGTTGCAGGCATCGGCCATGGGGCTGGCCGCCCTGTTTAACGCGGCCGGCCGCCGGACCCTGCGGCTCTTTTTTGAACGGATCCTGTTTTGCCATCCCAAAGGCGATGACCGGTTTTCGAACTTTAACGACTTTCCCACCCGGACCGTGGTTTTGCGCCGGGACAATCTTCGCCAGGCGGTGCTGGCTTCAGGCTCCATTCCCATGGTGATGTCCGGTGTGAAAAACATTGCCGGGTCTCCGGCCGGCACTTACCGGGACGGAGGCCTGATCGATTACCACATGAACATGCCGCTGGGCAATCATGATGACCGGATCGTTCTGTTTCCCCACTACGTGAACCGGGTGATTCCCGGCTGGTTCGACAAACCCCTTGCCTGGCGCAGGCCGGTTGCCGCTTACATGGACAACGTTTTGATGGTGGCGCCGTCACAGGCGTTTGTAAAATCCTTGCCCATGGGAAAAATTCCGGATAGAAAGGATTTTATGGCCTTTCGGGGCCGGGATACCGAACGCATGGCCTGCTGGCGGGTGACGGCGGACAGAAGCCACGAGCTGGCCGATGCCTTTTTTGAATCAGTGGCGTCCGGTCGCATACGCAGCGATGTGACCGCCTTTTGAAATTCAACGTGTCATGGCTTCGCCTCTGATTTCGATCCCGATCCCGATTTTGATTTGGATAAGATGTGTTTTTGTTTGCAGGTTTTTTCTGATAACAACCATGCTGGTATGTGAAGGAGTCAATGGTGTCTTCGTTTAAAACAGTGATGGATATATTCAAACTGCTGGATAAGTCCAACTGCCGGGCCTGCAATGAGAAGACCTGCCTGGCCTTTGCCGCCGCTGTTTTCCAGGGCAAACGCCCCCTTTCCGACTGCCCCCGCCTGGACGCGGAGACCCTTCGACAGTACGGCGGTCTTGTGGAAAAAAAGCCGACCATCAGCGACGGTATGGACGACTTTGTGGCCCAGCTCAAGAAACAGATCCGGAAGGTCGATCTGGCCGAAGCGGCCACGCGCACCGGCGGCACCTTTGCCAACGGACGGCTGACCCTCAAGGTGATGGGCAAGGACTTTCATGTCTATCCGGACGGAAAAATGGCGTCCGAGATTCATGTCAACCCCTGGGTGGCCATCCCTCTGCTTATCTATGTGATGGAATCCGCGGGCCTGCCCGTGTCCGGGGAGTGGGTACCTTTTCGTGAGCTGAAAAACGGGGCCGAAAGAAACGGCCTTTTTGTGCAGCGGTGTGAACAGCCCCTCAAAAGAGTGGCGGATATCTATACCGACCTGTTTGAGGACATGGTGCACCTGTTTAACGGCAAACGGGTGAAAAACCTTTACGAAGCCGACATCTCCATCGTGCTTTACCCCCTGCCGCTGGTGCCTGTTCTGATCTGTTACTGGAAGCCGGACGAGGGGCTTGGGTCCAGCCTCAACATTTTTTTTGACAGGACAGTGGAAAAAAACCTGGGTGTCGACCCCCTGTACAGCATCATTGCCGGCATCGTACAGATGTTTGAAAAGATATCCCTGCGCCACGGTGTGCCCGACGCCTGACAGTTTCTTGAAAACGTTTTTATTTTTGACGATTTGTTTTTTGTCTCGCAAAGGCGCAAAGTGCGCAATGAATACGGCAAAGTGGTTCTTTAGTGAATAATCCCGGGCGTTCAATCCACAAACCGAACCTTTTGGTGGTCGGCAAATTTTCTATGACCGCAAACGACGGTTGGATTGAGTCAAAGCCCTATGATTAAAGGCCATGGGGGCAGCGAAGGGACCGTGATCAAGCATGCGTTTTCATGAAAATCAGCCCGATGGCGTCTATTGCGACCGATTTAAATGGAAAAACAAACAAAAAACAGGTTGCATTCCACATGAATTTTGATAAAGTATGCGCAATATTAACATATTTGCGCATACTTTATCAAGGTGACATATGGATGAACCCAAAGTGCTCGAGCATATCGGGCGACAAAAAATCATTACCATCAAT